>NZ_JBQENC010000004.1:0-374088 GCF_052044485.1 Pseudoxanthomonas sp. 22568
TCCCACCACCGCCACCCGCATGGACAAGTTCACCGAACAGGTGCTGGCGCAGACCGGCCTGCTGGGCATGGTCGGCAAGGCCGAGCGCGGCCCGGCCGCCATCGAGGCGATCAAGAAGCACCAGTCGGCCTACCTGATGGCGGTCGGTGGCGCGGCCTACCTGGTATCCAAGGCGATCAAGGCCGCGCGCGTGGTCGGTTTCGCCGACCTGGGCATGGAAGCGATTTACGAGTTCGAGGTGCAGGACATGCCGGTCACCGTCGCGGTCGATTCGCAGGGCACCTCGGTGCACAACACCGGCCCGAAGGAATGGCAGGCGCGCATCGGCAAGATTCCGGTGGTGGTGGCCTGAACCCGGGCGAAGCCCCCGAAGGCATCGCATTGATCTGGCTGGCGCATGTCGGTTTCGATCGCGCCCTGGGATATGGCCTGAAATACGAATCGGGCTTCGCCCATACGCATCTGGGACTTATCGGCCGTGCCTGCGATCGCGGTGCGGCGGAACCAAGAGGAGCATCATGACCACCACCCTGTACTACTCCCCCAGCACCGCCAGCCTGGTCGTGCATTGGCTGCTGATCGAACTGGACATCCCGCACCGGCTGCATCTGCTGGACTTCGACAAGCGCGACCAGAAGGCGCCCGGATACCTGAAGGTCAATCCGGCCGGCGTGGTGCCGGCGCTGGATCTGGACGGGCAGGTGATCACCGAGTCGGCGGCCATCCTGCTGCATCTGGCGGATCGCCATCCGCAGGCGAATCTCGCGCCGCCGGCGGGAACGCCGGAACGCGCGCGCTACTACCAGTGGATGCTGTTCATGGCCAACACGCTGTTGCCGGCCTATCGCGCCTGGTTCTACTCCGACGAAATCGCCGGCGCGGAAAACGCCGAGGCGGTGCGCGCGCACGCGCGCCAGCGCATCGAGGCCGCATGGCAGCGCGTGGCCGATCACCTGCAAGCCGATGGTCCGTGGATGGTGGGCGATCAGCTCACCGTGGTCGATTTCATGACCACCATGCTGATGCGCTGGTCGCGCAACATGCCGAAGCCGTCCGACACCTGGCCGGTGCTGAAGGCCTACGCCGATCGCATGAAGTCGCGCCCCGCGTTCAAGGAAGTCTATGCCCGCGAAGGGCTGACCGACTGGACCTGATCGGTTCCGCGCGAGGCGGCCCGGCTGAACCGGGGCGCCTCGCTCAGTCGACGTATTCGTCGAACTTGCGCCCGCGCTGGAACGGCATCAGGTGCTGGCGCACGATGCCGCGCGGGACCGTTTCCAGCTTCATCACCCCGTACTCCTCCGGCCAGTCCTCCCGGCGCGGCGGCAGCTTGAAGGTGCCCATCAGCATGTCCACCAGCGGCAGGTGGATGGCGTAGTTCACGTCCAGGTAGTCCTTGTGCCGGGCGTGGTGCCAATGGTGGTAGCGCGGCAGCACCAGCAGGTATTCCAGCCAGCCGAAGCGGATGCCCAGGTTGGCGTGCGCCAGCACCGCCTGCAGGCCAACCAGGATCACGTAGGCGTTCACCGCCGGCGCCGAGAAGCCGAGCACCAGCAGCGGCAGCAGCACCGCGCTGCGGGTCATGACGATCTCGACGAAGTGGATGCGCGATCCGGCCAGCCAGTCCATTTCCCGGCTGGAATGGTGCACGGCGTGGAAACGCCAGAGCCATGGCACGTTGTGGTAGGCGCGATGCAGCAGCGCCTGGGCCAGATCGGCCACGAACACCGCCAGCAGGAACTGCACCCACACCGGCAGCGACTGGATCGCGTCCTTCAGTGCCGGGAACGCGGCCAGCCCCGCGATCGTCGAAGTGGAGGCGGTGACCAGGATCAGGATGAACTGCACCAGCACGTGGCTCATGAAGAAGTACGCCACGTCCGTGCGCCAGCCCGGCCGCAGCGGCGAGATCCGGCGCTTGCCCAGGTAGCGTTCCAACGGCACGAACACCAGCGCCGAAAAGAACAGCGAGATCACGAACCAGTCCAGGCCCAGCGAGTAGGGCGTCTTGCCGATGGCGTCGAATTGCACGTTGGTGCCGCCCAGCAGCACCGCCAGGGTCGCGCTGCCCACGCCGACCAAGGCGATGCGCTTGTTGCGATCGCGCAGGATCGCCAGCGTGCCGAGCACGAACGCCGCGCTCAGTCCGATCAGCAGCAGGTGGCGGGCGAACTGCTCGCTGTAGACCGCGCGGAATTCCTTGCTGGTCAGCATTTCCGGAAAGTGGAAACACAGCACCGCCATCAGGCTCAGCAGGCCGAGCAGGGCGGAGGCGTAGGCGAAGAACGAGCGGTGCTTGCGTGGCATGCGATTCCTTTCCGGACGAAGCGGGTATCCGTACCCGCCGAGTGTACGTCAGGCCAGCCGGTTTCCGGCCGCGTCCACCACCGGCTCGCCGTCTTCCTTGCTGAAGGCGCCGCGCTGCGGTTGCGGCAGGATGTCCAGCACCGTCTCCGAGGGGCGGCACAGCTTCACCGCGTCGGGCGTCACCACGATGGGGCGGTTGATCAGGACCGGGTGGGCGAGCATCGCCTCAATCAGCGTGCCGTCGTCCACGCCCGGCTGGTCCAGTCCCAGTTCGGCGTGGATGGGTTCCTTGGCGCGCACGACCTCGCGCACCGGCACGCCCATCCGCGCAATCAGCGCGGTCAGGGTCTCGCGATCCGGCGGCGTCTTCAGGTACTCGATCACCCGTGGTTCGATGCCGGCGTTGCGGATCAGGCCCAGCACGTTGCGCGAAGTGCCGCAGGCCGGATTGTGGTAAATCGTCACCTCGCTCATCAGTACCACTCCAGCAGGGAGATGCCCAGGCCGATGTAGGTGGCCTTGTGGTTGTAGTCGATCAGGCTTTCCCCGTAACCGTGGAAAGCCTGGATGTGGCCGCGGAAGCTGCGATGGATCGGAAAGCCCCAATCCAGTTGCACCGCGCCATGCGACTTGTCGCCGGTGCGCAGCGAGTGGCGCGCCAGCACGGTGAACTCGTGGCCGCCCTTGCTGTAGGTCAGCATGGCGTCGCCGCGACCGATGTAATCCTCGATGTCCGGATTGTCATCGTCGTTGCCATCCGGCACGCGCCACCACGGGCGCAGCACCAGCGCCCAGTTCTCGCGATCCAGGCCGACCGTGAAGATCACCCGGTTCCAGCTGCGCGACAGCGGATCGCCGCGTCCGTTGGACTGGTGGTTGATGCCCACCCCGGCCATGCGTCCCTTCCAGCCGCCCAGGCTGTAGTTGTTGCGGAACACCAGCATCACTTCCGGTTCGTAGTTGGTTTCGCGGAAGGGGCGCGATTCCTCGCCGTTGTAGACCTGCCAGCGCGAACTCTGGGTGTAGCCGCCCCACAGATCGCCGTTGTCGCCGAACAGGTTCTCGGCGAACTTGGTCTTGAAGCTCAGCTGGAACTTGGCCTCGGTGTTGTCCAGCGGCTGTGGCTCGGTCACCGTGTTGCGCGGGTTGGGCGAGTGCGGCATCTCGTTCTTGTCGCTGGTCCAGAACACCGGCATCAGGTACAGCGGTTTGTAGCCGCGCAACTGGAACACGCCCAGCTTGGAGTCCTTGGCCAGCTCCCAGCGGCTGTCCAGCAGCGAGCCCTTGCCGGCGTTGGCCAGGGCTTCCTGCAGCATCGGATCGTCGGTGCGGAACCAGGCGCCGAGGCGGCGGTGTTCGCGGTGTTCGGTGCCCGCTTCGCCCGCCTCCGATTCCTGCTGGATCTGCTGTTGATCCAGGCTGCTGCGGGCGGCGGTGGCCTCGGCGTCGGCGGCGCGGGTATCCGATGGCCGGCGTCCGAACACGGCGTCGTAGCAGGCCAGGCGGGAGGCGTCGGTTTCGATGGCCCGGCATGCCTCGGGGGTCACCACGGCGGGCTGTGGCTCCTGGGCGAAGGCCGGGGCGGTGGCCAGGGTCATGGCGATCAGGGACGGCAGCAGGTGCCGGGTGGGGTGGGGTGTCATGCGATCGGACCAGTCAGGGGAACGGAGAAGCCGGGCGATTGTGCCCGATGACGGAGTGATGAGGCCGACGGGGTCAGAACACCCAGGCGAACAGGAACAGGCCGAGCATCGCGAACGCCAGCCCCAGCTTCAGTACCACGCCCAGGACGATGCCCAGCCAGGTGCCCAGGCCGACCTTGGTGGCCTGGCCGATTTCACGGCTGTGCCAAAGCTCGCCCAGCAGGGCGCCCACGAATGGTCCGGCGAACAGACCAATGGGACCGAAGAACAAGCCGGCGAAGGTGCCGATCGCCGCGCCGAGCAGAGCCTTGCCACTGGCGCCCACGCGCTTGGCGCCCACCAGCGTGGCGAAGAAATCCACCGCCACCGACAGCGCGGTCAGCGCCCCCAGCAGGACCACGGTGACCCAGCCGATTTGCTGGAAATCGCCCGCCCAGGCGGCCAGCAGCATGCCCGCGAACACCAGCGGCAGGCCGGGCAGCGCGGGCAGGATGACCCCGGCCAGGCCGACCAGGATGAGCACGACGGCCAGGACGTAGTACAGGGTGGTCAGGTCCAAGCGAAATTCTCCTTGTCGAATCAACAGGTTGGGCGCCGTTTCGGGTGCCCGCGGACGGTTTGCATTTTCACAAATTGCGAGTTAGTGTGCGCTCGCTGTGTTTGCCAAGGTCACCGTGAATCGTGGCCTAGATGCGGTAGATCCATGATCCGCTACATCGTTGTACCTCGCTTCCTCCTTGCAACCAGCCGCCGAGAGGCGTTTCCACCACCCAGAGTTCCAAGGAGCAAGTAGATGTCCGACCGTGAAACCGGAACCGTGAAATGGTTCAACGATGCCAAGGGCTTCGGCTTTATCAGCCGTGAGAACGGTGAAGACGTGTTTGTGCATTTCCGCGCCATCCAGACCCAGGGCTTCAAGAGCCTGAAGGAAGGCCAGAAGGTCAGCTTCACCGTCGTGCAGGGCCAGAAGGGCCTGCAGGCCGACGCCGTGCAGCCGCTGTAAGGTCTCGCCAATATTCGCGCCGGTTGTCACGACCGGACACGAAGAAAAAGCCCGACTCAGGTCGGGCTTTTTCTTTGCGCGGCGGGAATGCGTCCCGTCGCAGGACAGCGTTATCGCAGGACCACCCGGCCGTTCTGGATCCGCACGTAGGTGTTCTCGCGGATGCCGCCCAGATCGTGCTGGCTGAAGGTCAGGCGACGGCCATCGTCCATGCGCACGGTGATGTTGTAGCTATCGCCGGTGGTGCGGTTCTGGATGGCGTTGCCGGCCATCGCGCCGGCCGCGGCGCCCGCGACGGTGGCAATGTTCTTGTTGCCCTTGCTGCCGCCGGTATGCTCGGAAATCTGGCGGCCCGCGACTGCGCCGACGATGCCACCCAGGACCGCGCCGGTCGCGCTGGGCGCGGAGCGTCCGGAGGACACGACATCGATGCGCTCGACGATGCCGCAGTCGGCACAGTAGTTGTTCGAAGGCGCCGGGCGATAACCGCCGCTGTTGTAACCGCCGCCGCCATAGCCGGGCGAACTGGTGGCGCAACCGGCCAGCGCCAGCGAGGCAACGGCACCGATGGCAAACATACGAAGATTCATGGCTCCTCCTGGTTCACGTGGTCCGATCTTGGACATTCGATCAGAACCGGGTGACGCGATGGCGCGGCCCGGTCGCACGCATCCTCGCGCCACCTGCGTGAACCCCGCGACAACTGCACCGCTCCGGGCCGTCATCGCAGGCGTGAAGCGTCAGCCGCAATTCAGCCGCGGAAGTCCTGGTGACAGCCCTTGCAGCTTTCCTTGACCTGATCGGCCAGCGCCTTGGCCGCGGTGCAATCGGTCGGTGGCGTGGCCAGGCTGGCGTCGAGCTTGGCGCGGAAATCGCTGGCGTGGGTCACGAAGCGCTGATCCTCGGCCAGGCCGGGCAGGGCGAGTTCCAGGTCGTTGGCCATCGTGCGCAGGGCCCGCACGTGCGGCACCGTGTCCGTGGCCGCGCAACGGCTCTGCGCCACCTTGTCGCCCAGCAGGCCCGCGTGCTTCTGCATCACGTGCATGACGCTGTCGGGGAAGGGATCCTGGCGCGCCTGGATCGCACGCATCGCCATCACCGTGGCGACCGCGCCGATCACCAGGCCGATCAGGAACAGGAACAGGTAGCGGGAAGCGTTGGACGACTTGGCGGTCGGCTGGCTGGCCATGCGGCGGGCTCCTTTGGAAAAGTCCGTGCCATGGTACGACGCACGTCACACCTCGCGCCATGTCTACAATTGCCGGATGAAGAAAGTCCTCAAGGATCGTTTCGCCGGCATCGACCGCCTGTACGGGCAGGGCGCGGTCAACCGCTACGCCGAACGGCGCGTGGCGGTGGTCGGCCTGGGCGGCGTCGGCTCCTGGGTGGTGGAGGCGCTGGCGCGTTCCGGCGTCGGCCACCTGACCCTGATCGATGCGGACGACATCTGCGTGTCCAACACCAATCGCCAGTTGCCCGCGCTGGAAGGGCAGTACGGGCGCAACAAGGCCGAAGCGATGGCCGAGCGCTGCCGCGCGATCAATCCGGATGTCGAGATCGAGGTGGTGCCGGCGTTCCTGACCGGGGCCAACCTGGAGGAACTGCTCGACCGCGGTTTCGATCTGGTCCTGGACGCCTGCGACAGTTTCCGCACCAAGGTCGAGATGATCGCCTGGTGCCGGCGGCGCAAGCTGCCGGTCATCGTGTCCGGTTCGGCGGGCGGGCGCACCGATCCCACCCAGATCCGCCTGCGCGATCTCTCCCGCACCGAACACGACGCGCTGCTGGCGCTGGTGCGCAAGAAGCTGCGTGGCGAGTTCAATTTTCCGAAGAACCGCGATCGCTACTTCGGCGTGACCGCGGTGTACTCGCTGGAGAACGTCAAGTATCCGCAGGCCGATGGCAGCGTGTGCGGCCTGCGCCCGCAACTGGGCGCCGACGCGGCGTTGAAGCTCGATTGCGGCGTCGGCCTGGGCGCGGCGACCCACATTACCGGCGCATTCGCCTTCGCCATGGTGGGCAAGGCACTGGAACTGCTGCTCAAGGAAAAGAAGCCGGCGGCCTGAGACTCAGGCGGCCAATCCGAACAGGCGCGCGGCATTGCCGCGCGTGACCGCGGCGATATCGTCCTCGGGTTCGCCACGCAATTGCGCGATGGTCCGGCAGATGATCGACACCCGCGCCGGCTCGTTGCGCTGGCCGCGGAGCGCCGCGTCGGGCTGGTCCGGCGCGTCGGTTTCCAGCAGCAGGTGCTCCAGCGGCATCGCGGCGACCAGCCCGCGCAGCCGCTGCGCGCGTTCATAGGTGACCGGGCCGCCGAGGCCGATCAGGAAGCCGGCATTCCACAACTGGCGTGCCTGTTCCGGGCTGCCGGAAAAGCTGTGCACCACCCCGCGCAGGCCGCCGACGCGGCGCACCGCCGCGATGACCTCGTCCACCGCACGCCGCGCGTGGATGATCAGCGGCAGCTCGAATTCGCGCGCCAGCCGTAGTTGCGCTTCGAAATAGTGCCGCTGGATTCCCGGGTCCAGATCCCCGACGAAATGGTCCAGGCCGCATTCACCGACCGCGACCGGCCGTTCGTTTGCGAGCCATTCGCGCAATTCGTCCAGATGCTCCTCCCGGTGCCGCGCCAGGTACATCGGGTGCAGGCCATAGGCCGGGTGCAGATCCGGTTGATCGCGGCAGAGCGTGCGCAGGGCGGACCAGCCGGCGGCCTCGACCGCCGGGATGATCTGATGGGCGACGCCGGCTTCGCGCGCGCGGGCGATCACCGCGTCCCGGTCGGCATCGAACTCGGCGGCGTCGAGGTGGCAATGGCTGTCGATCAGCCGCACGTCAGCGCGAGGGCCGGCCCGGCTCCAGCGGTGGCGCCGGATCCTTGCGGCGCTTCCAGTTCGCCAGCAGCAGCGTGCCCAGGCCGAACACCAGTTCGTCCAGGAATGGAATCGGATCGATGCCGGGCGGCAGCAGTACGCTCAGGACGAACAGCCCTGCGGTGATCTTGAACAGGGTGGGGTAACGCAGTCTCCGGGCCCATTCCAGCACGGGCAACAGAAGGGGATTGGCCACGGTGCGGGTCTCCGCAGGGTCGATGGGGCCACACGCTAGCACGTCGCGCGGGACTGCGCCGCCGTTCACGAAAAGTACGATTTCGTCTGCATGAAACGGGGCTTGGTTCAGGTTCGTAGTGGTGGAATGATGCCCGAAATGTGACTCGGGCGAGGCCCGCAATGGAGGCTGCGATGAAGAACAACACCACCATGATTCTGGTCGCTGCCGGCGCGCTGCTGGTGGGCGGCGTGGCGACTGCCGCTTTCATGAAGAGCGGAGACAAGGCCGCTGGCGCGCCGACGGCCGAGACCGCGCCGCTGGCCGATCCGGCACTCGCCACCGATGACGCGGCGGCGACCGACAACGTCATTCCGGCCGACACGCTGCAGTACGCCGACGTGCTCAACGTCAAGCCGGTGACCACCAGCGAGAAACTCTACGCGACCGTGATCGGCACCGAACCGGTGCGCGAGACCACCACCACCAGCACCCCGCACGAGGTGTGCCAGGACGTGGTGGTGCAGGAGCGCCTGCCCGAGCGCGACGGCAACACCGGCGGCACCGTGGCCGGTGCGGTCATCGGCGGCCTGCTCGGCAACCAGGTCGGCGGCGGCAGCGGGCGCAAGGCCGCAACCGTGGCCGGCGCGGTGGCCGGCGGCGTAATCGGCAACCAGGTCGACAAGCGCCACGTCGGTGGCCGCGTGGTCGAGCGCACCGAGCGCCAGTGCCATACCGAAACCGCCAGCTCCGAGTCGTCGCGGGTGACCGGTTACAACGTCACCTACCGCAACCCGGACGGCACCACCGGCACCATGCGGATGGACAAGAAGCCGGGCAGCCGCATCCCGATGGGCAATGGCGAGAAGGTGGTCGGCTATGACGTGACCTATCGCCTCGACGGCCAGGAGAACACCGTGCGCCTGGACCAGAAGCCGGACAGCGATCGGCTGCCGGTGATCGATGGCAAGGTGGTCACCCAGACCGCCGCCGTGGCGACTCCCGCCAAGGGCTGAGCCCGGTCCCCGACGTTTCCACGAAACACCCCCCGAAAGGCCGGCGAAATGCCGGCCTTTCCTTTACGACCTGAAGGCTTACCGCCCGCCCGGAGCAGCCCATACAATGCGGGATTGTCCGAACCGGCACGAATCCCGCATGGCCCTGAATCCGTACGACCTGTTTGATGTCCGTTCCCTGCTTTCCGAAGAAGAGCGCGCGGTGCAGGACACCGTGGCCCGCTTCACCGACGAGCGCGTGCGTCCCATCATCGGCGAGGCGTTCGACCAGGGCCGCTTCCCGAAGGAACTCGTCCCGGAAATCGCCGAACTGGGCCTGCTGGGTTCCTCGCTGCCGGAAAAGTACGGCTGCGCCGGCCTGAACGGGGTCAGCTACGGCCTGATCTGCCAGGAACTGGAACGCGGCGACAGCGGTATCCGCAGCTTCGTCAGCGTGCAGTCGTCGCTGTGCATGTATCCCATCTACGCCTACGGCAGCGAAGAGCAGCGCCAGCGCTGGCTGCCCGACATGGCCGCCGGCAAGGTGATCGGCTGCTTCGGCCTGACCGAGCCGCATGGCGGTTCGGATCCGGCCAACATGAAGACCAACGCGCGCCGTGACGGCGGCGACTGGGTGATCAACGGTTCCAAGATGTGGATCACCAACGGCAACCTGGCCGACATCGCGATCGTCTGGGCGCAGACCGACGAAGGCATCCAGGGCTTCGTGCTGGAGAAGGGCACGCCGGGCTTCACCGCCCAGGAAATCAAGCACAAGATGAGCCTGCGCGCGTCGGTGACCAGCGCGCTGTTCTTCGACAACGTGCGCGTGCCCGATTCCAGCCGCCTGCCCAACGTCAAGGGACTGAAGGGACCGCTGGGCTGCCTCACCCAGGCCCGCTACGGCATCACCTGGGGGCCGATCGGTGCGGCCATCGCCTGTCTGGACGAGGCGCTGAACTATTCCAAGGAACGCATCCTGTTCAACCGTCCGGTGGCGGCGACCCAGAGCGCGCAGATCAAGCTGGCCGAGATGGCCCGCCGGATCACCCTCGCGCAGCTGCTGTCGCTGCAGCTCGGCCGGCTCAAGGATGCGGGCACCCTGCAGCCGCAGCAGGTATCGCTGGCCAAGTGGAACAATTGCCGCATGGCGATCGACATCGCGCGCGAATGCCGCGACCTGCTCGGCGGCGCCGGCATCACCACCGAGCACGCCGCGATCCGCCACGCACTGAACCTGGAATCGGTCATCACCTACGAAGGCACCGAGACCGTGCACCAACTGGTCATCGGCCGCGAACTGACCGGAATCAGCGCGTTCTGAACCAACTCGCCCGCCGCGGATGCGGCGGGTGCTGCGAAGGGCGGCGGGTGAACGCGGTGCGGGCACCAGGCCCGTGCCGCTGGCCTGGCGTCCTCCGTCCCGCCGCGACATGAGGGGCAGACCTTGAGCATCTTCGATCTGCGACTGGAAACCGAGCGCCTGTGGCTGAGGCCGCAGCGTCGCGAGGACTATGAGGCGTGGGCCGCGTTCGTGGCCGACGAGGAGGCCACCCGCTATATCGGCGGCGTGCAACCGCCCCCGATGGCCTACCGCAGCCTGGCGGCGATGGTCGGCTGCTGGCAGATGGAAGGCTTCGCGATGTTCTCGGTGATCGAGAAGTCCAGCGGTCGTTGGGTCGGGCGGGTCGGGCCCTGGTGCCCGCTCGGCTGGCCCGGCACCGAGATCGGCTGGAGTATCGCCCGCGAGGCCTGGGGCCACGGTTATGCGCCGGAAGCGGCGCGCGCGGCGGCCGACTGGGCGTTCGAGCGGCTGGGCTGGCAGGAAATCATCCACACCATCGATCCGGACAACCAGAATTCCAAAGTGGTCGCGGCCAAGCTTGGCTCGCGCTTCCTGCGCATGGGCGAACTGCCGGCGCCGCATGAAGGCAAGCCGGTCGAAATCTGGGGACAGTCACGCGAACAATGGTTCGCACGGGGAGGAAAGACTGCATGAGCCGGGGCATCGACGAACTGAAACTCGAAACCGAACGCCTGATCCTGCGGCCGCCACGACGCGAGGACTTCGACGGTTTCGCCGAACTCCAGGCCGACGAGGAAGCGGCCCGCTTCATTGGCGGAGCGGTCACCCGTCCGGAAGCCTGGCGCCGGTTCCTGTGGCAGCCGGGCTCCTGGTGGCTCGACGGTTTCGGCATGTTCGCGATCATCGACCGCGCCACCGGCGAATGGCTGGGTCAGTTGGGACCGTGGAAGCCGGAGGGTTGGCCCGGCAATGAAGTCGGTTGGTCGCTCCGGCGGGCGGCCCAGGGCAAGGGCTATGCGCTGGAAGCGGCGCGGCCGGCCATCGACTGGGCATTCGACAACCTCGGCTGGACCGACATCATCCACTGCATCGACGCGGAGAACGTGCCGTCGCAGAAGCTGGCCGAGCGCCTGGGGTCGCGCAAGCTGCGCCAGACCCGGCTGCCGCCGCCGTTCGAGTCGATCGAACTGGATGTCTGGGGCCAGAGCCGCGACGCGTGGCGCGCGGGACGCGGCGAGTGATCGCACCCGCTTCCATCGATACGCGCCTGATGGCCACGCTGGCCGGCCTGGTGCCGATCGCACGCGCGTGCTTCCGCGATCCCTGGTGGGTCATCGGCAGCGCCGCGATGCGCCTGGCGGGCGTCGATGGTCCGGAGCCGAACGACGTCGATCTGCTATGTAGCGCGCGGGATGCCGATGCCCTGGCAGAAGCGTGGACGGCGCATCGCGACGCTCACTATCGTCCCGCCGATGACGGCCGTTTCCGATCCCGCTTCGCACGCTTCGCGCATCTGCCGATGCCACTGGAGGTGATGGGCGATCTGGAAGTCCGCGTGGCAGACGACTGGCAGCCCGTACAGGTGGCCTCGGAGTTGCAGGTGGAGGTGAACGGCCACGCCATCCCCGTGCCGACGCCATCCGAGCAGCGACGCATCCTGCTGCTGTTCGGCCGCGACAAGGATCTGGCCAAGGCGCGACGCATTTCCGCATTCCTCGCCACCCGGGAACATCATGTCCACTGAATCGATCACCGTGCACGGCTATTCAGTGTCCGGCAACTGCCACAAGGTGCGCCTGCTGCTGGAACAACTGGGACGCGACTACCGCTGGGTCGAAGTCGACAGCCCGAACGGCGCCACCCGCACGCCGGACTACCTGGCCAAGAATCCCAACGGCAAGGTGCCGATGCTGGAACGCGGCGATGGTCGCGTCCTGACCGAATCCAACGCCATCCTGTGCTGGCTGGCCGAGGGCAGCGCGTACCTGCCGGCCGATGCCTGGCAGCGGGCGCAGGCGTTGAGCTGGCTGTTCTTCGAGCAATACAGCCATGAGCCCTATGTCGCGGTGGCGCGCTTCATCCGTGGCTGGACGCCGCCGGATTCACCACGGCGCGCCGATCTGCCACGCCTGATCGAGCGCGGCGAGCAGGCGCTGGCGGTGATGGAACGCCATCTCCAACAGGCGGACTGGTTCACCGGTGACGACTACGGCGTCGCCGACATCGCCCTGTTCGCCTATACGCATTGCGCCGCCGATGGCGGCTTCGAGCTGTCGAAGTTTCCCCGTGTTTCCACCTGGTTGTCGCGCGTGAGCGCGACGCCGGGTTTCATCCCCATGCCCGCGGTCGCCGACGATGTCGCCGAGCGCCTGGCGAATTCCTGAATCCATCCACGAGTGCCATGACCGTCCAGACCATTCCCGCCCGCATGAAGGGCCTCAACCGCGCCGAAATCTGCGATCAGAACTTCATCGAGTTCGTGAAGGTCTGGAACGGCCAATCCGGCCGTGGAACCGCATCCGCCATCCTGCCGGGCAGCGCGCTGGATCGGCAGGGATTCGCCGACCTGCTGGAATCCCAGCTGATTTCGCGCCACCTGGATCTGATGGCGCGCGTGCTGCGCGTGCAGAACAAGGTCTTCTACACCATCGGCAGCTCCGGCCATGAAGGCAATGCGATGGTCGCGCGGTTGACCCGGCACACCGATCCGGCGTTCCTGCACTACCGCAGCGGCGGTTTCATGGCCGAACGTTTCCGCAAGCTTCCGGGCATGGATCCGGTGATGGATTCGGCGCTGTCGTTCGCCGCCAGCGCCGAGGATCCGGCCTCCGGCGGACGCCACAAGGTGTGGGGCAGCAAGCCGTTGTGGGTGCTGCCGCAGACCTCGACGATCGCCTCGCACCTGCCGAAGGCGCTGGGCACCGCGATCGCCATCGAGCAGGCCCGCCGCATCGGCCATGCCTCACCGATTCCGGAAGACAGCATCGCCATCTGCTCGTTCGGCGACGCCTCCAGCAACCACGCTACCGCGCAGACCGCGTTCAACGCGGCGGCCTGGACGGCCTACCAGAAGCTGCCCGCGCCGGTCCTGTTCGTGTGCGAGGACAACGGCATCGGCATTTCGGTGAAGACGCCGGATGGCTGGGTGGGACGCAATTTCCGCGATCGCGCCGACCTGGATTATTTCTACGCAGACGGTCTGGACCTGGCGAACGGTTACGGCCAGGTGCAGGCGGCGGTCGAACATTGCCGCACCACCCGGCGTCCGACCTTCCTGCACCTGCGCACCACCCGCATCATGGGCCATGCCGGTACCGACTTCGAAATCGAATGGCGGCCGATCGAGGAACTGGTGGCGGTGGAAGCCACCGACCCGCTGCTGCGTTCGGCGGCGATCGCGCTGGAATCCGGCCTGATGAGCCGCGAGGAGTTGCTGGCGTTCTACGAGAACATCCGCCAGCGCTGCTTCGCCGCCGCCGAGGAAGCCGATCGCCGGCCCAAGATCACCACGCTGGAGGAAGTGATCGCGCCGCTGGCGCCGTATACCCCGGACAAGGTGGCCGCCGAAGCCGCGCGCAACGTGCCGCACGACAAGCGAGTGGCCGCGTTCGGCAGCGAGGAAAAGCTGCCGGAGAAGCTGCCGCCGCGCCATCTCGCCATCCAGATCAACAACGCGCTGCACGATCTGTTCTGCAAGTATCCCGAGACGCTGTTGTTCGGCGAGGACGTGGCGCAGAAAGGCGGCGTGTACACGGTCACCAAGGGCCTGCACAAGGCGTTCAAGGGCAGCCGCGTGTTCAACACGCTGCTGGACGAGACGATGATCCTCGGCCTGGCCCAGGGTTACGCCAACCTGGGCATGCTGCCGCTGCCGGAAATCCAGTACCTGGCCTATTTCCACAACGCCTGCGACCAGATTCGCGGCGAGGCGGCCAGCCTGCAGTTCTTCAGCAACAACCAGTACCGCAACCCGATGGTGGTGCGCATCGCCGGCCTGGGCTACCAGCGCGGCTTCGGCGGGCATTTCCACAACGACAACTCGATCACCGCGCTGCGCGACATCCCCGGCCTGGTCGTCGGCTGCCCCTCGCGCGGCGATGATGCGGCGATGATGCTGCGCACGCTGGCGGCACTGGCCAAGGTCGATGGCCGCGTCACCGCGTTCCTCGAGCCGATCGCGCTGTACATGACCAAGGACCTGTACGAGCCCGGCGACGGCCAGTGGCTGTTCCCGTATCCCGCGCAGGATCAGGCGATGGTGCTGGGCGAAGGCCGCGTGTATGACGCCGACGCCGACGACCTGGTCATCTTCAGCTACGGCAACGGCGTACCGATGAGCCTGCGCGCCGCACGCAGCATCGAGGCGAAGCATGGCTGGAAGGTAAGGGTGGTGGACCTGCGCTGGCTGGTGCCGCTCAACGAGGCGTTCATCGTCGAACAGGCCGCGACCGCCAAGCGCATCCTGATCGTCGACGAGGGCCGCCATTCGGCCGGCGTGGGCGAGGGCGTCATCACCGCGATCGCGGAGGGCGGCTATCGCGCGCGCCCGTTCCAGCGCGTGGTCGGCACGGACACCTACACGCCGTTGGCCGGCGCCGCGTTCCTGGTGCTGCCGGGCGACGAGGACATCGTGGCGGCGGCGGATCGGCTGGCCTGAGCCACGCGTGATGCGACAGGGCATTGCCCTGTCGCGGGGCTGGTATGCTCGTGGCCCTTTCACCGCAACGGGAGTTCTCCATGCCAGCACCGGTCGTGGCCATCATCATCGGCAGCCTGCGCAAGGATTCCTTCAACCGCCAACTGGCCGGCGCGGTGCAGCGGCTGGCCGGGGACCGGTTTGCGTTCCGGGTCCTGGAAATCGGCGATCTGCCGCTCTACAACCAGGACGACGACGCGGATTTCCCGGCGGCGGGGCTGCGCTTCAAGCAAGGCATCGAGCAGGCCGACGCGCTGCTGTTCGTCACTCCCGAATACAACCGATCGATGCCGGGCGTGCTGAAGAACGCGATCGACGTGGCCAGTCGTCCGGCCGGCAGCACCACCTTCGCCGGCAAGCGCGCCGGCATCATCGGTACGTCGCCGGGCATGCACGGCACGGTGTCCTCGCAGCAGCACCTGCGCAACGTGTTGGCGGCCGTGGACGTGGCGGTGCTGCCGCAACCGGAAATCGCCATCCAGTTCAAGGAAGGATTGATCGACGCGGCTGGCGACGTCGTCGACGAGCGCGCCCGCAGGCGCCTGCAGATGTTCCTGGATCGCTTCGAGACCTGGCTGGGCTGAGCGCTCAGGCGCGGCGCGGCAGCAACTGCGCCAAGCCCCGGCGCACGCGCGCCGGCAGCGGGGCGTCGAGTGGCGCATCGTCCACCAGTTGCGCGGCCAGCAGGCGCCGGAACGGCCGCAACTGCTGGCCTGCGCGCAGGATGGTTTCCCGCAGCTTCCGCACCGGCGGGCGATCATCGGTGAACACCCGCACGACGGTGGCGGTGGCCAGATAGAGCGGCAGGCTGCCGGCGCGATGGCGGCGCTGGTAGCGCGCCAGCAGCGCATCGCCGCCCAGGTCGCGGCCCTGCGCCCGCGCGGTGCGGGCGAGTTCCGACAACCGCTCCACGCTGGCCAGGCCCAGGTTGAATCCGTGCGCGGTCACCGGGTGCATGCCCACGGCCGCGTCGCCGGCCACCGCGAAACGCTGGCCGACGAAACGGTGCGCATAGACGCCGACCAGCGGATACACGTGGCGGCTGCTTTCCAGCTGCATCGCGCCAAGGCGATTGCCGTAGCGCTCGCGCATGCTGGCGGCGAATGCCTCGGCGGGCAGATCCTGCAGTCGCCGGGCTTCCGCGTGGGGCACGGTCAGCACCGCGGAGGAGAGATGTTCGCGCAGCGGCAGCATGGCCAGGGTCTGGCCATGGCCGAACCATTCCCATGCGATGCCATAGTGCGGAAGCTCGTGCTGCATCCGGCATACCAGCATGCTCTTGCCGAAATCGTTCTGGTAGGCGCCGATGCCGAGCGCGCGACGGGTTTCCGAGAAACGGCTGTCGGCGGCGATCAGGAGCGACGCGTGCAGGCGTGTTCCGTCCTGCAGATTCACTTCGGCTTGCTCCGGCGTGGTCCGGACCGATTCGATCCGCGCGTCCGGATACCAGTCCAGCGTCGGCAGGCCCTGGACGGCCCGCCAGGCGGCGGCGCGGATGCGGTGGTTCGGCACCAGGCTGCCCAGTTGCGACCTGCCGACCAGCGCGCCTTCCACGGTCATCCAGTGCGGCGATTCGCCTTCCATGACCCGCGCCGCGCGCAGCGGGGCGACATCGTCCTGCGGAATGTGTTTCCACACACCGAGTTCGCGCAGCAGGCGGATCGAAGCTTGGGTGAGGGCGATCTCGCGTCCGTCGAACGCCGGTTCGGCGATGGCCGATTCCGGCTGCCGTTCGAGCAGCGCCACCCGCAGGGATTGCCCGGCCAGGGCGCGGGCCAGGCACAGTCCCGCCGGGCCGGCTCCGATGATGATCACGTCGTGGCGCATGCAGATACATCCTTGCGGAAAGCAACTTTCCGCAGTGTAGGCATCCGCCGGCGCGCGTAATTGACCTGGATCAAGCTGGCGCGGACGCAGTCAGTCCAGTAGTGGGATTTCCTTCAAGGCGACGCCACCCGCCGCCAGCGTGGCCGGTTCGCGTTCCAGCGGCATCACCCCGAGCGCGAGCGCGGGATTGCCCGCCTGCGCGCAGATGATTTCGCCGATGTCACGGTTGCCGTCGGTGACCGCGTTGCCCGGCTCCGGCGGCACATCGCTTTCAAACAGGACCAGCGCACGCTTGGCCTTGCCGAGGAAATGGGTACGGGCAACGATTTCCTGACCCGGATAGCAACCTTTCTTGACGCTGTAGGCGTTCAATCGATCGAGCGAAAGCTGTTGTGGCGTCCATTGTTCGCGCTGGCTTTCGGGCAGGCGGGGCAGGCCGTGGCGCAGATCGTGCCTTCGCCAATCGGCGACGTTGGCGGTACCGGCGACCGGTCCGCCGCCAATCCGCCAGTGGCGAGCGCCGCCGGCATCGGTCCGATCCAGTTCCAGCGCCTCACCGGACTTCCCGAGCAGGGTACCGCTGGCTTGCGCGGGAGACGCCATCACGCCCTGGACCACCAGATCCGGCCGCACGGCGATCTTCAACTTTCGTCTGAAGACATAGCGCTGCAAGGCCGCGGCCAGCACCTCGGCGGGATAATCCGGCAGCACCAGCAACAGTTCCTGCTCGCCGGGGCGGGCGAGGGCAAACAGCGCAATGACGCGCCCCTTGGGCGTCAGCCAGGCGCTCCATTGCCACTGTCCCACCGCCAGCGAGGCGACTTCGCTGCTGAACTGCGCATGGGCGAAAGCCACGGCATCCGGGCCTTCCAGGCTCAGGACCGCGTGGTCGGACAGCGCTGTCGCGGGTGTTTCCGGAGGGGGCAGGTTGTCAGCCAAGGGGGTGGGGATTAAAATTTTGTGCACTGCGAGACCCCTATGATAGGCGAAACAGCTCCCATCCCTGACGCCGACGCCGGAACACTGCCGTCCGAAAACGCGCCTGCCGCTCCATCCGGCACCCACGCGGAACCGGCGCCAGCGCAGAAGGAGATAGGGGGGCGCGACGGTCCCGAGCCGACGCGTTACGGGGATTGGGAAAAAAACGGGCGCTGCATCGATTTCTGATCCGCAGCATTGAGCCAACGCGGTCAAGGCGACCGCCCAGCCGAGAAAGAGTCAGCGAATGGCGACACACCAACGTCCGCTTTCCCCCCATCTGCAGGTCTACCGATGGCAGATCCAGATGGCGACCTCCATCCTGCATCGAGGTACCGGCATCTTCCTGGCCCTGGGCGCGCTGGTGATTGCCGGCGGGTTGATGGCGTTGATGCTGGGACCGGAGTCCTGGAATTGCTTCACCGCGATCGCCGGCGCCTGGTATGGCCAGGTGTTCCTGTTCGCGTGGACCTGGGCGTTCGCCTACCACCTGTGCAACGGCATCCGCCACGTGGTCCAGGATTTCGCGATTGGCTTCAGCATTCCCGCCTTCATCCGCAGCAGCTGGTTGTCGGTGATCGGCAGCCTGGTCATCACCGCCGCGGTCTGGGGCTTCGTCCTGTCGGGAGGTGCCGCATGAGCCGCTTCCGCACCCCGCTGAAGGGCGTGCGCGGCCTGGGTTCGGCCAAGACCGGCACCGCGCATTTCGTCAACCAGCGCCTGACCGCCACCGCGCTGGTCCTGCTGGGCATCTGGTTCCTGGTGTTCGTGGTCAACCTGATCGGCGCGGACTACGTGGCCGCCACCGAGGCGGTGTCGCGTCCGTGGAACGCGGTGCTGCTGGTGGGCTTCCTGATCACCATGTTCTGGCACGCGCAGCTCGGCCTGCAGGTCGTGCTGGAAGACTACGTCCACCACTCGCTGCTGGCCCTGGTGGTCCAGACCGCGGTGCGCTTCATCGCCGTGCTCGGCGCCATCATCAGTGTTTTCGCGGTGGCCCGCATCGCGCTGGGGAATTGACGAAATGTCCGCTTACAAGATTACCGAACACAAGTACGACATGGTCGTGGTGGGCGCCGGCGGCGCCGGCCTGCGCGCGACCTTCGGCCTGGCCGCCAAGGGCCTGCAGACGGTCTGCCTGACCAAGGTCTTTCCGACCCGTTCGCATACCGTGGCCGCGCAGGGCGGCATTTCCGCCGCGCTCGGCAACATGGGCGAAGACGACTGGCGCTACCACTTCTACGACACCATCAAGGGGTCGGACTGGCTGGGCGACCAGGACGCGATCGAATACATGTGCCGCGAGGCGATTCCGGCCATCATCGAGCTGGAACACTACGGCGTGCCGTTCAGCCGCACCGAGGAGGGCAAGATCTACCAGCGCCCGTTCGGCGGCATGACCACCCGCTACGGCGAAGGTCCGCCGGCGCAGCGCACCTGCGCCGCCGCCGACCGCACCGGCCACGCGATGCTGCACACGCTGTACCAGCAGTCGCTGAAGCACGACGCGCGCTTCATGATCGAGTACTTCGCGCTCGACCTGATCTTCGACGAGGAGGGCGTCTGCCGCGGCGTGCTCGCCCTGGACATGGCCGAAGGTTCGCTGCACCTGTTCCGCGCCCACGGCGTGGTGCTGGCCACCGGCGGCTACGGCCGTGCCTACTTCAGCGCCACCTCCGCCCATACCTGCACCGGCGACGGCGGCGGGTTGGTGATGCGCGCCGGCCTGCCGATGCAGGACATGGAATTCGTGCAGTTCCACCCGACCGGCATCTACGGCGCCGGCTGCCTGATCACCGAAGGCGTGCGTGGCGAGGGCGGCATCCTGCGCAACAGCAACGGCGAGCGGTTCATGGAGCGCTATGCGCCGCACTACAAGGATCTGGCCTCGCGCGACGTGGTGTCGCGTTCGATGACCATCGAGATCCGCGAGGGCCGCGGCGTCGGCGAGCACAAGGATCACATCCTGCTCGACCTGACCCACCTGGGGCCGGAAGTCATCAACGAGAAGCTGCCGGGCATCGCCGAGAGCGCGCACATCTTCGCCGGCGTGGACGTGACCAAACAGCCGATCCCGGTCATCCCGACGGTGCACTACAACATGGGCGGCATCCCGACCAACTACCACGGCGAAGTGGTGCGCAAGGTCGGCGACAACCCCGATGCGGTGGTGCCGGGCCTGTACGCCATCGGCGAGGCGGCCTGCGTGTCGGTGCACGGCGCCAACCGCCTGGGTTCGAACTCGCTGCTGGATCTGGTGGTGTTCGGTCGCGCGGTGGCGAACCGCTGCGCCGAGACGATCAAGCCGGGCGGAGCACACAAGCCGCTGGCCGGCGACGCCTGCGACAAGGCGCTCTCGCACCTGGACAAGCTGCGCAACGCCAGCGGCGACACCCCGACCGCGGTCATCCGCGACCGCATGCAGCGCACCATGCAGGCCGACGCGGCGGTGTTCCGCACCAGCAAGACGCTGAAGGAAGGCTGCGAGAAGATGGCCGACATCTTCAAGTCCTTCGAGGACGTGAAGGTCAGCGATCGCTCGCTGGTCTGGAACTCGGACCTGATCGAAACCTACGAACTACACAACCTGCTGCTCAACGCGGTGGCCACCATCAACTCCGCCGAGCAGCGCCACGAGAGCCGCGGCGCGCACGCGCACGAGGACTTCCCCGAGCGCGACGACGTCAACTGGCAGAAGCACACCCTGGTCAGCGTCGACGAGCAGGGCCAGTGCAATTTCGATTTCCGCCCGGTGCACATGTACACGTTGACCGACGACGTCGACGTGGTGCCGCCGAAGCCGCGCGTTTACTGATCGGGAGAGACTAGAGCAATGGCCGAATTCGCACTCCCGAAGAACTCGCGCGTCCAGAAGGGCAGGCATTTCCCCGCCCCCGGCGCGAAGAACCCGCGTACCTTCAAGGTCTATCGCTGGAATCCGGAAGACGGGCAGAACCCGCGCCTGGACACCTACGAGGTGGATCTGGCGGCCTGCGGTCCGATGGTCCTGGACGCGCTGATCAAGATCAAGAACGAGATCGATCCGACCCTGACCTTCCGCCGCTCCTGCCGCGAGGGCATCTGCGGTTCGTGCGCGATGAACATCGACGGCACCAACACCCTGGCCTGCACGCGCGCCATCGGCGACTGCAAGAAGGCCGAGGTGCCGATCTACCCGCTGCCGCACATGAACGTGGTCAAGGATCTGGTCCCGGACCTGACCCACTTCTACGCGCAGTACGCCTCGATCAAGCCGTGGATCCGCACCCAGACGCCCGCGCCGCCGGATCGCGAGCGCCTGCAGTCGCCGGAGGACCGCAAGAAGCTGGATGGCCTCTACGAATGCATCCTGTGTGCCTGCTGCTCGACCAGCTGCCCGAGCTACTGGTGGAACGGCGAGCGCTACCTCGGTCCGGCGATCCTGCTGCAGGCTTACCGCTGGATCATCGATTCGCGCGACGAGGACACCGGTGCGCGCCTGGACGACCTGGAAGATCCGTTCAAGCTGTACCGCTGCCACACCATCATGAACTGCGCGCGGACCTGCCCGAAGGGGCTGAATCCGGCGCTGGCCATCGCGGAAATCAAGAAGCTGATGATGGAGCGGCGCGCCTGACGCCATGGATACGCCGTCCGCCACTGCGATCCTCTGGCCCGCGGTGGCGATGGCGGGACTGACGTTCCTGGTCTGGATCCGTCTGTATCACCTGCGGCTGGGCGAAATGATGCGCAAGCGCATCGACGCGCAGGCGCTGGCCGGATCGGCCGACGCGGCGCGTCTGTTGTCCGACACCCGCGCGTCGGACAACTTCCGCAACCTGTTCGAGGTGCCGGTGTTGTTCTACGCGGGCGTGCTGCTCGCCGCCCAGGCCGGCATCGGCGACCTCGTCATGCTGGTGATGGCGTGGGCGTTCGTCGGCCTGCGTGCGGTGCACAGCGGCGTGCAATGCACGATCAATCACGTGATGACCCGCTTCGTCGCATACGCCCTGGCGACGCTGGTCCTGATGGCTTTCTGGGCGCGCATGGCCTGGCTGCTCTGGTTGGCATGAATCCCCAAGACGTGGAACTCAAGCGCATCCGCTGGCGCTGCCGGCGCGGCATGCGCGAACTGGATCAATTGTTCGAACGCCACCTCGATCGCGCCTGGGCGGGATCTTCCGAGGCCGAGCGCGGTGTTTTCCTACGGCTGCTCGATTGCGAGGACGATAAGCTCTGGCGCTGGTTCATGGGCTACGAGCAATGTCCCGATGGCGAACTCGCCGCACTCATCCAGCGTATCCGCGCCTTGCCGGCTTGAATGGCGCCCCTCGCGCCTGTTGTGCGCGATCCTGATCCTGCTGGGCATCGGCGCCGGCCTGGCGGTGCTGGCCAGCGAAATGCCGCGTGTCGCGGCCTGGCCGCTGGCGCTGGGCGCCGCGTTGCAGGGTGTCCGCCTGGCCCGTCGCGAAGCGCGCAGGCCGGTCCTGTCCTGGGTCTTCCCGGCCAGCGGTCCGGTGACCATGGAGGGAATACCGGTGCGGGAGGCCGAACTGGTCTGGCGCGGGCCACTGGCCATCCTGCACTGGCGGGACCGGCGGGGCCGCCGCCACCGCCTGGGCTGGTGGCCCGACACCCTGCCGGCCCCGGCCCGGCGTGAACTGCGGCTGGCCGCTGGCATCGATGGTGCTTCGCGCGCCCCCCGGCCGATGGCACCATAGGCCGATGTTCAAACCCGTCCCCGTCGCCATCGGCCTGCGCTATCTCCGCGCCAAGCGCCGCAACGGCTTCATCTCCTTCATCTCGCTGGCTTCCATCATCGGCATCGCGCTCGGCGTGGCGGTGCTCATCACCACGCTGTCGGTGATGAATGGCTTCCAGCGGGAAATCCGCGACCGCCTGCTGCAAATGACCGCCCATGCGACCGTGGCCGGCGCCGGCGAGGACATGCAGGACTGGCCGCACGCGGTGCGTGTGGCGATGCAGGATCCACGCGTGGCCGGCGCGGCGCCCTATGTGGACGTACAGGCGATGCTGTCCGGCAACGCGGATCCGCAGGGCGCGCTGGTCCAGGGCATCGTGCCCTCGGAAGAGCGCAAGGTGTCGGTGCTGGGCGACAAGATGAAGGCGGGACGGCTCGACTCGCTGCAGCCCG
This sequence comes from Pseudoxanthomonas sp. 22568, assembly GCF_052044485.1. Taxonomy (NCBI): domain Bacteria; kingdom Pseudomonadati; phylum Pseudomonadota; class Gammaproteobacteria; order Lysobacterales; family Lysobacteraceae; genus Pseudoxanthomonas; species Pseudoxanthomonas sp. 22568. Next base: position 22,941 of record NZ_JBQENC010000004.1, read on the forward strand.
GCGAATTCAACATCCTGCTGGGGCAGGAACTGGCCGCCTGGTTGCGGGTGGGCGTGGGCGACAGCGTGGTCGTGACCGCCGGCAACTTCCAGGGCACGCCGATGGGGGCGATGCCCAAGATCAAGCGTTTCACCGTGTCGGGCATCTTCGCGGTGGGCCACAACGACATCGACCGCAACCTGGCGGTGGCGCACATCGCGGATCTGCAACGCGTGCTGCGGATGGGCGACGGCGTGACCGGCGTGCGCCTGAAGCTGCACGACATGGACCAGGCGATGACCGTAGCGCGCGATCTGGTCTACCGGCTGGGGCACGTCTACCGGGTCAGCGACTGGATGAGCCAGAACGCCAACCTGTACCACTCGCTGAAGATGGAAAAGACGGTGATGGGCATCCTGCTGTCGCTGATCATCCTGATGGGCGCGTTCTCGCTGGTGAACTCGCAGGTGATGCTGGTGACCGACAAGCAGGCCGACATCGCCATCCTGCGCACGCTGGGGCTGACCCCGCGCGGGGTGATGCAGGTGTTCATGGTGCAGGGGTCGCTGATCGGCATCATCGGCACCGTGGCCGGCGTCATCGGCGGCATCGCCCTGACCATGAACCTGGAAAGCATCCTCGACGTCATCGAGAAAGTGTTCAACGTGACCCTGTTGCCGCCGGACGTCTACTACATCACCGGCCTGCCGTACGACCTGAGGCCCGACGATGTGACGACCATTGCCTGCGTGGCGCTGGCAATGAGCTTCCTGGCCACGCTGTACCCGGCCTGGCGCGCGGCCCGGACCCAGCCGGCGGAGGCCCTGCGCTATGAGTGAGAAGACCGCGACGGCCGACGGCACCGTCATCCGCGCCGACCACCTCGGCAAGACCTATGCCGAGGGCAAGATGCGCACGCCGGTGTTCGATGGCCTGGAACTGGCCGTGCATCCCGGCGAGACGGTCGCGATCGTCGGCGCGTCCGGCGCCGGCAAGAGCACGTTGCTGCACCTGCTGGGGGGGCTGGACACGCCGACCGCGGGCGAGGTGTACGTCGCCGGACAGAAGATGTCGGCGCTGTCGGACGCGGCGCGCGGCCAGCTGCGCAACCGCGCGCTCGGTTTCGTCTACCAGTTCCATCACCTGCTGCCGGAATTCACCGCGCTGGAGAACGTGATGATGCCGGTGATGCTGGGCGGCACCGATGCGAATGCCGCGCGCCAGCGTGCGCGCGACCTGCTGGAAGCGGTCGGTTTGGGCCACCGCATCGAGCACAAGCCCGGTGAACTGTCCGGCGGCGAGCGCCAGCGCGCCGCGGTGGCGCGCGCGCTGGTCAACCAGCCGGCCTGCGTGCTGGGTGACGAACCCACCGGCAACCTGGACGAAAAGACCGCCGCGACCGTGTTCGATCTGATGCTCGGCCTCAACCGCGCGCAGAAGACCAGCCTGGTCCTGGTCACCCACGATCGTCGCCTGGCCCGTCGCCTCGACCGCGTGCTGGAACTGCACGAAGGCAAGCTGCGCCAGCTCGCCCACGCCGACGTCTGACCGTAGAGCGGAGCTTGCTCCGCTGTTCGCAGCTCCCGCTTCAGGCGCCGAAAAACTCCCGCTCCCGCGCTTCCGCCAGCCGGACTTCGAGATAGCGCCACAGCGCCGGGCATCCGGCCTCGATCGGCGGTCCGACCCGCCGCACCACGCGCTCGTGGCTGATGCCGTTCTCGCGCCAACTCTGGCCCTGGTTGGCCAGGTTCAGCAAAACCGGCATGGCGCGGTCGACGGCATTGGCGAAGATCGCCTCCGGCGTTTGCGCATCGTCGAATTCCTGCCACAAGGCGAGCAGTGGTCCGCCCTCGGACGCCGGCAGCAAGCCGAAGATACGCCGTACCGCCACCAGCTCGGCGGCCTTGCGTTCCTCCCAGCCTCCCTCCACGAAGGCCATCGTGTCGCCGGTGTCGATTTCGCCGATGTCATGCACCAGCAGCATGCGGATCACCCGGTCCATGTCGATGCCCGCCGGGGCATGCGGCGCCAGCGAACTGGCCAACAACGCCAGCTGCCAGCTGTGTTCGGCGGAATTCTCGTAGCGGTCGCTGTCGCGCAGGCGAATCTTGCGGGTGACCGCCTTGAGTCTGTCCACTTCGAGGATGAAATCGACGATGGCTTGCATGGCGCTTGTTGCGGAGTTTGGAAATGGAAGAGGGAGAGTGCTCAAGTTCCCATCGCCGGATCCGAGATCCCGTCGGTCCCGGTTTCCAGGCGTCCGGCGAAGCGGCGCAGGAAACCATCCGTGCCCGCCACGCTGAAATCGTACCAGCCGCCGTATGGGGAGAGCGCCCAGCGCCATGGCCTGCGCTCCCCGGGCGCCAGTTCGGCGGCTTGGGGAGCTTCGTTGCGGTAGGCGTTGGCGACGAGCGATATCGGACCGCGATGCCCGCCGTGGTTGGTAACCTCCAGCAGCAGGGAGGCGGTGGCTACCTCGTATGCCGCTTTCACCTCGAGAGCCGCGCGTGCGTGGGTGTCGCCGCGGAAATGGCGATGGAATCCGTTTGGTCCGAGCACCCACAGGTCGTAATGGCCCTCGTCCGTGGCCCGTGTGTCCCAGGTGCCGGCGAGCTGCCGACCGGCTTCGATCGCGTAGCGTCGCGGAACGCGCTCCAGGTGCAGGCGATCGTAGACGTGGAAGACCGCGCCGGCGCGTCCGCTGTTGATGAATTCCAGGGTCACCGTGCCATCGCTCTGCACGCCGCCGTGCACATGCAGTTCGTAGGGCAGGGCGCGGGATGGGCGGCTGCCGATGGCCTGCCGGGGAGGCTGCTGTTGGCCTTCCGCGGGTGGCAACAGCGCCGGCAAAGCTTCCTGGGCGGCGCGCAGCGCATCCGCCACCGACCGGCGCTGCCATGGCAGGCGCGGCGGTACTTCGGCGTTCGGGTTGGCGAAGTTGAAGGCGCTGGTGAGATCGCCGGCCACCGCGCGACGATAGGCGCTGATATTCGGCTCGGCCACGCCGAAACGCGCTTCCAGGAAGCGCAGCACGGAGGTGTGATCGAACACCTGCGAGTTGATCCAGCCGCCGCGGCTCCACGGCGACACCACGTACATCGGCACGCGTGGTCCCGGTCCGTAGGGGCGGCCATCGGTGTGGTACTCGCCCGCCGTGGACACCGTGGACGCGCCAGCGAGCCGACCGTCGGCCTCGAACGCCGGCACGGCGGGTGGTGGCACGTGATCGAAGAAGCCGTCGTTCTCGTCGAAGTTCACCAGCAGCACCGTCCGGCTCCAGGTGTCCGGATCCGCCGTCAACGCTTCCAGCACCTGCTGCGTGTACCAGCCGCCCTGCACGGGGCTGGAGGGATCCGGATGTTCGGAATAGATCGCGGGCGCGACGATCCACGACACCTGCGGCAGCGTGCCCGCGGCGATGTCGTCCTTCAGCGCCTGCAGGAAACCGCCATCGGGCAGGGTGTTGCCAACACCTTTCAGCAGCGGGCTGATCGCTTCGTCGTCGCTCCGGTAGGGCGGGAAGGCCGTCGCCTTGGGCGGATTGCCGCGCGCGCGGTTCGCCTCGCGATAGGCGCGGAAGCCGGCGAGCGGATTGTCGGTGAAGTTGTCCGGCAGGTTCTGGTACACCTTCCAGCTGACGCCCGCGGCCTGCAAGCGTTCGGGATAGGTGGTCCAGCGATAGTCGCCGCCTTCGGCGTCGAACGAATCGCCGCTGTTGTCGATCACCGGTCCGCCCGCCGCGCCAGCCGGGTCGTTGGTGCCGCTCCAATGGAACAGCCGGTTGGTGTTGGTGCCGCCATGGAATGCGCAGTGGTAGGCATCGCACAGGGTGAATGCGTTGGCGAGGGCGAACTGGAATGCAAGCTCGGCCTCGGTGTAGTAGCCCATCGATTGCGGCTGCTTGTGCGTGGGCCAGTCCCGCATGCGCCCCAGATCCCACGCGGCCTGGGCGTCGGGATAGCTGTGCGGGGTGCCGGCGACGCGCTGCGCGTTGCCGCTGCGCCCATCCAGGTGATAAGGCAGCACGATGCGCGAAGCGTCCTCATGGGTGTAGCGCTGCTGCCAGACCGTGCGGCCTCCGGCCAGCGGTATCGGGAAGCGATCGCCGAATCCGCGCGCGCCGCGCAAGGTGCCGAAGTAGTGATCGAACGAGCGGTTTTCCTGCATCAGGATCACCACATGCTTGACGTCGTTGATGGTGCCGCTGGCGTGGTATGCCGGAATCGCCAGCGCGCGGCGAATGGCGGGCGGGAAGGCCGCCAGCGCCATCGAAGCGGCGGCGCCTGCGCCCGCGCGGCGGAGGAAATCGCGTCGACTGTGGGAGGTCATGGCGTGGGCCTGGTGGGAAATCCTGGCGTGGCAACGCGAACGGGAATCGTGTGTTCGCATCGCCGGTGATGCCTCGACGCGTCGCGTCCGGCGGAAGCATGCAGTCTTGCGGCGGAGTGGAAACGGCGTCAATAGCATGGAGCGCGCCACGGTCCATGCGATGAAAATATAGAAAGGATTCGCTGTTTCATCCTTGCGATCGGTATCGCGGCATGCGAACGATGCGCTGGATCGCCGACCCGTGTCGGGCTTGCCTGACATGCATGCGCGGCTTCCGCCGATTCCGCCATGCAGGGACGGCGCGTAGCGTTGCGGGGTGCCTGGAATGGAAACCAGCCGTCGTGCATGTCGAAGGAAATGGAAGTCCGCCGGAGCGGCCGGAACCTGGTCGTCCGCCACGCGAGCCTGGCGGAAGCCGCACGCCGGATCGCGAGTGCCTGCCACGCCAAGGTGGGCGCCTCAACGCCGGGGTGCCTGCCTTGTTCGGTGTGGGAACCGCCGTGGCGTTGCTGGCCGGCGCCGGCCTGTGCCTGGCGATGCCCAGGCTCCCGGCGGCATTGCTGTTGTGGCTGCCGGGCATCGCCGGCGCCATGGCCTGGCTGTGGCGCTGGCGGGGACGCTGGCTGGGCGCATTGCTGCTCGGATTCGCGTGGGCCGGATTGCAGGCGGGCTGGGCGCTGGCGCAGCGGATTCCGCCGGATCTGGAGCGGCGCCCGTTGGTCGTGACCGGGACCGTCGCCGATCTGCCCCAGCATGAGGCAAGGCGGACCCGGTTCCTGTTCACCGTGGAAGAAGGCGAGGGACCCGCGGCGGCATTGCGGGGGCGGCGGATCATGCTGTCCTGGCACGACGACTACGGAACCCGGCTGGCCGGCCCTCGCTTGAAACTGCGCGCCGGCGAACGCTGGCGGCTCGCCGTCAAGCTGCGCGCGCCGCGCGGCCTGCGCAACCCGGGTGGATTCGACAGCGAAAAACACGCGCTGCTGCAACGGGTTGGCGCAACCGGTCACCTGCATCGACCCGAGCGCGCGCAGCGGCTTTCCGGCGCTGCCGGCGTCGACGCCTGGCGCGAGGTGATGGCCGCGCGCATCGGCCAGTCGGTGGCTTCGCCGTCTTCGCGTTTCGTGCGCGCGCTGGCACTTGGCGATACCCGCGGGTTGACCCGGGATGACTGGCATGTCCTGCGCGCGACCGGCCTGACCCATCTGATCGCGATCTCGGGCTTCCACGTGGGCATGGTGGCCAGCGCCATCGCACTGCTTATCGGCGGCCTGTGGCGCCTGTTTCCCGCGTGGGCGCGATCACTGCCGCGTCCGCAGGCGATGGGCGTGGCGGCGGTGCTGGCCGCGCTCGGCTATGCCGTCCTGGCGGGTTTCGCGTTACCGACCCTGCGTACCGTGCTGATGATGGCGGTATGGGCAGCGGCCCGGCTGGGGCGCCGGCCCGCCGGGGTGGCCGACGCATTGGCGCTCGCGCTGATTGCGGTGCTGCTGTTCGATCCGCTGTCGCCGTTGGCCGCCGGGTTCTGGTTGAGTTTCGGCGGGGTCGCCTGGCTGGCCTGGTGCCTGCCGGCGGCCGGCGCCCAACATTGGCTGCGCGGATTCCTGTCCGCGCAGGCGGTGGCGACGGTGGGATTGCTGCCGTTGACGGTGGTGCTGTTCGACCAGGCCTCGCTGGCCGGCCCCTTCGCGAACCTGATCGCCATCCCCTGGTGGAGCCTGGTGGTGGTGCCGTTGTCGCTGCTGGGCACCGCGGCCGAGGCACTGCTTCCCGGTGCCGGCGCATGGCCATGGCGATGGGCGGCGACCTGTTTCGATCTGACCTGGCCGGGTTTCCACTGGCTGTCGGGCAGTCGTTTTTCCCTCTGGTGGCTGCCGGAGGCGGCACCCTGGGCGGTGGCTGCGGCGCTGGCCGGTGCGTTCTGGATGCTGCTGCCGCGCGGCGTACCGGGCAAGCCGCTGGCCGCCTTGCTGTGGTTGCCGCTGCTGTGGCCGGATCGAGGGTTGCCGCGGTCCGGCGAGGTCCAATTGGCGATGATCGATGTCGGCCAGGGACTGTCGGTGCTGGTCCGGACCTCGGAGCATGCATTGCTGTACGACATGGGACCGGCGATGCGCGATGGATTCGACGCCGGCGAGCGCGCGGTGGTACCGGCGTTGCGCGCCTGGGGCGTGTCGCGGCTGGACCGGGTGGTGGTCAGCCACGACGACAACGACCACATCGGCGGCCTGGCCAGCGTGCTGCGCGCCTTGCCGGCCGGCGTTGCCCAGGCGCCGCCGGGCCAGACCGCCGCGGTGGAAGCGGCGCTGCCCGTGCGGTCGGAGTCCGCCCCGGGGCCGCCCATCCGCACCTGCGTGGCCGGCGAGGCCTGGGAGTGGGATGGCGTGCGCTTCCTCTTCCTGCACCCGCATCGTCATTTTCCCAATCTGGGCAACGAATCCAGTTGCGTGTTGCGTGTCGAGACCGCGCATGGCGCGGCGCTGCTGACCGGCGACATCGGCGAGGTGATCGAACGTGAACTGGTGCGGCGATTCCCGGCGCAGGTACGCGCCGAGGTGGTGTTCGCGCCACACCATGGCAGCGCGGGCTCGTCGGATCCCGCTTTCGTCGCCGCGACCGGCGCGCGCTTGCTGCTGGTCTCCAGCGGCCACCGCAACCGGTTCGGCCATCCCAAACCGCGGGTGGTGGCGCGCTGGCAGGAGGGCGGGGCGGAAGTGGTCGGCACCGCCGAGGGCGGGGCCGTACAGGTCTGGCTGTCGCCAGAGGGGCTGGCGGTGCGTGAACGTCGTCACGCCCGGCCCAGGCTGTGGGATGCGGCGCGGCGCTGAGGGGCGGCTGGGCTATCCTATCGCCCATCGATGCAACGGCTCCCCGGAGCCCCGAGGACTTAACGTGCTTGAACTGGTCAAGGCCGGCGGTTGGCCGATGATCCCCCTGCTGCTGCTGGCGGTGCTGGCGCTGGCGATCGTGGTGGAGCGTTTCTGGACCCTGCGGCGCAAGGAAATCATGCCTCCCGGCCTGGGCGAGGAAGTCCGCAACTGGGCGGTGCGCGGGCAACTGGAGCCGGCCCACATCGAATCGCTGCGCCGGACTTCGCCGCTGGGCGAACTGCTGGCCGCCGCGCTGGAGGTCCGCAATCGCCCGCGCGATCAGATCCGCGAGCGCATCGAGGACACCGGCCGCCATGTGGTGCACCGGATGGAGAAATTCCTCAACGCGCTGGGCAGCATCGCCTCGGCCGGGCCGCTGCTGGGCCTGCTCGGCACGGTGGTCGGCATGATCCAGATGTTCCTGGGCATCCAGGACAGCGGCGTCGGTGACGTCAACCAGTTGGCCGGCGGCATCGGCAAGGCGCTGGTGTGCGCGGCCACCGGCATGATCGTGGCGATTCCGGCGCTGATGGCGCACCGCTATTTCCGTGGCCGCATCAACGGCTACGTGGTGGAAATGGAGAAGGAAGCGATGAAGCTGCTCGACGCGCTCGACGCGCGACAGCCCCGGCCGGCCGCACGGCCGGTTCCAGCGTCCGCCACCGCGGCGGTCGGCGCCTGAGCCGCGCATGAGGATTCGTGACGACCGCGCCCACGAGGAGCCGGAGATCAACCTGGTCCCGTTGATCGACGTCATCCTGGTGCTGATCATCTTCTTCGTCATCACCACGACCTTCGATTCGCGCTCGATGCTGCAATTGCAGTTGCCCAGCGCGAAGGGCGAGCCGGTGGCGGCCCAGGCCAAGACCCTGAGCGTGCTGGTCAACGCCGACGGCCACTATTTCGTGGACGAGCACGAGGTCCTGCGCACCGACGTGGATGCCCTCAAGCAGACCATCGCCCAGGTCGCCGGCGAAGATCGTCAGCGGCCGGTGTTGTTGCGCGCCGATGCACGCACTCCGCACCAGGCCGTGGTGACGGCCTACGATGCATTGGCGCAATCCGGCTTCCGCACGATCCAGATCGCCACCGCGCCGGAGGTGAAGCGGTGAGTGCGCAACCTGCTTCCGCCTGGCAAACCTATCGTCGGCTGGTTCTTCTGGCCAAGCCCTACCGGGCACTGCTGCTGCTGGCGCTGCTGGGCATGCTGATCGAGGCGGCCGCCAGCGGCGCCTTCAGTTATCTGATGAAGCCGGTGGTGGACGGTACATTCGTCGCCCGCAATACCCGGATGGATCTGACGTTGCCGTTCGCCATCGTCGGTCTGTTCCTGCTCCGTGGCCTGGCGGGCTTCCTGACCGACATGAGCATGGGCAAGTCCGCGCGCAGCATCGCCCGCGACATGCGCGTGGCGGTGCTGGGCAAGTATCTGCGCCTGCCGGGCATGCGTTTCGATAGCGAACCGGTGCCCTCGATGCTGGTCCGGCTCGGCTCGGACTGCGACCAGATTGCGCAGGCCGCCGTGGATGCCACCAAGGTGGTGCTGCAGCAGTCCTTCCAGATCCTGGCGATGCTGGCGGTGATGTTCCACAACAGCTGGCAGGTGACGCTGGCAATCCTGCTGCTGGGACCCCCGCTGGCCTGGGTCATGGACAAGGTCGCGCGGCGTTACCGGAAGATCAGCCATCGCATCCAGGAAAGCGGCGCGCAGCTGCTGCAGGCCGCGGATCAGACCCTGAGCAGCCAGCAGGAAGTGAAGGTCTATGGCGCCCAGGCTAGCGAGATGGCGCGCTATCGCACGCTGGCCGACAACAACCTGCGCCTGGCGATGAAAGTCGAGGCCACGCGTGGCGTTTCCTCGGCGCTGGTCCAGATGATGGGGGCGGTAGGCCTGTCGCTGCTGCTGGTCGTGGCCGGCTACCAGGCCATGCAGGGGCGCCTGACCGCCGGCGGCTTCGTGTCGCTGATGGTGTCGATGATCGCCATCATTCCCGCGCTCAAGCAGCTCACCAACGTGCAGAACATGACCCAGCGCGGCGTGGCTTCGGCCGAGCGCCTGTTCTCGGTGCTGGATGCGCCCGATGAGGTCGATGCCGGCACCCGCCCACTGGATCGCGCGCAGGGCCTCATCGAGTTCCGGGAGGTGACCGCGCGCTACCCGGGCCAGGTCAGACCCGCGCTGAGCGATATCAGTTTCGTCGCCCGCCCCGGCACCGTCACCGCGATCGTCGGCCGATCCGGCAGCGGCAAGTCCAGCCTGATCAAGCTGATTCCGCGCTTCTACGAACCCGAGGCCGGTCAGATCCTGGTCGACGGGCATCCGGTTCAGGACTACCCGTTGGCCGATCTGCGTCGCCAGATCGCGCTGGTGGGCCAACAGGTGATGCTGTTCGATGGCACGGTCGCCGCCAACGTCGCCTTTGGCGAAATGCAGGATGTGCCGGAACCGGCGCTGGTGCAGGCCGTCGAAGGCGCCAACGCGATGGAGTTCGTCCGCGAATTGCCGGAGGGCCTGCAGGCCCAGGTGGGCGCCAAGGGCGGACGCCTGTCCGGCGGCCAGCGCCAGCGCCTGGCGATTGCGCGGGCGATGTTGAAGGATGCGCCGATCCTCATTCTGGACGAAGCGACGGCCGCGCTGGACAACGAATCCGAGCGGCTGGTGCAGAACGCCCTGCAGAAGCTGATGCCGGATCGCACGACGCTGGTGATCGCGCACCGCCTGTCCACCATCGAACACGCCGACCAGGTGCTGGTGCTGGACCAGGGCCGGCTGGTCGAGCAGGGCACGCATGCCGAACTCCTGGCCCGCGACGGGCTCTACGCGCACCTGCATCGCATGCAATTCCGGGAAGGCGACGGCGAGTGAGTGAAGTGAACAAGTCCCGGCACGTTCCGCCCGCGTACTGGTACAACGACAAGCCCGTCCCGCTCCACGCCCGCGGGCTGGCGTCGATCTATGCGGCGCTGATCGGATTGCGCGCGCGGTTCTTCCGCTGGGGCCTGCTGCGCCGGCACCGATTGTCCGTGCCGGTGATCGTGGTCGGCAACGTCACCGTCGGCGGTACCGGCAAGACCCCGCTCACCATCGCCCTCGTGCAGCGCCTGCGCGAGGCCGGATTCAAGCCCGGCGTGGCCAGCCGGGGTTATGGCCGTGCCGATGATCGCCAGCCGCTCTGGGTGGAGGCAGCAACGGCGCCGGAGCAGGGCGGCGACGAGCCGGTCCTCATTGCGCGCCGCACCGGCGTGCCGGTGCGGGTGGATCGGGATCGCGTCGCCGCGGGGCGCGCGCTGATCGCCGCCGGTTGCGACATCGTGGTGTGCGATGACGGCCTGCAGCACTATCGCCTGCGACGCGACGTCGAGATCGAAGTCATCGACGGACAGCGCCGCTACGGCAATGGCCGGCTGCTTCCCGCCGGTCCGTTGCGCGAACCGGCCGAACGCGCGACGCAATGCGACTTCCATGTCCTCAACGGCGGCGAGCCGGCGTTCGGCGAATGGCCGATGCGGCTGCATACCGAGGCGGCGCAGCCGCTGCGTGGCGGCCGGCCGCGGCCGCTGGCCTCGTTCGCCGGCCAGCGCGTCCATGCCGTGGCCGGCATCGGGCATCCGCAGCGCTTCTTCGACAACCTGCGCGGCCTGGGTATCGGCGTGGTCCCGCATGCATTCGACGATCATCACGCCTATCGCGCCGAGGATTTCGCTTTCGGAAGCGAACTGCCGGTGCTGATGACCGAAAAGGACGCGGTGAAATGCGCGGCCTTCGCCAAGGACTGGTATTTCAGTGTGCCGGTGTCGGCGCGCCTGCCGGAAGCATTCTGGGTGGCGCTGCTGGATCGCCTGGCCAGGACGGAAACCCCGACATCATGACGACCGGATTCATCGTGGCCATTCCGGCCCGCTACGCCGCCTCCCGCCTGCCGGGCAAGCCGCTGCGCCTGATCGGCGGCGACCCGCTGGTGCTGCACGTTGCCCGCCGCGCGCTGGCCGCCGGTGCGGGCGAGGTCTGGGTCGCCACCGACGACGAGCGTATCCGCGCGGCCTTGCAGGGCACCGGCGTGCGGGTGGCGATGACCCGCGACACGCATGCCTCGGGCAGCGATCGCCTGGCCGAGTGCGCCGACATCGCCGGCTGGCCCGACGACGCGGTGGTGGTCAACCTGCAGGGCGACGAGCCATTCGCCCCCGCCGCCGGTATCCGCGCGGTGGCGCAGGCGCTGGTCGACAGCGGGGCGGAGATGGCCACGCTGGCAACGGCTGTCGAGACGGCCGAAACGCTGTTCGATCCCAATACCGTCAAGCTGGTGCGCGCTACCGGCGGCGACGCGCTGTATTTCAGCCGTGCGCCGATTCCCTGGCCCCGCGACGCCTTCGCCCGCGATCGCGAAACCCTGCCGGCGGGCGATCACTGGCTGCGCCATATCGGCATCTACGCCTACCGCGCCGGCTTCCTGCGCCGCTACACGCGGCTGCCGCCGGGACGGCTGGAACAGATCGAGTCGCTGGAACAGTTGCGGGTGCTGGAAGCCGGCCATCGCATCGCGGTCGCGCTGACCCCTGAACCGTTTCCGCCCGGCGTGGACACGCCCGAGGATCTGGCCCGCGCCGAGCAGCAGTGGGCGCGCGGCGCATGAGGCTGCTGGTCGTCTGCCTGGGCAACATCTGCCGTTCGCCGATGGCCGAGGGCGCGCTCCGCCATCATCTGGCCGCCTCGCCGCTGGCCGGAAGCGTGGAAGTGGATTCGGCCGGCACCGGCGACTGGCACGCGGGCGAACCGCCGGATCGCCGCGCCATCGCCTGTGCCCGCCAGCATGGCGTGGACATCGCCGGCCTGCGCGCGCGCCAGTTGCGGCGGGAGGACTTCGAGCGCTTCGACTGGCTGCTGTGCGCCGACGGGCAGAACCTGCGCGACGTGCGCGGGCTGGCGCCGCCGGGGCTGGCCGGCAAGGCGTCGCTGCTGCTGGAATGGACCGGGGTCGAGGCCGGCGGCAGCATCCCGGACCCGTACACGGGCGGTCCGGCCGACTTCGATCATGTCTGGCGACTGGTCGATTCGGCGGCACGGGCGGCGGTCCGGCGCCTGTCCTGCGGATAGGACTACGGCATAATCGGTGCGGATCATGAATGCCGCGCCCGCTCCCGAACTTCCCCAGGGATTGCCCTGGCTCAACGCGCCCTCCGGCTCGCTGCTCGAACAGCGCGGCCGGATTGTGGCGCTGGCCTTCGTCAACGCCGCCTCGGCCTGGTGCGGGCAGCGCCTGAACGAACTGGCCGCGCTGCAGGCGCGCCATGCCGGGCGCCTGCAGACCCTGGTGGTCAACGTGCCGCGCTTCGACAGCGAACGGGACCCGCAGACGGCGCTCAAGCGGCTGCGTCGCCATGGCATCGGGTTCCCCATCGCGCATGACGCCAACTGGGCGGCATGGCAGGCGTTCGGCATCGAGGCCTGGCCGACCGTGCTGCTGATTGATGGCGAGGGCATGATCCGCCACCGCCTGGTCGGCACCGACAACGGTGCCGAGCTGGATCGTTCCGTGTCCGCGCTGTGCGAAGTGCTGGGACGGCCGGCGGACGACGATCTGCGGGCAGCGCGCGAGAGCCATCCCGAGCCGCGCCTGCCGCTGCGGTTCCCGATCGGCCTGGCCGCCACCCCGGATCGCCTGTTCGTGGCCGACAGCGGGCATCACCGCATTCTCGAATGCACCCACGGCGGACGCGTGCTGCGCCAGTTCGGGCTGGCGGCGGCGGACCTGATCGACGGCGACCATACCCATACCGCGTTCCGCAATCCGCACGGCCTGCTGGCGCTGCGCGAATGCCTGTACGTGGCCGATACCGGCAACCACGCCCTGCGACGCATCCATCTGGCAACCGGCGCGGTCGATACCCTGTGCGGCAACGGACGCGCGGGAGAGCCGGTGGAAGGCGTCGTTGGCCAGGCGCGCGCGGTCTCGCTCAACCAGCCGCTCGCGCTGGCGGCCAGCAACAACCAGATCCATATCGCGATGGGCGGCGACAACCGCATCTGGAGCTATGACCTGGCCACCCGCGAACTGGTCGCGCGCGCCGGTTCCGGGCAACTGGAAGTACGCGACGGCAGCGGGCCGATGGCGGCGTTCGCGCAGCCCGCCGCGCTCGCCGCCATCCACCAGACCCTGTATGTCTGCGACGCGCTGGGATCCGCCATCCGTTCCGTGCAACTGCGCACCGGCGTCGTGCAGACCCTGGTGGGGCAGGGACCGTGGACGTTCGGCGGCGAGGACGGGCCGCGCGAAACCGCGCGCCTGCAGCACCCGCAGGGCATCGCCGTCAGCACCGACGCACCGCAGATGTGGATTGCCGACACCGGCAACGGCAGCCTGCGCAGCCTGCGGCTGGGAGGCGGCGAACTGAGCAGCGTGCCGCTGCCGCGAACGCTGCACGGCCCCACCGGACTGGCCTTGTCCCCGGGCACCGTCTGGATCGCCGAGACGGACGCCCACGCGGTGCTGCGCTACGACATCGCCAGCGGCGAACTGAGCCACGTGCCGATCGACGAATGAGCGGTCGCAAGTCCTCCGATTTCGATGGCAAGGCGTTCGCCGCCGGCCTGAGCCTGGCACCGGGCGTCTACCGCATGTACGCGGCCGACGACAGCCTGCTCTACGTCGGCAAGGCCGGCGCGTTGCGCAGGCGGGTGTCGAGTTATTTCAGCAACACGCCCAAGACCCCGCGCATCCTGTCGATGCTGTCGCAGGTGGCGCGGATGGATGTCACCGTCACCCGCACCGAGGCCGAGGCGCTGCTGCTGGAAAACCAGCTGATCAAGTCGCTGGCGCCGCGTTACAACGTGCTGCTGCGCGACGACAAGAGTTATCCCTATGTCCTGCTGACCCAGGAGACCTGGCCGCGGATTGCATTCCATCGCGGGCCTCGCGCGGTGCCGGGCCGCTACTTCGGCCCCTATCCCAGCGCCGGTGCGGTGCGCGAAACACTGAACCTGATGCAGAAGCTGTTCAAGATCCGCAACTGCGAGGACAGCGTGTTCCGCAATCGCTCGCGGCCCTGCCTGCAGTACCAGATCGGCCGGTGCAGCGCGCCCTGCGTGGGGCTGGTGGAATCCGCCGGCTATGCCGAATCCGTGCGCCAGGCCGGGCTGTTCCTGGATGGCCGCAGCGACGAACTGAGCGGTGAATTGAGCGCGGCCATGGAAGCGGCCAGCGAGCGGCTGGAATTCGAGGAGGCCGCGCGCCTGCGCGATCTCATCGGCTCCATCCGCAGCCTGCAGGCGCGCCAGTACGTGGACGGGCATGCCGCCGATCTGGACGTGCTGGCCTGCGCGATGCGCGGCAGCTCCGCGTGCGTGCTGCTGCTGGCGTTCCGCGACGGCCGCAACCTCGGCACCCGCACGTTCTTCCCGCGCACCAATGGCGAGGAGAGCGCGGACGAAGTGCTCGCCGCCTTCGTTTCCCAGTACTACGGGGAACAGACCCCGCCGCAGGAAATCATCCTCGATCGCGAGATACCGGATGCCGAACTGATCGAGACCGCGCTCAGCACCTCGGCCGCCCGACGGGTGCAGTTGAAGTGGAACGTGCGCAGCGAGCGCGCCGGCTATCTCGACCTGGCGCGGCGCAACGCCGAGATCGCGCTGGTGACCGAATTGACCAGCCGTGGCGCGCAGACCGCGCGCAGCGAGGCGTTGCAGGAACTGCTGGGGTTGGCCGAACCCGCCCAGCGCATCGAGTGCTTCGATATCAGCCATACCATGGGCGAGGCCACCGTCGCCTCCTGCGTGGTGTTCGACGCCAACGGCCCGGTCCGCGCGCAGTATCGGCGCTTCAATATCACCGGCATCGAACCCGGCGACGATTACGCGGCCATGCACCAGGCGATCGAACGCCGGTTCCGCCGCGCGGTCGAAGAGGGCGGGGTGCTGCCGGACGTGCTGCTGATCGACGGCGGCGCCGGCCAGTTGGCCCAGGCTCGCGGGGTATTGGCCGACCTGGGCGTGGACAGCGTGGTGCTGGTGGGCGTGGCCAAGGGCGAGGAACGTCGGGCCGGCCACGAAACCCTGGTCCTGGCCGACGGCCGCGAGGTACGCCCGGGTGCCGCCTCGCCGGCCCTGCAATTGATCCAGCAGGTCCGCGACGAGGCGCACCGGTTCGCCATCACCGGCCATCGCGGCAAGCGCCAGAAGGCGCGCATGACCAGCAAGCTCGAGGACATTCCGGGCATCGGCCCGCGCCGTCGCGCCAGCCTGCTGAAGCATTTCGGCGGCCTGGCCGGACTCAAGGCCGCAGGCGCGGACGAGATCGCCCGGGTCGAGGGCATCAACGCCGCGCTCGCCGAGCGGATCTACGCTAACCTGCACGGGTTGCCGGCGCCGATTGCGGGAAACGAGTAGGAATGCAATGAAGTTGACCATCCCCACCTGGCTCACCCTGTTGCGGATCGTGCTGATCCCGGTGCTGGTGCTGGTGTTCTACCTGCCGCACAAATGGACCAACTTCGCGGCTGCCTTCATCTTCATCCTGGCCGCCGTCACCGACTGGCTGGATGGCTGGATCGCCCGCCGCTACCACCTGTATTCGGCCTTCGGCGCGTTCCTGGACCCGGTGGCGGACAAGCTGATGGTGGCAGTGTCGCTGTTCCTGATCGTGCAGGACAACCCGACCATGTGGATGGCGATCTGGGCGGCGGTGATCGTCGGCCGCGAAATCGCGGTATCCGCGCTGCGTGAATGGATGGCCGAACTGGGCCAGCGTGCGCGGGTCAAGGTGGCCACCATCGGCAAGATCAAGACCATCGTGCAGATGGTGGCGCTGGGCTGCCTGCTCTATGCGGCGACCCCGGGACCGGTGGACCGGGCGGATATCTGGCTGGGTGAATGGATTTTCAGGATCGGCGACTGGCTGCTCGCGATTGCCGCTATACTTACGCTCTGGTCCGGTTTCCAGTACCTGCACGCGGCATGGCCGATTCTGCGGGCTGACGAGAAAAAAGCAGTTGACAGTTCTCGGGATACCGGTAAAATTTCCAACTTCACCACGCGGGAATAGCTCAGTTGGTAGAGCACGACCTTGCCAAGGTCGGGGTCGCGAGTTCGAGTCTCGTTTCCCGCTCCATATTCAGGACAAAACCCCGTTCGCGGGGTTTTGTTTTGTAAGGCGCTTGAAATGGCGCCGTGATTGCGCCAGTCTCGCGCAATCGCCATCGGCCTGGTGGCAGAGTGGTTATGCAGCGGACTGCAAATCCGCGTACGCCGGTTCAATTCCGACCCAGGCCTCCATATCAGGAAAACCGACCATGCGGTCGGTTTTTTTGTGCCTGACGGACGGCATGCGAACGACTTTCCATCGCGCGCCCGCTCAGGCAGGCTATCCACCTGCCCGGATGGCGAAATTGGTAGACGCATCGGACTTAAAATCCGCCGGCCGCGAGGCCATGCCGGTTCGATTCCGGCTCCGGGCACCAAAGCGCAATCCGTCGATGTCGACCATGTCCGAAAACTCCCTGAAATGACCTGCATTTGGCGGGATTGTTGTCCAAGGACGTCCGGTGACATCCGCTCGCATCCAGATAAAAAGTGAGTCAGCCAGTGTGTCAGGGGCGCTGCTTGCCTCCTCCGACTCACAGAGGGACCGCTGGGTGCGCATGGCCCGCCGACCAGGACACTAACCATGCTAGATGGCTGCAGCCCCTGTGAGGCGCCGTTGACGTTCGCCATCTATTACGGCCAACCCAAGACGTTTCCACAGTTTGCGGTGGGTCGAATAGTTCGCAAGATCGCCTGTTTCGCCTACCAATGATGCAAGGCCAAAAGCTTCGAAACCACGAGTGGCCATGCCCGATCGAATGGTATCGACGCCTCACGGGTGGGTGTCATCCGAGACCGGCAATCGCTCGCGGTGAAGATCCGAACGTCCGAGATCGGCATCGGAGCCAAAACGTGCTTCCAACCCGTTGCGGACATTCGCCGTCGTGCCCTAGCATGCCGATGGGGCGTCGCATCAGGTACAACATGATCGCTCGTGGAATCCTCCTGGCAGCAGGCGCGGCCCTTCTCGGTGCGAGTCTGTATGCTTCTTCGGCTACGGCGCAGGTGGACGCCCGCCAGTTGGAGGCGGCCGCGCGTATCATCGACGCCGAGGCGGCCGGACATCAGAATGGCAGCATGACGGTCGCCCTTGTGGTTCGGGGCGAGGTGGTCTGGGTTCGGTCGTATGGCTATGCGGACGAGGGACGGACTATCCCCGCCACCTCCGACACCGTCTACCGGATCGGTTCGATAACCAAGCAGTTCACCGGCTTCGCCTTGTTGAAGGCGGTCGCCGAAGGCCACGTCCGTCTGGAAGACCGCGTCATCGACTATCTGCCCGAACTCGGCCCGGTCCTTGGCGCTGACGCGCCGCCGGTCGACCTGCTGGCGCTCGCCACCCATCGCGCGGGGTTGGCCCGCGAGCCCGACGATCCTGACTACGCCTACTCGACCGGCGCTACGGACCAGTGGCGGCAACTGGCGAACGAGGCGCTGGCCCACACCCGGGCGCCCTACGCACCGAACGAGCGTAGCCGATACTCGAATATCGGCTATGCGGCGCTCGGACTGGCGATCGAGCGTGCCTCGGGCATCGACTATGTGACCTTTGTCGAGGACAGGCTCATCCGGCCGCTCGGCATGTACTCCACATCTTTTCGCCCGGATGAGGCCCTGCTTGCACGACTGGCGGTGGGTTATCGCAGCAGTTCCGGGAGCGACACGGCCGAGTCCAAAAGCGAGATCGCCGGCCGGGGCTACCGGATACCCAACGGGGGACTCTTCTCCACCGCTTCGGACATGGCGCGATTTCTGGCGTTCGAGATGGGCGCAGCGCGCCATCCGCCGCTTGACAACGCAACGCTGGAGGCCAACTTCGGACGCAGCTTTCCCAGCGTGACTGGTGACCGCTTTGGCGTCGGCTTTACCGAGGAAGCTCATGGCGAGCGCCGGCTGGTCGGACACAACGGACTGACCACCGGCTATGCGTCCTCGGCCTTCTTCGATCCCGAAGAACGGATTGGCGTCATCTGTCTCGCCAGCGCCGAGGATATGTGCCAATCGCGATTCATCGACGTGTATGCCGAACTGTCACCCGCCTGGGTGCCGGTCGCGAAGGCGTTGCGGGCCGCCAAGGCGGCAAGTGCCGCCCGTGTGGCCGCCCAGCAGCCTTATCCGCAGGGCGAAGTCGTCCTTCGACGATTCATTGGAGAGCTCGCCGCCGGCGCGCCGGACTACGACGCACTGGGCGAGGTTCTCGGCGGAGCGGTTCGCGATAACCTCACCGCGCTGCGGAACCAGTTTTCCGGGTTGGGCCCGCTTCAATCGGTCGCCTTCCTGCGCGTCGACCCTGGTGGGGCGGATGTCTACGAAACCCGCTTTGCGGGCGGCGCACTCCATTGGACCCTGACGGTGGGCGAGGGAGACATTCTCGAAACCGCTACGATGCGAACCGTGCCCTGATGAGAAGGACCGCCGCCTTCGCTGGCGGCCCGGAAAAGAGGGCAGGCGTGAGGCCAGGACTCAGAACCGGGTACCCGTTGTTACCGCTCGTGATGCCGGATGTATTCATCGCCGCCGCCGAGTGCGAGGCCTGATCATGGAGATCAGGCGTTCGTGTGATGCCTGCGTCGGCTCACCGGCGGTACGCGTTCATCGCCAACCGCGCGGGGGCAGGGCCAGGCCTGCCGCCGGTACCAGCAGCAGCAACACCATCCAGGACAGGCTGGCCGGGCCGATGCCCTGCAACAGCAGGCCACCAAAGATGCCGCCGCCGGCAATGGCGAGATTCCAGCCGGTGACCAGCATCGACGTGGCGATGTCCGCAGACTCGCCGGCATTGCGTGCGAGCGCGGTCTGGAACAATGTCGCGACGCCACCGAAACCCAGGCCCCACAGGGCAACGGCTGCGGCGAGGGCCACCGGATTCTTCGGCCACAATGCGATCATCGCTGCCGCGACGCCGAACAATGCCAGGCTCACGAGCGTCAGGCCGTGCAGCCAGCGCTCAATCAGCACGCCGACCAGACCGATGCTGATCAGCGCGGTGGCTCCGAACAACAGCAGATAGCGTTCCACCTGTGTGTCGGCACCGGCGACCGCCAGCATGGGGGAAATGTAGGTATAGAGCACGTTGTGCGCGAACACGAACAACAGCATGACGCCAAGCACCTGGAGTACTCCGGGCAGGGCGAGCACGCGACGCAATCGCAGCGGGGAACCTCGCGCCTGACCGGCGAAGTCGGGCAAGCGGGCGCGTGCCCAGGCCAGCAGGCCCAGGCTGAGCAACGACATCAGGCCGAAGGTCCAGCGCCATCCGATGGTCTGGCCCAGCAGGGTGCCGGCCGGAATGCCGAGTGACAGCGCCAGCGGCGTGCCCACCATCGCCACCGCGATCGCGCGGCCCTGCTGGGCAGGCGTGACCATGCGACTGGCGTGGACGGCCACCAGAGCCCACAACAGGCCTGCGCTGATGCCGGCGATGAAGCGTGCGAGCAGGGTGATTTCGTAGAGCGGTGAAATGGCGGTCACCGAATTGGCCACGGTAAACCCGGCGATGGCCATCAAAAGCAGGGGGCGCCGGCGCCAATGACGGGTCGCGGCGATCAGCGGAATCGCGGCCAGCAGCGAGCCCAGGGCGTAGACGGTGACCAGTTGTCCCACCCAGGATTCACTGACACGAAGGTCTGCGCTTATCGCCGGCAGCAGCCCGGCAGGCAGTGCTTCGGTCAATATCGTGATGAACCCAGCGCATGCCAACGCCAGCAGGCCCACCCAGGGCAGCCGTGAACCCACATCCGGCGGCGAGACGATCAGCTCGCTTCCGCCGTCACCGGCGCTCATGCTGTCGCTCCACCCAGGCCCGCATAGATCGCATCGCGGAGTTCGGTAACGAACGCACCTGACATGCCCTCGTACAGCGTGTTGGTCAATGCCACCACGCTCAGCCGCCGCGACGGATCGACGAACCAGCTGTGCCCGTAGGCGCCGCCCCAACGCCAGGTACCGACGGATTCGGGGCTGGCGGCGGCAGCGGGATCGTGCAGGACCGAGAAACCCAGACCGAAGCCCACGCCAGGACTGTCGGGCGGGCCATGCGGGCCACTCTGCACGCGCCCCATTTCCGCGATCCCGTCGGCGGTCAGCGAGGGAACGCGGACCTGACGCAGCGCTTCCAGCAGGCGCATCACGTCATCGGCGCTGCCGACCATGCCGCCGCCACCGGAAGGGAAGGCATGCGGATCCAATGCGCGTGACGGATTGAAGCGAATGCCCGCCAGTCCCGGGAAAGGAGAGACGATTTCGCCTTCCTGTAATCGGTGGGGGCGCGTCGTGTGATCGGCGGCGGCATAGGGGGTGGTGAGCCGTGCCGGATCGAGGGCATGGAACGCGGTGTCGTGCATCCGCAGTGGTCCGGTCACCACGGTGTCCACCACCGCCGGTAGCGGCTGGCCATCGACGGCTTCCAGCACCGCGCCCAGCACGTCGGTCGCCAGTGAATAGCCCCAAGCCGTGCCGGGGGCATATTGAAGTGGAACCCGTGCGATGCGGCGGAGGTTTTCCGCCAGCGATACGGGGCTGTCGTCCATGCCGTCGGATACGCCGGCGCGTCCATGCGGTCCGTCGCCGTCCGGTGCGGGATCCAGGAAGCGGTAACCCAGTCCGGCCGTATGGGTGAGCAGTTGCCGCACGCTGATGTCGGGCTGGTTGCCGTCAGCGAGCGCGGGTCGAAAGTCCGGCAGCCAACGCTGGATCGGCGCGTCCAGATCCAGCCGTCCCTGGGCGACGCGCACCATCGCGGCGGTGGAGACGATGGGTTTGCTGACCGAGGCCAGCCGGAACAACGCGTCGCGGTCCATTGCGCGCCGCTCCTCGCGATCCGCCCAGCCTGCGGCACGCGCGTAGCGGATTCGGCCATCGACCGCGATCAGTACGACCGCGCCGACCAGACGCTGTTCGGCAAGCGCGGCATCCAGTGCGGCATCGACTGCCACGGTGAGGAGAGGGATAGGCGATGAAACAGCCGACTGGGGAGTCACGGGGGAATGCGACGGCATGGAAGGTTCCAGGCATGGAATGAGCCGTCATGGTGGTAATGCTTCGGCGGATGAAAAAGGCGGGTAGAGTTCGCATCAGCACGGACATGAATGTCCGCAATGGGAAGACGTGAATGGAGAGCCTGGGCAGTCTGCAAACGTTCGTGCAGGTCGCTGAGACGCGCGGCTTTGCCGAAGCCGGCCGCCTGTTGGGGGTTTCCGCCGCCGCGGTGGGCAAGAGCGTGTCGCGGCTGGAACAAAGCCTGGGAGTGCGCCTGTTCCATCGCAGTACGCGCAGCGTGGCATTGACCGCGGAAGGCGAGTTGTTCCTGGTGCGTTGCCGGCGAATCCTTGAAGAAGTGGCGGCGGCGGAGGCCGAGCTGTCACATCATGCGGGCCACGCGCAGGGTCGACTGCGGATCAGCCTGCCGCTGATCAGCGATCTTGCGCTTCCTGTGCTGGCGGATTTCATGCGCGCCTATCCGGACGTGCTGCTGGACCTCGATTTCACCGACCGCCTGGTCGATGTGATCGAGGAAGGCTTTGATGCGGTCCTGCGTGTCGGCGAGCCCTCCGATTCACGCCTGACCGCGCGGCATATCGGCCATTTCCATCGACGACTGGTGGCATCACCGGCCTATCTGGCGGAACGCGGCACGCCGGGTGAGCCGGCGGATCTGGAGCGACATTTGTGCCTGCAATACCGTAATCCCAGCAGTGGGCGCATCGAGGCATGGCCGCTGCGCGGCGCGTCGACGGAGTTGAAAGTGCCGGAATCGATGGTATGCAACAACATCGAAACCCGGGTGTGTTTCGCCAAGCGCGGACGCGGTGTCGCCTATGTGCCGGATCATTCGGTACGCGAGGCGCTGCGCACCGGTGAGCTGGTGACGGTGTTGGATGACTACGTGGACGCGCCGGGAAATCTCTACCTCCTGTGGCCGTCCGGGCGCCACGTTTCCCCCAAGCTGCGGGTGTTCGTCGATTTCGTCAGCGAACACCTGTTGCCAACCTGCTGCCAATCCGCCGCGCCCGCAAACCGGTGAAGTCCTCACGGGCGAGGGAGTGCGGGCGGCGGCTTGTCCCCCAGCCGCCGCGTTGTCGTCCTTTTCAGAACCGGTATTTCACCCCCAGCGAGACGAACTGGCCGCGCAGGTTGTACTGGGTGATGTCGAAGCCGTTGGATCCTCCGGCCGGATCGAAGGGCGGATCCTTGTCGGTGAGGTTCTGCACGGACAACGACAGCGTGGTCTTGGGAATGCCCTGGTAGGCCACGTACAGGTCCAACTGGTGATACGGCTTGACCTTGTCGCGCAGGCCCGGATTGCTGGCCTGGGTGGAGACCCGCTGATCGTAACCGGCGATGTATTGCAGGCTGAGCGTGCTCTCCCAGTCGCCGGCTTCCCAGCCCAGCGAGGTGGTGCCACGGTTTTTCGGCAGCGCGCCCAGGCGGTTGTTGCCTGCACCGTCGTAGGGCGCCTGTCCGGCCACCAGCGGTTGCTTGAACTCCAGCAGGTGGGTCCAGCTTCCGGCCAGCGTGAAGCTGCCGGCGGCGGCGGTACGGAAGGTGCGGCTGAAATCCAGATCGATGCCCGAGGTCTCCAGTTCCCCCTGGTTGGAATACTGGTTGGTGATGATCTGGATGCGACCCTGCACATCGCGGATCACCCGGCCCGGGAACAGTGCGGGGTTGTTGACGATGAACTGCGCGTTGTCCGGCTTGATCAGGTTGTCCTGTTCGATGCGGTAGTAGTCGACTCCGATGCTCGTGTCCGCGTCCGGCGACCACACCGCGCCCAGATTGAAGTTCTTCGAGCGCTCCGCATCCAGATCCGGGTTGCCGGTACGAACGTTGGTGACGCCACGGCTGCCGCCCGGCGACAGCGGATCGTACGGGTCCACCACGGTGCCGTAGCTGATGGTCTGGCCGGGAGCGATTTCAGGCAGTGAAGGCGCACGGAAGCCGCGCGAGAACGAGCCTCGCAACAGCAGCGAATCCAGCGGCTGCCAGCGCAGCGCCACCTTGGGCGAGAAGGCGTTGCCGAAGTCGTCGTAGTGATCGGCGCGGCCGGCCAGTTGCAGTTCCAGCGTCTGGTGCAGCGGCACGCTGAACTCGGCGTACGCGGCGCTGACCTTGCGCTCGCCCTTGACGATGTTGATGGCCGGGCGAAGCTCGGTGCCGGACAGCACCTGCCGGCTGGTGCGCGCATCCAGCGATTCGCGACGGAACTCCGCGCCCCAGGCGAAGCCGATGGCGCCGGCGGGCAGTTCCAGGAACGAGGTCGAGGCTTTGGCGCTGACCGCGTCCAGCCGGTAGTAGCCCGGACGCTTGGTCTGCAGGCGCAGGTCATTCAATGGCGCCGGGGTACTGGTTGGATCCAGGAAGTCGTAGCTGCCGTCGGCGAGGATTCGCTCGAATGCGTAGCGGTTGATGAAGTTGTCGACATACTCGCGTTGCAGGCTCTGCGAGGTTCCGGCGGCCACTTCCCAGTCCCAGCGCTCGGTCTGGCCGCGCAGGCCGGCCAGGGCGCGATAGAACACCTGGGTGTTGTCCTTCAGGCGCGGGCCGAGATCGAAGAAGGTGTATTCGAACGGCAGCGGCACGCCGTTGGGATTGTCGGGATGGCCGACCGGCAGCGCCACCGGGATGTCCACCAGGGTGCCGGTGGCCGGGTTGTAGGCGCGCAGGCCCGGGCCGACCGTGAGCGGCGCGCTGAAGATCTGGTCCGCCTGGTTGTGGCTGTAGAGCAGATCGGCGAACAGTTCGGTGCGTTCGCCCAGGCGGAAGGTCGCGCTCAGCGAGGCCTGGACGCGTTCCGCGCCCGGTTGCAGGGTCTTGTACGGCTGCGCGTTGAAGGCGCAGGCATTGCCGGGCAGGGTGCTGCCGAAGTCGCTGTAGGGGCGCGGCACGCTGCCGTCCGGGCACGGCGAGAACGGGGTGGGCTGGCGCGGATCGAGCAACCAGTTGCCGCCCGCGGTCGACCAGCCGGCCAGGCGCCCGCCGGGCTTGTCGCGGAAGTCGCCGCTGCGGGTGAAGGCGCGTTCGTCGGCGTCCAGGCGTTCGCGCTTGAGCAGGTCCAGCCCGAACAGCACGTTCCAGCCCTGCTGTTCGAGATCGCCAAAGCCCAGCAGCAGGTTGGCCTTCTGTTCCTCCAGGCCGCCCCGGGTGGCGCCGCCGACCGCGCCGCCCACTTCGATGCCCTGGAAGTTGCGGCGCAGGATGATGTTGACCACACCGGCGATGGCATCGGAGCCGTAGACCGCCGAGGCGCCGTCCTTCAGTACCTCGATGCGCTCGACCGCGCTTATTGGCAGCGCGTTGAGATCGACGAAAGTATCCTGGGTGTTGAGGGCGAAGCCGAAGTTGGCCACGCGATAGCCGTTGACCAGCACGAGGGTGTTCTTCGGGCTCAGTCCGCGCAGGCCGATCGAGGCCGAGCCGGCCGAGAAGCTGCCGGTGTACTGCTCGTCATAGCTGTTGCCGGCGTTGGCCGAGAGCGAGCGCAGTACGTCGGTCAGGGTCGATTTTCCGGTGCGTTCGATTTCCTCGCGAGTGACGACCTGTACCGGGTTCGGTCCGGCGGTGTCGCTGCGCTTGATGTTGGAGCCGGTGACCACGACCGCGTCCAGGGTCTTGTCCGGTCCGGTGGGCGGCGTGGTGGCGTCCTGGGCGTGGACGACGGGAGAGGTGATGGCCAGGGTGATGGCCAGGGCGAGCGGGGTGGTTCTCGACATCGAAGGCATTGAACGTTGGGCGCATCATTACCGCATGCGGATGCTGCACTGCCGAATGGCCGTGATTCATCGCCACATGACGAATCGCCATGTGATCCGGCTTGACGCGCGGTTCGTCCGCACCGAAAGCCCGCGGCCGGCCGTACAGGCGGCGGTCGCACGGCGATCAACGGCGCGCATTAAGATGCTCCTGCCGCACGGCGCCGGAGGTGCCGGTCGTCTGGATCATGCGGACAGGGTGGGCGGCCGCCCGGTCCGGCAAGGAGCGTGATGAATCGTTACCTGGCCTACGGGCTCTGCATCCTGCTGGCGTTGCTGTCGCTGGCGCTGTCCTTCCACTGGCCCGCATGGGGCTGGCCGGCCGGCCTGTTCGGCGCGCTGGCGCTGCTGGGCACCTGGGACCTGCTGCAGACCCGCAGCACCCTGCGCCGCAACTATCCGGTGCTCGCGCATTTCCGCTACGGACTGGAATCGGTGGGGCCGGAGATCCGGCAGTACTTCATCGAGGGGGATACCGCCGAGGTACCGTTCTCGCGACAGCAGCGCTCGCTGGTGTACCAGCGCGCCAAGGGCGTGATGGACGTGGTGCCGTTCGGAAGCCAGCAGGACGTGTACGGGGTGGACTACGAATGGATCAACCATTCGCTGGCGCCGACGCAGGTGGATTCGCACGACTTCCGCGTCACCATCGGCGCCAGTTCGGCGCAACCGTACTCGGCCAGCGTGTTCAACATCTCGGCGATGAGTTTCGGCGCACTGTCGGCCAACGCGATACGCGCGCTCAACGAAGGCGCGCGGCGCGGAAGTTTCTATCACGACACCGGCGAGGGTTCCATCTCCCCCTACCATGTCGAGCATGGCGGCGATCTGGTCTGGGAAATCGGCTCCGGCTATTTCGGTTGCCGGGACGAACAGGGCCGCTTCAGCGAGGAGCGCTTCGTGCAGAACGCGCGCCTGCCGTCGGTGAAGATGATCGAGATCAAGCTGTCGCAGGGCGCCAAGCCCGGCCATGGCGGGGTGCTGCCGGCGGCCAAGGTGAGCCCCGAGATCGCGGCCACGCGTGGCGTGCCGATGGGACACGATTGCGTGTCGCCGGCGCGCCATTCGGCGTTCTCCACCCCGGTGGAACTGCTGCAGTTCGTGGCGCGCCTGCGCGATCTGTCCGGCGGAAAGCCGACCGGTTTCAAGCTGGCCATCGGCCATCCCTGGGAATGGTTCGGCATCGCCAAGGCGATGCAGGAAACCGGCCTGCTGCCGGACTTCATCGTGGTCGATGGCGCCGAGGGTGGTACCGGCGCGGCGCCGGCCGAGTTCATCGACCACGTCGGCGTGCCGATGCACGAGGCTCTGCTGCTGGTGCACAACACGCTGGTCGGGCTGAAACTGCGCGAACGCATCCGCATCGGCGCCGCCGGCAAGATCATCAGCGCCTTCGACATCGCCCGGACCCTGGCGATGGGCGCGGACTGGTGCAATTCGGCACGCGGTTTCATGTTCTCGCTGGGCTGCATCCAGTCGCAGAGCTGCCACAACGATCGCTGCCCGACCGGCGTGGCGACCCAGAATCCCGGCCGCTGGAAGCACCTGGACGTGGGCGACAAATCCGTGCGGGTGCAGCAATTCCACGACAACACCCTGAAGGCGCTGCGCGACATGTTGTGCGCGGCTGGCCTGGAACATCCACAGCAGCTTGGGCCCGAACACATCTTGCGCCGGGTATCACCGGTCGAAGTGCGGTCGCTGGCAACCCTGTATCGTTTCCTGGAGCCGGGTGAATTGCTGGATCGGATTCCCGCGCATGCGGTGTTCCAGCAGTTCTGGGCCGAGGCGCGCAGCGACGCGTTCAATCCGCCGGCGCGGGTGCGCGCGCTGCAGGACAGCAAATCCTGATGATGAGCAAAGGGCATCAGTTCATGCCGAAGCGATCACACGGACTGTGAACGGAAGCTGCGCTGTCATCGCAATGACGCGAAACGCTAACCGAAATTCAACGTCCCGGTTTGTATCTTACGCGCACGCCCCGCTATCGCTGCGCGCAGGTTCTCTCCAGCCTGTCGCAGCCATCGCGGGCGACCAGACAAGGCGAGGATGCGTTTCCATGCGGGCAGGGAAAGCCTGCCGGGGAAACGAAATCCGGAACCTGAAAGCGTGTGGTGTGGAAGACCCGCCATCCATGTCCTGCCGCAATGGCAGGCATGGATGGCGGTGATCTGATCCGGGATGCCCTGATTCGGAGTGGGCTGATCCGAAGTGGGCTGATCCGGATTGAACCGCGCCGGCCGAACCGGAGCGAAGCCATCGTCGCCGTGTCGCGATCGAAAATTCCCGCTCGACTCCTCTTTCGTTTTTCGACATGCATTGCCGGAGCCAGCAATGTGCTTCAACGCGATCCGGACTCGTGTTCCTTCAACCAGGACAGGACACCCTCGGCGGCACGCAGGCCGCTGGCGAAACAGGCGGTGAGCAGATAGCCGCCGGTGGGTGCTTCCCAGTCGAGCATTTCGCCCGCGGCGAACACGCCGGGCAGGGCGGTGATCATCAGGTCGCGATCCAGCGCTTCCAGGCGGATGCCACCGGCGCTGCTGATCGCCTCGTCGATGGGGCGCGCACGCAGCAGGCGCAGCGGCAGCCGCTTGAGCGTGTGCGCCAGGCGCTCCGGATCCTGCATGGCCTGCCGGTCCATCACCTCGTACAGCAGCGCCGCGCGGACCCCGGACACCCCGGCCTCGCGCCGCAGGTGTTCGCTCAGGCTGCGGGAGCCGCGTGGCTTGGCCAGCGCGCGGCGCAAGGCGGGTTCGTCGCGGCCGGGAACCAGGTCCAGATACAGGGTCGTTTCACCGTCGCGGGCGATGGCGTCGCGCAGCGTGCCCGACAACGCATAGATCAGGCTGCCTTCGATGCCGGTGGCCGTCACCACGCACTCGCCCTGCTGCGCGTGCCACTGGCCGTCGGCGTCCTGCCAGTGCGCGATGACCGGTTTGAGCGGGGAGCCGGCGAAGCGGCCGGACAGGTGCTCGCTCCAGCCGATGTCGAAGCCGCAGTTGGCCGGTTGCAGCGGCGCGACGTCGACGCCGCGTGCGACCAGCAGCGGCACCCAGCCACCATCGGACCCCAGTTCCGGCCAACTGCCGCCGCCAAGCGCGAGCAGGACGGCGTCGACGCGGAGGATGACCTCGCCGGCCGGATGGAGGAAGCGCAGGGCGCCTTCTTCGTTCCAGCCTGCCCAGCGGTGCTGCATGTGGAAGCGCACGCCCTGGTCGCGCAGCCGCCGTACCCAACCACGCAGCAGCGGTGCGGCCTTGAGGTCATTCGGAAACACCCGCCCGGAACTGCCGACGAAGGTTTCCACGCCCAGTCCGGCGGCCCAGGCGCGCAGGGCGTCGGCGTCGAAACCGCGCAGCCAGTCGGCCACCGCTTCCTGGCGGGCGCCGTAGCGGGACGCGAACACCGGAAAGGGATCGGAGTGGGTCAGGTTCAGCCCGCCCTTGCCGGCGATCAGGAACTTGCGCCCGACCGAGCCCTTGGCGTCATAAAGATCGACCTCCAGGCCGGCCGCGCGCAGCCGCTCGGCGGCGAACAGGCCGGCCGGGCCGCCGCCGATGATGGCGACACGGGGCGGGGGGGAGGCTGGGGAAGGAAAAGCCGCGGACATCGCGCCATTATGCCAAGCCCGCCGTGCCGACCGGCGCCCACGATGACCATCGGCAGGGGGACGCCGGTGCCCGCCTGACGTATCGTTGGCGGTCGTCTTCGTTCTCCAAGGGGCTCAATGATGCGGATTCCGCTGATCGCCGGGCAGGCCGGCGCGCTGGTGCTGTCGTTCGGACTGTGGAGCGGCGCGCATGCTCAGGAGATCGCCGCGCCGGCGCAGTTGCAGGATTTCGACGCCTATGTCGAATCGGTGCGCAAGCAGTTCGACGTGCCCGGCATCGCCGTGGCCATCATCCAGGACGGCAAGGTGGTGCTGGAGCGCGGCTACGGCGTGCGCGAAATCGGCAAGCCGGAGAAGGTGGACGAACACACCCTGTTCGCGATCGCCTCCAACACGAAGGCCTTCACCGCCGCCTCGCTGGAGATGCTGGCCGAGGAGGGCAAGCTGGACATGGACGACCGGGTGATCGATCACCTGCCGTGGTTCCGCATGTCCGACGCCTACGTCACCCGCGAGATGCGCATCCGCGATCTGCTGGCCCATCGCAGCGGCCTGGGCCTGGGCGCCGGCGATCTGCTGTTCTGGCCGACCACCAGCTACACCAACCGCGAAGTGGCCGAGCGCCTCAAGGATGTCCCGCTGACCGGTGGTTTCCGCGCCCAGTACGCCTACGACAACATCCTGTTCGGCGTGGCCCAGCTGGTGATCGAACAGGTCAGCGGCATGAGCTACGAACAGTTCCTGCGCACCCGCGTGTTCCAGCCGCTGGGCATGGAGCAGACCCGTTTCAACAGCGATGCGCTCAAGCCCGGCGACAACGTCGCCACCGGCCACGCGAAGGCCGACTTCAAGGATCTCAAGCCGGCCCCGCGGATGACCTGGTCGAACGTGGCCGGCGCCGGCGGCATCTATTCCAGCGTCCACGACATGGGCAAGTGGATGCGCATGCAACTGGCGGGCGGCACCTATACCGACAAGGATGGGCGCCAGCAGCAGTTGTTCACGCCCAAGCGGCAGCGCGACATGTGGTCGATGATCACGCCGATTCCGGTATCCGAGCCGAAGATCGAGACCCTCAAGCTGGCCAAGCCCAACTACCTGGGCTACGGCGAGGGCTGGATGCTGTCGGACTACCGGGGCCAGAAACTGGTGTGGCACACCGGCGGCTGGCCGGGCATGGTCTCGCGGGTGACGCTGGTGCCGGATCGCAAGATCGGCGTGGTCGTGCTGACCAGCCAGGAAGTCGGCGCCGCCTTCAATGCGGTGACCATGCGCGCGCTCGACGCGATGCTGGACGCGCCGAAGACCGACTGGCTGGCGGGCTATGCCGAGGCGGTGGCCAAGTCGCAGGAAAATGCCGACGAGAGCTGGCAGAAACACGTGGCCGCGAGGGATGCCAAGTCCGGTCCGTCGCTGCCGCTGGCGAAGTACGCCGGCACCCTGCGCGATCCCTGGTACGGCGACGTCGTGGTTTCGCAGGAAGGCGGCAAGCTGGTGCTGCGCTTCAGCAAGACCGCCGAGCTGGTGGGCGACCTGAGCCACTGGCAGCACGACACGTTCATCGTGCGCTGGCGCGAACGCTGGCTCAACGCCGATGCCTTCCTCAATTTCGCCCTGACCCCCGACGGCGAAATCCGCGAGGCGCGGATGGAAGCCATCTCGCCGCTGACCGACTTCAGCTTCGACTTCCACGACCTGCGCCTGGCGCCGGTGAAGAAGAAGTAGGGCGGGTTTCTCTATATGCACCCTGCAGGAGCGACGTCAGTCGCGACCATGTAGTCAAGCCGGCAGAGCCCCTTGAGTGAGACTGCCGGGTGCGAGAGTCCGGTCGCGACTTACGTCGCTCTTACAGCGGTGTGGGTGCCGGATCAGTGCGGCTTGACGTCCAGCAGTTCCACTTCGAACACCAGCGAGGCGTTGGGCGGAATCACGCCGCCGGCGCCATCGCGGCCATAGGCCAGATCGGAAGGGATCAGCAGCACACGCTTGCCGCCGACCTTCATGCCGGCCACGCCGTCGTCCCAGCCGCGGATGACCCGTCCCGCGCCGAGCAGGAAGGTGAACGGCTCGGCGCGATCCACCGAGCTGTCGAACTTCTCGCCGCGCTGGTTGGGCACCCGCTTGTCATAGATCCAGCCGGTGTAGTGCACCGTCACGTCCGCTCCCTTCGTCGCGACCGCGCCGGTGCCGACGCGCTCGTCGATGCGCTGCAGCTCGGCCACGCTGCCGCCCGGCGGTGGACCCGGATCGGCGCAGCCGGACAACAGCAGGAGGGCGAGCGGCAGCAGGAAACGGCGCATGGAAGGATCCGGTGAAAAGAGTTGCGCGGAGGTTAACCGATTGGCCGGGGTCGGTCAGTCCACCAGCGAGCCGCAGGTCAGGTTGGCGACGGTGCCGGTCATCGCGCCGGCGCGATCCGAGGCGAGGAAAGCCGCGCAGTCGGCGACCTGCGCCAGCGTGGGCAGGCGTCCAAGCAGCGTCGCGCCGGCGGCGCGCTCGGCCAGCATCGCTTCGATGGAAACGCCGGACTCGGCGGCGGCGCTGGCGAATACCTTGGCGGAATGGGATAGCGCCAATGCTTCCGGAATCGCGTCCGGGCGCAGGCAGATCACCCGGATGCCATGTCCGCCCAGTTCGCCGGCCAGGATCCGCGAGAACGCCTCGACCGCCGCGCTGGCGACGCCGTTGCCGAGAAAGCCGCCGCCGCTCAGGCGCGCGCCCGGGGTGGACAGGCTGAGCAGCACGCCCGCGCGTTGGCGCGCCATGTGGCGGGCGGCGGCCTGCGCGGTGTTGAAGTTCGCGCGGGTGTAATGATCGATGGGATGCAGGTAATCATCCGCTGCCAGGTCCAGGAACGCGATGCCCTGCACGTGGAAGAAGCCCACCGCGTTGAGGCAGACGTCGATGCGTCCGGCCTGCGCCGCCACGTCGTCCGCGTGCGCCCGCACCGCAGACGGATCCAGGACGTCCAGCGTGGCGCACGAGGCCTGGCCGCCGGCCGCGACGATGTCGGCGGCCACTCGCTGCAGCGGTTCGGGCGTGCGGCCGGTGAGGAACACCCGCGCACCCTCGCGGCCGAAGGCGCGCGCGCAGGCGCCACCGATGGCGCCGCCGCCGCCATGGACGATCACCACCTTGTCTTGCAGTAGCATGTCTGCTTCTCCTGTTGGAATCCGGGCGTCGCCCGATGTCGAAACGTCTGTTCTATCTTCGCGGCGTGCCGGACGATGAGGCCGGCGAGATCCGCGAACTGCTGGATCGCGAGGGCCTGGCCTGGTACGAAACGCCGCCCAGTCCGTGGGGTATCTCGCATGGTGCGCTGTGGCTGTCCGATGCGGCCGACTACGGGCGCGCCAAGGCGCTGCTGGACGACTACCAGCGGCAACGCGGCGAGCAGGCGCGTCGCGAGCATGCGCGGGCGATGCGCGAGGGCAACGCGCAGACGTTCGCGCAACTGCTGCGCGAACGTCCGGCCTTCGTGCTGATCACGCTGGGCGCGATCCTCTTCATCGTCGTGCTGACCCTGGCCTTGCCCTGGCTGCTGCTGCGCTGACGCGCGTCGCGTCCGTTGCTCAGCCGCGCGCGGCGGCCGGCAGGCGACGGTCGTATTCGGCTTCCAGGCCGTCGTGCGCACGCCAGAAATTGGGCGGTTCGCGACCTTCCAGGCGGTCGATCAGGATACCCAGGTGGGCGTGCCAGCCGCCGGCGACG
This sequence comes from Pseudoxanthomonas sp. 22568, assembly GCF_052044485.1. Classification (NCBI taxonomy): domain Bacteria; kingdom Pseudomonadati; phylum Pseudomonadota; class Gammaproteobacteria; order Lysobacterales; family Lysobacteraceae; genus Pseudoxanthomonas; species Pseudoxanthomonas sp. 22568. Next base: position 55,272 of record NZ_JBQENC010000004.1, read on the forward strand.
CTGACCATCTCGTCGCGATCGCGCAGCCTGCTGTGGGTGACGGTGAGCAGCACGCGTCCGTCCTGCGGCAGCAGTTCGAACAGCACCTCAGAGGTGCTGCCTTCGCTTTCGCCCCAGGTGTAGCCAAGTCGGCGCGGTGGCTCGCACACGGTGACGCGGCCATCCATGCCGACGCCGTCCGCCATGTCCTGGTATTTGGCCGGCGGCGATCCCGGTTCCCGCGACAGGCTGGCGTGGTGGAAGAACAGATGGACCTTGCCACCCACCCGCAGCTCCATGTCGCCGCGCGCCATCCATTCCCCGCGCTTGTCCGATTCGGTCAGGTAGGCCCAGACCCGTTCGATCGGGCCGGGCAGGGAGCGTTGGATCCGCAGGGCGTCCGTCGCGACGGGTTGGCCGTAGTCTTCGTTCATCGTGGCATCTCCTTGGGGAATCCGGGGGACCGCCGCGGGCGATCCGGACGGGCGGGGAAAATCAGAACAGGCGTTGCAGCGCGTCGAGCATGGTGCTCCAGCCCTGCCGGGTGCGCGGCGCGTAGTCGGCCCAGCGCGCGGGCAGGGTGTGGGTGAGGGTCAGGGTGCAGCCTTCGGGTGTGTCGGCGATGTCGATGGCGACCGTGCTGGCATCGTCGTCGGATTCGCCGCGGATTGCCCAGGTGAATACCAGCCGGTGCGGGCGCTCGATGTGCAGATAGGTGCCGATGTGATCGATGGCTTGGCCCTGGCGCTCGACCAGGAACGAGAAACCGCCGCCGACGCGCGGTTCGGTCCGCAGGTGCAGCACCTTTTCCGCGCGTACGTCGGGGCCGAACATCCAGCGGCCGAGCGAGGCCGGATCCAGCCAGGCATCGAAGACCTGTTCGGCGCGGGCGCGGAACGGGCGCGTCACCTGTACCTCGATGGTGTCGTTCATGGTGTCTTCCTGCGGCGTGGCGTCCTGGAGGCAGGCGGCGAGGGCGTGGCGGGCGGTTCGCCCAGCGCTTCGGCCAATGCATCCAGGCACTGGTTCCAGAACTGTTCGTAGTAGCGGATCCATTCCTGGCCGGCGGCGAGCGCTTCTGGCTGGAGCCGGCACAGGTGGGTGCGTCCCTGCACGGTGCGGGTGACCAGGCCGGCGCGTTCCAGCACCTTGATGTGCTTGGAGGCGGCGGCCAGCGAAATCTGGAACGGGGCGGCGAGTTCGCCCACGCTGCGGGCCTGGCCCCCCAGGCTGCGCAGCATGCGCCGCCGGGTGTGGTCGGACAGGGCGTGGAACAGGCTGTCGAGCTGGGCGGGAGAATATTCAACCATAAGGTTGATGATTATCCGCATCGGGTGTCATTGTCAACCTTTTGGTTGAATATTGCCGGGGACGGTCGGGGCCGCGGGCGCCCACCCGGGTAAAATGCGCGGATGATCGTCAATATCGCCGCCTACCACTTCGCCCCCATCGACGTCCCCGATGCTCTGGCCGATACGCTGAGCGCGCGCGGCGAGGCGCTGGCACTGCGAGGCACCGTGCTGGTGGCCGCAGAGGGCATCAACCTGTTCCTGGCCGGCGGCGGCGATGCCATCGAGGCGTTCCTGGCGCCGCTGCGCGCCGATCCGCGCTTCGCCGACCTGCGGGTCAAGTACAGCCACAGCGAGGCGCCGCCGTTCGCCCGCCTGAAGGTGAAGGTGAAGCCGGAAATCATCAGCTTCCGCCGCGACGACGCCTCGCCGCTGGACGGTGGCCGCGCCCCCGCGGTGGCGCCGGCGACGCTGCGGCGCTGGCTGCAACAGGGCGGCCGGGACGACGAAGGGCGGCGGGTGGTCCTGCTGGATACCCGCAACGCGCAGGAATTCGCCCACGGCACCTTCGCCGGCGCGCTGACCCTGCCGATCACCCGTTTCACAGAACTGCCCGAGGCGTTGGCGCCGCATCGCGAAGCGTTGAAGGACGCCACCGTGGTCAGTTTCTGCACCGGTGGCATCCGCTGCGAAAAGGCCGCGTTGTGGATGCGCGCCGATGGCATGGACAACGTGCTGCAACTGGATGGCGGCATCCTGGGCTACTTCGAGGAAGTCGGCGGACACGGTTACGACGGCGGCTGTTTCGTGTTCGACGAGCGGGTGGCGCTGGATCCGGAACTGAAGCCGCTGGCCGCCGGAATGGCGTGAACGCCATGCGGGCGCTGCACTACGACAACGCTTTCGTGCGCGATCTGCCCGGCGATCCGGAGCAGGGACCGCGCCGGCGCGAAGTGCTGGGCGCGGCGTGGTCGTCGGTCACGCCGACGCCGGTGGTCGCGCCTCGGTTGATCGCCTGGTCGCGCGAAATGGCGCAGGCGCTGGGATTCAGCGATGCGGACCTGGCCGATCCGCTGTTCGCGGAAGTATTCAGCGGCAACGCCATCCTGCCGGGCATGCAGCCGTTCGCGGCCAACTACGGTGGCCACCAGTTCGGCGCATGGGCCGGCCAATTGGGCGATGGCCGCGCCATCACCCTGGGCGAGACCGTGGATGCGCAGGGGCGGCGCTGGGAACTGCAACTCAAGGGCGCCGGCCCGACCCCGTATTCGCGCACCGCCGACGGCCGCGCGGTGCTGCGTTCGTCGATCCGCGAGTTCCTGTGCAGCGAGGCGATGCATCACCTGGGCGTTCCCACCACCCGCGCGCTCAGCCTGGTGGCGACCGGCGAGGCGGTGGTACGCGACATGTTCTACGACGGACATCCGAAGGCCGAACCCGGCGCGATCGTCTGTCGGGTGGCGCCTTCGTTCCTGCGCTTCGGCCATTTCGAGCTGCCGGCCTCGCGCGATGACGTGCCGCTGCTGCGGCAACTGGCCGATTTCTGCATCCGCCGCGATTTTCCGGAACTGGCGGGCGAGGGCGAGGCGCTGTACGGAGCCTGGTTCGCCGCCATCTGCGAGCGCACCGCGCGGTTGATGGGCGAATGGATGCGGGTGGGGTTCGTGCACGGGGTGATGAACACCGACAACCTGTCGGTGCTGGGCCTGACCATCGACTACGGCCCGTACGGCTGGATCGACAACTACGATCCGGACTGGACCCCGAACACCACCGACGCGGCCGGCGGCCGCTACCGGTTCGGCTGGCAGCCCAAGGTGGCCTACTGGAACCTGACCCGGCTGGCGCACGCGCTGTCGCCGTTGTTCGGTTCGGTCGAGCCCTTGCAGGAGGGCCTGCAGCGCTACGCCGATGCCTATGCGGCCGCCGATCGCGGCAACACCGCGCGCAAGCTGGGACTGGACGCGCACCGCGACGGGGACACCGAGCGCATGCGTCGCCTGCACGAGCTGCTGTGGGCGGGCGAGGTCGACATGACCCTGTTCTTCCGCGCGCTGATCGATGCCGATCCCGTCGCGCCCGATCTCGCCCATTTCGACGCCGCGTTCTACGACGCAAACCGGCGCGAGGCGATCGGCGCGGATCTGCTGGACTGGTTGCGCGGCCTGGGCGAACGGGTGGTGGCCGACGGCCTGGATCCGGCGCTGCGGCGGGAACGGATGCGCCTGGCCAATCCGCGCTACGTGCTGCGCAACTACCTGGCCCAGCAGGCCATCGACCGCGCCGAGGCCGGCGATGAAGCCGGCATCGCCGAGTTGCTGGAAGTGATGCGGCGTCCCTACGACGATCAGCCCGGCCGCGAAAGCTTCGCCCTGCGCAGACCGGACTGGGCGCGCGAACGCGCCGGCTGTTCGATGCTGTCCTGCAGCTCCTGACTGTCACCCAAGGTGCGCCTGGCCGTACTAGGATGCGGCTTCACGCCGGAGGCCGCCGATGATCACCGTCCACCATCTCAACAATTCCCGTTCCCAGCGCGTGTTGTGGCTGCTGGAGGAACTGGGCCTGGACTACACCGTGGTCCGCTACCAGCGCGATCCGCAGACCCTGCTGGCGCCGCCGTCGCTGCGCGCGGTGCATCCGCTGGGGAAGTCGCCGGTGCTGGTGGACGGCGGCAATACCCTGGCCGAATCGGGCGCGGTGCTGGAATACCTGGTCGAACGCTATGACGCCGCGCGCGCGTTCGCGCCGTCGCCGGGCACCGCCGAACACCTGCGCTACCGCTACTGGCTGCATTACGCCGAAGGTTCCGCGATGCCGCCGATGTTGCTGAGCCTGGTGTTCTCGCGGCTGAAGAAGGCGCCGATGCCGTTCTTCGCGCGGCCGATCGCGCGCTCGATCGCGGACAGGGCATTGCAGGGCTTCGTGGCCCCGCAGGTCCGCCTGCACCTGGATTACATGGAAGCCGAACTGGGCAAGGCGCGCTGGTTCGCCGGTGAGAACTTCAGCGCCGCCGACATCCAGATGAGCTTCCCGGTGGAAGCCGCCGCCGCGCGGACGGGGCTGGAGCGCCACCCGAAACTCGCCGATTTCCTGGCGCGCATCCATGCGCGGCCGGCCTACCAGCGCGCGCTCGAGCAGGGCGGGCCGTTCGATCTGCTGAGCTGATCCGATTCCTGTAGGAGCGACGTCAGTCGCGACCGGAATATCGGAATCGCAGGGGATNTTGCGGCCTTGGCCCACGGTCGCGACTGACGTCGCTCCTACAATGAAATGATGGATGTCCGGGATTCAGTATCCCGAATGCCGGGCTGGAAAGCCGGGCGCGCTGTCCCCACGACGGAGGCATCGCCTGCCAGGAGTTGCCATGATTCCCTATTCGTTGCTCGATCTCGCTCCCGTCTGCGAAGGCAGCGACATTTCCCGCGCCTTCGCCAACATGCGCGATCTGGCGCAACATGCCGAAGCCTGGGGCTACCAGCGCTACTGGCTGGCCGAACACCACAACATGCCCGGCATCGCCAGCGCCGCCACCGCGGTGCTGATCGGAAACGTGGCTGGCGCGACCTCGCGCATCCGGGTGGGAGCGGGCGGGGTGATGCTGCCCAATCATTCGCCGCTGCAGGTGGCCGAGCAATTCGGCACCCTGGCGTCGCTGTATCCGGATCGCATCGATCTCGGCCTGGGCCGCGCGCCGGGCACCGATCAACCGACGGCGCGCGCGCTGCGACGCTATTTCGACAACGCCGAGCAGTTCCCGCAGGACGTCAACGAACTGCTGCATTACTTCGAACCCGCGCAGCCGGATCAGGCGGTGCGCGCGGTGCCGGGCGCGGGCATCGAGGTGCCGGTGTGGCTGCTCGGCTCCAGCCTGTTCAGCGCGCAGCTGTCGGCGGCGCTGGGCCTGCCGTTCGCGTTCGCCTCGCACTTCGCGCCGGATGCGATGGACCAGGCACTGATGATCTACCACCGCAACTTCCGCCCATCCGCACGTCTGGCCCAGCCCCATGCGATGCTGGCGCTGAACGTGGTGGTGGCGGACACCGACGAGGAAGCGAAGTACCTGTTCACCACCCAGCAGCAGGCCTTCGTCAACCTGCGCCGCGGCAAGCCGGGGCTGGTGCCGCCGCCCATCGAGGACATCGAGGCGTTCTGGCAGCCGCACGAGAAACTCGGTGTGGCGCAGGCGCTGGCCTGTTCGGTGATCGGCAGCGTGGACACCGTGCGCGAGGGCATCCGCGCTTTCGTCGACCGCCACCGACCGGACGAGATCATGCTCACCGCCAACATCTTCGACCACGGCAAGCGGCTGCGCTCGTTCGAACTCGCCGCCCAGGCCATGCACCCGTAGAGCGGAGCTTGCTCCGCTGCTTCGGGGCCTTTGTGTTTCATCCGGACTCCCCGCAGCCGAGCAAGCTCGGCTCTACAGGGCGTAGAGCGGAGCTTGCTCCGCTGCCGTTGGGGCCTTCGCGTTTCATCCGGACATCCCGCAGCCGAGCAAGCTCGGCTCTACGCCTCCCCCTTCGAAGAAGGGGGACCGAGGGGGATTTGTTTTTTAGGCCCTAAACCGCCATCCCCGCCGCGTGCCCCGATGCCCAGGCCCACTGGAAGTTGTAGCCACCCAGCCAGCCGGTGACGTCGACCACTTCGCCGATGAAGAACAGGCCCGGCACAAGCCGCGACATCATCGTGCTGGACGACAGTCCGTCGGTGTCCACGCCGCCCAGGGTGACCTCGGCGGTGCGATAGCCTTCGGTGCCGCTGGCCACCAGCGGCCAGGCACCGAGCACGCCGGCCAGCTCGCGCAACTGCGGCTCGTTGAACTGGCGCATCGGCCGGTTCGGCAGCCACACCTCGCACAGGCGCTGGGCGAAGCGGCGCGGCAGGGCGTCGGACAGCACCGTCTTGAGTTCGGCGGCGGGCCGTTGCGCCTGCTGCTCCTTCAGCCACGCCAGCGCGTCCTGGCCGGGCAGCAGATCCAGCCGCAGGTCGTCGCCGGGCTGCCAGTAGGAGGAAATCTGCAGGATCGCCGGGCCGCTCACGCCGCGATGGGTGACCAGCATGAAGTTGCGGAACGCCTGTTTGCCGCAGCGCGCTTCCACCGGCACCGCGACGCCGCTGAGGTCGTGCAGGCGCTCCTGGTGCTTGCCGCTGAGGGTCAGCGGCACCAGCCCGGCACGGGTCGGCAGCACAGCGTGGCCGAACTGGCGTGCCAGTTCGTACCCGAAGCCGGTGGCGCCCATGCTCGGGATCGACAGCCCGCCGGTGGCGACCACCAGCGACGGCGCGGCGAATGCGCCATGCGAGGTGGCGATGCGGAAACCGCCGTCCACCGCCTGCACCCGCTCGACGCTGCACTGGGTTTCGATGCGCACGTGCGCGGCCAGGCATTCGTCCAGCAGCATCTTCACGATGAGCTTGGACGAGACGTCGCAGAACAGCTGGCCCAGTTCCTTCTCGTGGTAGGCGATGCGGTGGCGCTCGACCAGCTCGATGAAGTCGGCCGGCGTGTAGCGGGCCAGCGCCGATTTGCAGAAATGCGGATTGGCGGAAAGGTAGTTGGCCGGACCGGCGCCGGTGTTAGTGAAATTGCAGCGGCCGCCGCCGGACATCAGGATTTTCTTGCCGACCTTGTTGGCGTGTTCGATCACCAGCACCCGCAGGCCGCGCTGGCCGGCGGTCATCGCGCACATCAGGCCGGCGGCGCCGGCGCCGATGATGATCACGTCATGGGTTGGCGCCATGTCAGGCCGGGGCGGTTTCCGCGCGCTGGCGATGGGCCGGGATCACCGTGACGGTGCGGGCGTCGTCGATCAGCTGCACTTCGCCATCCTGGATCATCACGCTCAGGCGCATGCCGCGGGCGAACAGCGAGGTCAGCGCGTCCACGTCGGCGGCGGACAGGTCCAGCACGGTCAGGTTGCGCAGGCGCGCCAGCCCGGAGGCGTTCTTTTCCCACCACAGATCCGCCGCGCGGCCGCCGTAGTTGACCACCACCACGTCGCGGGCNCAGGCCCGGCGGATGCGCGATTCGTCCGGCTGGCCCAGGTCGACCCACAGCTCGATGTCGCCGGTGTAGTCGCGGCGCCACAAGTCCGGGTCCTCCTCGGTGCTCAGGCCGCGGCCGAACTCCAGCCGCTCGTCGGCGAACAGGGCGAACGCCAGCACCCGTACCATCAGCCGGGTATCGGTCTCGGAGGGGTGCTGGGCCAGGGTCAGCGGGTAGGAGGCGTAGTGGTGCCGGTCCATGTCGCTGATCTGGAGGTCGGCTTTGACGACGGTGGCCTTGAGCGCCATTTGGGGGGCTGAACGGGTCGGAAGGGGGCGCCATGATACGGGTCCGGCGGCCGGATCCGGCCCCGGAAGCCGTTGAAACCCCCGAAACTGAAGAAAAAAGACCTCCAGGCGTCGGAAACCTGTCGCTTTTGGTCCGCAGGCCCGGTAGAGTGCGCGAACTGTGCTTGCCAGGGTCACCGTGAATCGTGAGCCTGATGCGGTAGATACATCTGCTACATCTTCCCGCTTTACCAACGCCTGCAAACTCAGTCTCGGTCCGGAACGTTCCGGCGCCGCGATTTTTCAACCCAAACCATGTTTCAGGAGTTAGTAAAGATGTCTGAGCGTCAGACCGGAACCGTCAAGTGGTTCAACGATGCCAAGGGCTTCGGCTTCATCACCCCGCAGAGCGGCCCGGACCTGTTCGTGCATTTCCGCGCGATCCAGGGCACCGGCTTCAAGTCGCTGAAGGAAGGCCAGGCGGTCACCTTCGTGGCGGTGCAGGGCCAGAAGGGCATGCAGGCCGACCAGGTGCAGCCGCTGTAATCCAGCGCTGACCTTCGCGTCAAAGCAGAAACGCCGGGGTGCGAACCCCGGCGTTTTTTTGTGCCCGCTGTTTGGGGGGCGCCGTGGGGGTTCGGGCGAAGCTGGTTCGCGGAGATCCCGTTAGGTGGCCGGTTCACGGAGAGCCCGCAAGGAGAGCGGTTTGCAAAGACCCCGCTAGGAGCTCGCGGCGGGACGCCGCTCCTACCCANCGCCAAGCCCCCGGGTAGGAGCGGCGTCCCGCCGCGAGCCTTTCCCCGAATGTCCCGCCGCGAGCCCTTCCCGAATCCCCGACCAGCGTCCCGCCCGCGCCTCAGATCCGGCGCACCCGGAAGCTGCGGCCCTTGATCCGGCCGGCGTTGAGCCGGGCCAGCGCCTGCGCGGCCTTGCCGCGTTCGACCGCCACGTAGGAGCGGGTGGCGAAGATGGCGATCTTGCCGATGGACGCGGCCGGCAGACCGGCGTCGCCGGTCAGCGCGCCGAGGATGTCGCCCGGGCGCAGCTTGTCGGTCTTGCCGGCATCAATCCGCAGCGTGCTCATCGCGGCGGGGGGCGNGCGCGGTCCCAGCGCAGCGGTTGGCCTAACCGCTCCTCGATGGCCGCCGTGCGCGGCCGCTCGCGCGGGGTGGTCAGGCTGATCGCCAGGCCGTCGCGGCCGGCGCGGCCGGTCCGGCCGATGCGGTGGATGTAGGTGTCCACGTCGCTGGGCAGGTCGTAGTTGATCACCGCCGCCAGGTCGTCGATGTCCAGCCCGCGGGCGGCGACGTCGCTGGCGACCAGCACGTTGCAGCTGCGGTTGGCGAAGCGCACCAGCACTTCCTCGCGGTCACGCTGCTCCATCTCGCCGTGCAGGGCCAGCGCGGAGAAACCGAAATGCTGAAGCGAAACCGCAACCTCATCGGTGTCCTTGCGGGTGTTGCAGAACACCACCGCCGATTCCGGCCGCTCCGCCGCCAGCAGGCCGGCCAGGGCGATCTGCTTGCGCGCCGGCTCGACCTCGATGAAGCGCTGCTCGATGCCGGTGCGGGCATCCTCCGGCGCGGCCACGGTGACTTCCAGCGGGTCGCGCAGGCTGGTGCGCGCCATCGTCCGGATGGCCTCGGGGAAGGTCGCCGAGAACAGCAGGCTCTGCCGGTCCGGCGGGGTCCTGCCGATGATTTCGCGGATCGGCTCCTCGAAGCCCATGTCCAGCATCCGATCCGCCTCGTCCAGCACCAGCGTGCGGATGCCGCCCAGGTGCAGGATCTTCTTGCGCATCAGTTCCTGCACCCGCCCGGGCGTGCCGACCACCACGTGCGGGTCATGCGCCTCCAGCGAGGCGATCTGCGGACCCAGCGGCATGCCGCCGCACAGCAGGGTGACCTTGAGGTTCGGAATGCCGATGGCCAGCTTGCGGACCTGCTGGGCGACCTGGTCGGCCAGTTCGCGGGTCGGGCACAGCACCAGCGCCTGCGCGCGGACCAGGGCGGGATCGAGCCGTTGCAGCAGGCCCAGGCCGAACGCGGCGGTCTTGCCGCTGCCGGTCGGGGCCTGGGCGATCACGTCGCGGCCGGCCAGGATGGCGGGCAGGCTCTCGGCCTGCACGGGGGTCAGATGGGTGTAGCCCAGGGCCTCGACGCCGGGGCGCAGGCCATCGAGGAGGGGCAGGGTGCTGAATTCGCTCATGCGCCATGATCGCACGGCGCGCGGCCGGATCAGGACAACTGCGCGTCCATGTCCTCGAAATCGTCCTCGTCCAGCGCCAGGAAGGCCCAGAACGGCACTTCCTGCGCGGTCCAGAACTGCGCGGCCTCGTCCAGCACGTCCAGCAGCGTGTCGAACACGCCCTCGTCGCGCTCGCGCAGCTCCGCGCCCTGGTCCAGCAGCAGCACGTAGCCCGGCGCCGGCAGCCAGGACAGATCGCGCAGGTTGTCGGACAGCGCGTCCCAGTTGCGGCCGGTGCTGTCCGGGAAATCCAGTTGGGTCGCCAGCCGCAGCATCAGCGAGGCCTTGTTCTCGCAGCCGGACAGGTCCACCCGGCGCACGCCCAGCCCGGCGTCCCGGCCGGCGGCGCCCAGGGAATCCAGATCCTCGCTGGTGACGAAGAACACGCCGGCCTGGCGCGCGTCGCCCAGGCCGAGATCGAAACCGGAGTCGGTCATCGGTTCACCTGTGCGGGCACGTCGAAACGGCGGAAAGTCTCATAGTGATCATCCGTGTAGTAGTACTCCACCGGCGGCTGGCCGCCGGTGACGATGCGCCGCGCGCCGCGGTGATCCAGCCCCGGGGTGTCCACGGTGTATTCGCGATAGTAGCCGCGTTGGCGCGCGGGCAGCCGACCCTCGCGATTTCCGAACACGCTGCCGTCCTGTCGGTTCGGGAACGGCCCGCCCCGCGCGATCAGCGCCAGGGTCCGGTGCGCCTCCGGCGGCAGGAACGCCGGCAGTCCGGCCTGGGCGTCGCCGGAGGCCGGCGCCGGGGACGCCGAAGGCGCCGGTGGTGGCGGCACCGCCGGCGCGGTGGCGGCCGCGTCCACCCGGGTCGATTCGATTGGTGGCAGCGGCAGTTCGGCGCGCGCGCCCGGCCCGCCGGTATCGGCGGCGATCGATGGCGGCGCCTCGCCGACCGCATCGTGGCGCGCGCGCTGCTGCTGCCAGAACCAGCCGGCGACCAGGACTAGCAGGACGGTGATGATGATGGCGGGCTTGCGGAACCCGGAACGATGGCGGGAACGGCGCGGCATGACGATCACTCCGCCAGGAAGCGGCCGCAGCCGCGATAGGTCTTGTCGCCCACCGTCAGTTCGGCGGTGGCGGGGAAGTCCTGTCCGCTCATGTCGTCCTGGCAGGCCTTGCGCGTGGCGACCAGGGCGACGTCGACGCCATCGGCGGTGCGGCCACGGAATCCGTTCGCGGTGGCCTCGGCGGAGGCGACATCGAGCTTGCGTTCGCCGTAGTCCAGTTCCGCATGCAGCGACGGCGCCTTGCCGGCGCCGATTTCGACCAGCCAGCCCGGCTCGTTGCCGACCGCGCGGAAGGCGACGCCGCGCTCGCGTGCCGCATCCCACGGCGATGCCGTCTCGGTCTGGCTGCAATCCAGCTTGTCCTTGCCGGCCAGGGTCAGCATGCCTTCGCGGCCCTTGGTCCAGAACTCGTTGCCTGCGTTGTCGGCATAGCGCGCGCCGGAGGCGGACACCGCATGCGGCAGCACCAGCGGCTTGCCGTCCACGTCCAGGGTGACGTTGTCGGCCGCACCGTTGTCGAAGGTCGCGGCGATGCGCTGGTCGCCGCACTGCCACTGGATCTTCAGCGGCGCGGCGGACGCCGGTTCCTCGGCCACCCGGATCATCGACAGGTTGGCCGGCTGGCCACTGCCCGGCACCACGCTCGTGCGGGTGTCGGTGACGAACCAGAGCTTGCCGTCGGCGTCGCGCAGGCTGGCATGCAGGCCGTAGCTGCCGTTGGGCCGCAGCTTGCTAGCGTCGTAGGGCAGTTCGAAAGCGAACGGCGGGCCCTTGGCATCCTTGATATCGGCGCTGGCGATGATCGCCGTCGGCGTGTCGGCCAACTGGTTGTCGATCAACTGCACGGTCAGCACCGCGCCCGGCGGTGGCGCGATCCGTTCGCGATAGCTGGCCGCGCCGGTGATGGTGGCCGCCGCCGCAGGGGCCGTCGCGGCGGGCGTGGCGGGAGCATCGCCGGCCGGCTTCGGCTGGCAGGCGGCCAGGGCGAGCAGCAGGGCCGCGGGGAGCGCGAGACGGGAGACCATGTCCTGTTCCTTCCTTTGATGAAACCGGCAGGATAGTCGCGCGAAGCTTCACCCTCCGTGACGGACGCGCGCGAGGTGGCACCCGGCGCGCTAGAGTGGCGCCACGTCCCACGGAGCGATCCCATGGCCCGGCACGATCCCCGCATCGACGCCTACATCGCCAGGTCGGCCGAATTCGCGCAGCCGATCCTGGAGAAGCTGCGCGGAATCGTCCACGAGGCGTGCCCGCAGGTGGAGGAAACGATCAAGTGGGGCATGCCCACTTTCGTGTATGCCGGCGGCATCCTGTGCGGGATGGCGGCGTTCAAGCAGCACGCCTCGTTCGGTTTCTGGAAGCATGCGCTGGTGGTCGGAGAAGGCGTGCCGCGCGATGGCATGGGCAGCTTCGGCAAGATGACCCGGCTGGCCGACATCCCGCCGAAGAAGCAACTGCTGCCATTGATCCGCAAGGCGATGAAGTTGAACGAGGAAGGCGTCAAGGCGGCGGGGCCGCGCAAGCAGGCGACGCCGCGTCCGGCGCCGCAACCACCGGCGGATTTCCTCGCCGCGCTGAAGAAGCAACGCAAGGCGCTGTCCGCGTTCGAAGGCTTCAGTCCCAGCCAGCAGCGCGAATACGTGGAATGGGTGACCGAGGCCAAGCGCGAGGACACCCGCCAGCGCCGCATCGCCCAGTCGGTGGAGTGGCTGGCCGAGGGCAAGCCGCGCAACTGGAAGTACATGTGAACACGCCATCGCCGGGGCGATAGGGCGCATCGAACACCGCCATCGGCGCTTCCGAATGGCCGCGTGACCGCAGCGGCGCTAGTATCGGACGCATGCGGGGCGCGCGTGCGCGCCCGTTCCGGAGCCCGCCGACCATGAATCGCGTGCTGCAACCGCTGGCTTTCCGCCAGGCCAACGCCTGGCCGTACCTGGTCGCCACCGCGGCGATCGTGGTGGCGAGCCTGTGGACGCTGGCGGCGGCGCCCGCCGATGCGACGGGCGCGGCGGCCGGCTGGCGAGGCGGCGCCTTGTGCGCACTGGCCACCGCGCTGGGCGCGGTGCCGGTGCTGGTGGTGCGCGGCCTGCCGCAGCGGCTGGCCGACGGCCTGCTCGGTTTCGGTGCCGGGGTGATGCTGGCGGCAACGGCCTTTTCGCTGGTGCTGCCCGGACTGGAAGCGGCCGAACGCATCGGCTACGGACGCTGGGGCGCGGCGGCACTCATCAGCGGCGGCCTGCTGCTGGGCGCGCTGGCACTGCTGGGACTGGACCGGGTGCTGGTGGACGAACCGGTCGAAGCGCATCCCGACACGCCGCTGGTGCCGGCGCGCGTGCTGGTGTTCGTGTTCGCGATCCTGCTGCACAACGTGCCCGAGGGCATGGCGGTGGGCGTCGCGGCGGGTGGCCACCTGCCGGGCGCGGCGGGGCTGGCGATGGGCATCGCCCTGCAGGACGTTCCGGAAGGACTGGTGGTGGCGCTGATCCTGGCCGGTGCCGGAATGGCGCGGGCCAAGGCGGTGTTCATCGGCGCGTTCTCGGGCGTGGTCGAACCGGCGGCGGCGGTGCTGAGCGCGTGGGCGGTGGGCATTTCCGCCGCATTGCTGCCGTGGGGTCTGGCCTTCGCCGCTGGCGCGATGCTGACCGCGGTCGCGCACAGCGTCATTCCCGAATCCAACCGCCACGGACACGGCGGCTTCGCCACCCTGGGCCTGGCCATCGGCTTCTGCCTGATGATGGCGCTGGATACCGCGCTGGGCTGAGGCTTGACCCGGCCCGCCGCAGCCCGCAGGCTCGCGGCACTTCCAATGGAGCCGGCGCATGCGCGAACCCGTGACGATCCTGGGCAACTACCTGTCGCCCTACGTGCGCAAGGTGCTGGTCTGCCTGCAACTGAAGGGCATCGACTACCGGATCGACCCGTTCGCCCCCTTCATCGGCGACGAGACCTTCTCGCGATTGAGTCCGCTGCGGCGCATCCCCGTGTTGATCGACGGCGATTTCGTCCTCAACGACTCGACGGTCATTTGCGAATACCTGGAAGATCTGCAACCGACCCCGTCGCTGTATCCCGCCGCGCCGCGCGACCGCGCCCGCGCGCGCTGGCTGGAGGAATTCGCCGACTCGCGGCTGGGCGAGGTGATCATCTGGCGGATGTTCTACCAGTTGGGCGTCAAGCGTTACCTGTTCAACGAGACCCCGGACGAGGAGGTCGTGCGCAAGGCGCGCGAGGAGGAACTGCCGGAGGCGCTGGATTACCTGGAAGCGCAGTTGCCGGCCCAAGGCTTCCTGTTCGGCGAGGTCGGCGCGGCCGACATCGCCATCGCCGCGTTCTTCCGCAATGCCGCGTTCGTGCGCTACCAGATCGACGCCGCGCGCTGGCCGCGCACGGCCGCCTTCGTCGAACGCGCGCTGGCATTGCCGGCCTTCCGCGCGCTGGCCGCATTCGAGGAAAAGACGCTGCGCACGCCGGTCGCGCAGCAGCGCGAAGTCCTGATCGAGCTGGGCGCGCCGGTCACCGCGAACACGTTGGGCAACATCGCCCCGCGACGCGGCATCATGAAGGTCGAGTAGGGCGGCCGCGGGTTCCTGGCAAGGGCAGCCGAGCAAGCTCGGCTCTACGCATCGGTAGAGCGGAGCTTGCTCCGCTGCTTTGTTGTTCCTCGAACACGGACCCCGGCTTTGGCCGGGATGACGCGATGTGCATGGATTCCTGCGGGGCCATGAAGGCCGAAGCCCCTCAGACCATCATGGAACCCGACTGGTCCGATAGATCGGATACAGATTGAAGCGCTCGTCCCATGCCGGATGGCGGCGGTAGAAGAACTCCAGGCGCGCGCCCGGATTTCTGGCGAACTCCGGATCGTCCTTCAGTTTCTGCTCGAACGCCGCCTTCACCGCCGGGTCCTGCAGCATCTTGCGGGCCACGTCCTCGGCGACGTAGTCCTCCATGTATTCCTTGCGTTCGAACGCGCTGTTGAATTCGCCCCACGCGGCCAGCGAGTCGGGCCCCTGCGGTTCCAGCAGCGCCATCAGCAGGCGCGACTTGGGCTGGGCAATCGGCACGAACAGCGAACCGGCCGGCACGTCGCGCGCTTCCGGCGCCCATGCGCCTTCCACGGTCAGGCGCTGGTGGGTTTCGACCGGCTGCGCGCCGAAACGGGTGCGGGTGGCGCGGAACGCCTCCACATTTTCCTTCGCCAGCGCCGGTACGCGACGGAACTCGATACCGTGCTGCTTCAGCTTTTCGCCGACCCAGCCGGCGTAGGCCGCCGGCACCAGATAACCGGCACCCGGCGCGGGGATGCTGAGCGAGGGATGCAGATCGTCGCGCATCGGCACTTTCCAGATCTGCGGCCTGGTTTCGTCGTAGCGGGTCATCAGCGCGCCGGACACGTCCGACGGCGTGCGGGTGTATTCGTAGCCGCGGAACTCGACGGTGTGGCTTTGCTTGCTGGCCGCCCATTCCAGCGGCACCGGCTGGCCGGCCAGCTTCGCCGCCGCCGCGTCGGCCTGCTGCGCGGCCTTCAGCCAGTCGGCGCCGTGTGCGGCGATCTGGTCCAGGGTCGCGACGATGGTGTTGCGGGTGATCTTCACGCGCACCGGATATTCCTTCCAGGAATGCGTTTCCACCAGCACGCCGATGCGATTGCGCAGCAGGAAATAGCCGTGCGAGAAACGCGGCGGAGCCACGCTGTCCTCGAAGCCGGAACTCGGATCGTCGCCGACCACGAAGGACGGGTAGTAGGGCAGCGGCAGCGAGCCCTGCTTGGCCAGATCCGCCAGCACGCCGTCGCGCAGCGCGCGACCGGCCACGCGCAGTCCCTCGTCGCCGGCGTGCACCGGCTCCACCTGCACCGAGATGTCGTGTTCGAACTGGGCGCCGTCGGTGGCGTGCAGATCCACGTAGGCCAGCGGATCCCACTGCTGCACCAGCCGCAGCATCGCCTGCATTTCCGGCGCGTCGGCCTTCACGTAGTCGCGGTTGAGGTTGTAGTTCTGCGCGGTCACGCGCCAGCCCATTTCCACCGGGCCGCGCTGGTTGGGGCGGTTCCAGGCGCCGAAGCGCTCATGGCCGTCGACGTTGAACACCGGCACGAACACCCACACCAGCTTGTCCAGCGATCCGGCGGCGGCCTTGCCTTCCAGCACCTCGCGCAGTGCCAGGAAACCGGCGTCCTTGCCGTCGATTTCGCCGGCGTGGATGCCGCCCTGGATCAACACCACCGGCAGGTTCTGCCGGCGCGCCTGATCCGGGGTGAACGCGCCGCGGGTGGAGGCGACCAGCGCCTTCATCGGCCGGCCTTCCGGGGTGGTGCCGAACTCGATGCAGCGCACCGCCTTCGGATACGCCTTGGCGAAGCGATCGCACAGCGCGATGACTTCCTCGTAGCGGCCCGTGCGGACGAATCCGGACTGCTCGGACACGGTGGCCAGATCCGCCGTGGCGGCGGATGCGGAGGCCGTCGGCAGGGAGGGCAGGGCGAGGGCGAGCAGGATGGCGGCGTGGAGCGGACGGATCATGGGCGGTATCCGGAGGGGCGAAAGCCCCGCATGATGCCGGGCTGAAACGGCCGCGCCCAGCATGACCAACGAGGTTCGACCCCCCGGACCGGATACGGTAACCTTCCCGCAATTTGCCAACGGAACACCGGATGACCACTTCCAGCGAAGCCACCGCCGGCCGACTGCCTCGGCAGATTCCCTACATCATCGGCAACGAGGCCTGCGAGCGGTTCAGCTTCTACGGGATGCGCAACATCCTGGTGCAGTTCCTGGCCAGCAGCATCCTGCTGGCCTACCTGCCCGAGGCCGAGCGCCAGGGCGTGGCCAAGGACGTCTTCCACAGCTTCGTCATCGGCGTGTACTTCTTCCCGCTGCTGGGCGGCTGGCTGTCGGATCGCTACTTCGGCAAGTACAACACGGTGTTGTGGTTCTCGCTGATCTACTGTGCCGGCCATGCGTGCCTGGCCTTGTTCGAGAGTCATCGCACCGGCTTCTACACCGGCCTGTTCCTGATCGCGCTGGGCTCGGGCGGCATCAAGCCGCTGGTGGTCTCCTTCGTCGGCGACCAGTTCGATCAGAGCAACAAGAACAAGGCCAAGATCGTCTTTGATGCGTTTTACTGGACCATCAACTTCGGTTCGTTCTTCGCCTCTCTGCTGATGCCGCTGTTCCTGCGCAGTTACGGACCGGCGGTGGCGTTCGGCATCCCCGGCATCCTGATGTTCATCGCCACCTTCATCTTCTGGCTGGGGCGCAAGCAGTACGTCAACGTGCCGCCCTCGGGCGAGGATCCGGATTCGTTCCTGCGGGTGGTGCGCACCGCGCTGGCCGCGCGCCGCGAAGGCGAGGGGCGCTGGGGATATCTGGTGGCGATGGCGGGCGTGGTCATCGCGGTGGCGCTGCTGGTGCTGTGGGCGCTGTCAATGCTCGGCCTGGCGCCGGGCTGGTGGCCGGACGACTTCGGATTCGTCATTTCCGCGTGCCTGGCGCTGGGCGTGCTGATCGCCTTCGGCGGCTGGGGCGCTTCGATGCAACTGGAACGCGCGCGCGGCCGGCATCCCGATGCGGCGGTGGACAGCGTGCGCGCGGTGCTGCGCATCCTGATCGTGTTCGCGCTGGTCACTCCGTTCTGGTCGCTGTTCGACCAGAAGGCCTCCACCTGGGTCCTGCAGGGCAAGGAAATGGTGATGCCCGAGGGTGTCTGGTGGTGGCCGGGCTGGCTGATCAAGGACGCCGGCCAGTTGCAGGCGCTGAACCCGGCGATGGTCATGCTGCTCATTCCGTTCAACAACCTGGTGCTGTACCCGGCCCTGCGCAAGCTCGGCTTCGAGCCCACGCCGCTGCGCCGGATGGGCTGGGGCATCGCGTTCTCCGGTCTGGCCTGGGTGGTCGCCGGCACCCTGCAGCTGTGGATGGACGGCGGCGACCCCGTCTCGCTGGCCTGGCAGATCCTGCCGTACGCGCTGCTGACCTTCGGCGAGATCCTGGTCTCGGCGACCGCGCTGGAATTCGCCTACAGCCAGGCGACCCAGGCCATGAAGGGCGTGATCATGGCGTTCTGGTACCTGACCAGCACCTTCGGCAGCCTGTGGGTCCTGCTGACCAACGCCGGCGTCCGCAACGACACCGTCACCGCCCACATCGCCAGCACCGGATTGAGCGAGAATGCGTTCCTGATGTTCTTCTTCGCCGGCTTCGCCTTCCTGGCGGCGCTCGTGTTCGCCCTTTACGCGCGGAGCTATCCGATGCAGGACAACTACCGCGCGGTCTGAGAATCCCCATGCAAGCCCCCATTACCCTGATTCTGATCCTGATCACCTCGGTGGTTTCGCTGCTGGCGTTCCGCACGCCCGCGCTGGCCGGCCGCCTGATCCTTTGGCCGCCGGCCATCGACCGCAACAAGCAGTACGACCGGCTGGTGACCTACGGCTTCATCCACGCCGACATCTGGCACCTGCTGTTCAACATGGTCACGCTGTTCTTCTTCGGCCGGATCATGGAAGGCGTGGTCACCGAGCTGACCGGCAGCGTGCTCGTCTACATCGGCTTCTACCTGTCGGCGCTGGTGGTCTCGATCCTGCCGACCTACCTCAAGCACCAGAAGGATCCCAACTACCGCAGCCTGGGCGCGTCGGGCGCGGTGTCGGCGGTGCTGTTCGCGTTCATCCTGATCAATCCGTGGGCGATGATCGGCGTGTTCTTCATCCCGATGCCGGCCATCGTGTTCGCCGTCCTCTATGTGGCCTACAGCATCTGGATGGACAAGCGCGGCGGCGACAACGTCAACCACGGCGCGCACCTGGCCGGCGCCGCCTATGGCGTGCTCTTCATGATTGCCATGGAGCCCAAGGTGCTGAACCATTTCCTTGCCCAGCTGAGCCGTTTCGGCAGCTGAACGCGGCGGCGCCAATCACCTGATCTGAAGATCCGCTGTGTTATCCCACGGGTGAACCACACCCGTGGAGGCAATATGGCAACACGTACACGCAGCACGCCCCGCAAGGCCGCGAAGAAAGCGGCAAAGAAGACCGCGAAGAAGGCCACCCGGAAGACCGCGGCAAAGACCGCCAGCAAGGCCACGGCGAAAAAGGCGGGCGCCCGCGTCCGCAAGACCGGCACCGGAACGGCCGGCAAGACCGCGCGGAAGACCACGAAAGCCGCGAAGAAGACCGCCACGCGCAAAGCAACCGCCAGCCAGCGGGCCAAGGCGCCCGCGAAGAAGACAGTGGCCAGCAAGGTCACGCGGAAGAAGGTCGCGGCCAAGAAGGCCGTCGCGAAGAAAGCTGCCGCGAAGAAAGCCGCGGTCGGGAAGGTCGCGGTGAAGAAGACAGTGACCCGGAAAACCGCTGCGAAGAAGGCGCCGGCCAGCAAGGTGACGCGCAAGCGCACCGCGACTTCCGCGCCCCGCAAGCGAGCGCCCGCCCGCAAGCGCCGGATCAGTCCCGAGCAGGCATTGGCGCGCACCCGCGAACTGTTGGCCGAGAAACAGCAGCAGGATCGCGAACCCGCGCCCTGGCAGCAGCTGGATCAGGCCCACGGCGGCATCCCGCCGCAGGCCGATGGTTTCCAGTCATCCGGCGCCGCTGCCAAGCAGGTGGATCTGCACGCCGCCGAAAGCCGGATGAAGGCCATCCAGGGCAGCATGAGTGCCCGTGATCGCCGCAACCAGGGCAAGCGCGATCATCGTGGAGAAGAGTAGGTAAGCCGGAGGCCGGGCCCGGAACGGGCTTTCCGGCGGGGCTTCCCGGTTGCGCAGGCGAACCGGGAAGCCGCGCGATGCGGAGATGGGCGAGGCGGCGCCTCAGCCCGCCATCATCGTCTTGGACAGCTTGATGGTGCCGACTTCTTCCTGCGCGTAGTTGGACAGCAGGCGCTCGTACACGGCATTGTTGAGGCGCTCGAATTCCCAGTCCTCGGTATGCCCGGTGACGGTCAACTGGAACAGGCCTTCCAGCAGGGTGAAATCGCTGGCGACGGATGCGGTCTCGGACGGATGATCGTTGGCGCTCATGGGTGTTCCCTACCGGATTGCTTGCCGGGGATTACGCACAGACCGTGCCAACCCGGTGCCCGGAGTGAAAACACTGTGAAATAGCGCTGTCCGTCAGCTTTTTGACGTGACCAAGAGTGACGCGCCGCGTCGGCTTCTGTCGCATTCCTGGCCGCGCGGGCAGAATGGAACCCCCGAATATTCAATGAGATAGTGATGGACATCACGATTCAGCACGACCCCGATGGCCAGCGCTTTTCCACCTCGGTGGACGGGCACGAGGCCGAACTGATCTACCGCCTGCGCGACGGCCGCATGGTCATCGAGCACACCGGCGTGCCGGAGGCCATCGGCGGACGCGGCATCGCCGCGCAACTGGTCAAGGCCGCGCTCGACCACGCGCGGGCCGCCGGCTGGAAGGTGGTGCCGGCCTGCTCGTACTCGGCGGTCTACGTCCAGCGCCACCCCGAGTACGCCGACCTGCTGGCGTGATTTTCCGGGCGTGGCCCTACTGGCGTGAACACTGTATTCCCGCGGCCGGGGCTGGAGCGCTGCTGCGACGCGGCATAAACTGTCGCCTCGTTGAGTGGAAGGAGCCCCTGACGTGAAACAGGTCCATCGCATTTCCCTGCTGGCCGCGACCCTGGTGCTGGCATTGGCCGCGTGCAAGCGCGAACCCGACGCTGCCCAGCCGCCGACCGCCGCCACGCCCGAAGCCGGCGCACCCGCCACCAGTCCCGTCGCGCCGGAAGCGCCGGTCGAACTCAAGGACGTCATCGAGACCAACGAGCGCTACGTCGTCGGCATCACCTATCCGCCGGGCATCGATCGTTACCCCGGTCTTGCCAAAGCGCTGTCGGATTACGCGCACGCCGCCCGCGGCGAACTGATGGAAGCGGTGGACGGCTTCGGCAACGACAAGCCGACCGCGCCCTACGAACTCTCGCTCAGCTTCGAAAAGCTGCTGGAAACCCCGCAGGTCGTCGCGGTCGCCGCCGACGGCAGCCGCTATACCGGCGGCGCCCACGGCCAGCCGCTGATCGCGCGCTTCGTCTGGTTGCCGCAGCAGAACCACCTGCTGTCGGCCAATGATTTGATCGCCAAACCCGCCGGCTGGCAGGCAATCAGCGATTACGTGCGCGAACAACTGCTCACCGGCGTCACCCTGCGCGCGGATGCGGACGAACTGGAGCCGGCCGAACGCAGTGAAGTACTGAAAAACGCCTCGCGCATGATCGACGACGGCACCGAGCCCAAGGCGGAGAACTTCGCCCAGTTCGTGCCGGTCCTCGACACCACCGGCCACATCAGCGCGCTGCGCTTCGTGTTCCCGCCGTACCAGGTGGGGCCCTACGCCGACGGCACCCAGACCGTGGACGTCCCGGCCTCGGTGCTGCGTCCGCACCTGTCGCCCGGCTACAGCGGGCTGTTCGTCCAATAGACTTCGCACAACAGGGCCTGCCATGAGCACGTCACGCTTCGCGCAACGGGTCGAACGACTGCTGGCGGAAGCGGATGTGCGGATTGGCGGCGACCGGCCCTGGGACATCCAGGTGCACGATCCGCGCACCTACGCGCGGATGCTGGGGCAGGGCTCGCTGGGCCTGGGCGAAGGCTACATGGATGGCGACTGGGATGCCGAATCGCTGGATGGTTTCCTGTTCCATGTATTGAACGCACGTCTGGACGAGCGCGTGCACGGCACCGGCGAAATCCGCGACGCCTTGTTCGCGCGCCTGTTCAACCCCCAGACCCGCCGCCGCAGCCGCGAAGTCGGCGAGCGCCATTACGACCTCGGCAACGATCTCTACCACGCCATGCTCGGCGCGCGCCTGGTCTACAGCTGCGGCTACTGGCGCCAGGCCGACAACCTCGACGACGCGCAGGCCGCCAAGCTGGACCTGGTCTGCCGCAAGCTGCAACTGAAACCCGGCATGCGCGTGCTGGATATCGGCTGCGGCTGGGGCGAGGCACTGAAATTCGCCGCCGAACGCTACGGCATTTCCGGGGTCGGCGTGACCATCTCGAAGGAGCAGGCCGAATACGCCCGCGAGTTGTGCAAGGGCCTGCCCATCGAGATCCGCCTGCAGGATTATCGCGACCTGCACGAACCCTTCGACGCCGCCTTCTCGCTGGGCATGTTCGAACACGTCGGCGTCAAGAATTACCGCACCTATTTCGAAACCGCCCGCCGCGTCCTCCCGGAGCACGGCCTGTTCCTGCTGCACACCATTGGCACCAATCGCTCGGTCAACCACACCGATCCGTGGATTGGAAAATACATATTCCCCAATTCCATGCTGCCGTCCGCCGCGCAGATCGCGCAGGCCAGCGAAGGCCTGTTCGTGCTGGAGGACTGGCACAGCTTCGGCACCGACTACGATCGCACCCTCCAGGCGTGGCGCACCAACGTCGAACGCGCCTGGCCAAATCTGGATGCCCGCTACGACGAACGTTTTCGCCGCATGTGGCGTTTCTATCTGGCCGCTTCGATGGCGACTTTTCGCAGTCGGCGCTCGCAATTGTGGCAGGTGGTGCTGTCGCCGAAGGGTGTGCCGGGCGGGTATGTATCAGTGCGTTAGCCACGCAACACAGGGGGAGGCACGATAGCATTGGCGCGTCTTCGTGAGTAAGAACGGTACACGGGTTCACCGCAGCGCTGGACGATAGTCCTTCGTTGGCCAGGCGCCTCCTCGTGGGATGCTTGCCAGTATCGTGCCGTCGAATCGGGGATGAACACGCATGGATGCCTGCATCCAACAATGAGGTCTTGCAAAAGAAAAATAAAAGTGAGTTGGCTGGCTCTTGCTCTGGATGGTTGACAAGGCAGGAAGATCGATTGTCAACTGCCAATCAGGTTCCCTGATCAAGGAAAATGCGGGAGCGACATGGGGAGAGTCATGGAGATCATCCGCAAGGGGCCGATGAATCCGGGGCTGCATGCCGTACGCCTCCAGGCAGGCGCGGCGGATCAACAATGATTCTGGGTCGGGGAAGAATCTTAAAGGGAATGACATGCAAAGAAAGCTTGGGACGGTGATATGCGCCGGGATTCTCATGTGCTCCAACGCGTATGGGGCATCCGTCATAGACAACTACAATAGCCGGACAAAAGCGGCTCAAGTGATTGAGCCGATGACCGTTGAGGATTTTGGTCAGTCCGTGAATCTCCAGGACGGTGGGGTCTCTTTCCGCACGACGGATGTGGTCGTCCAGACAAATTCTGGCCCAATAACCTTCGGGCGGAAACTGAGTCCGACGGAATTCAGCACGGACGAGTTGGGTAGCGGCACTGATTTTTCGAGTATGCCCGCAACGCCATGGGAACTTGATATTCCTTACATGACGGGAATATTCGCCGCTGGTTACGGTGATGGTTGGCCAGGTTCAAATTGGTCAAATGATGTCAAACGCTGTACCTATCTTGGCGAGCTACCCACCATTTATGGGGTCGGAACCTTTTCCCAGGTCGCCTACAGGCCTGAATATTATTTTTCCGGGATAAGCATCAATGTTCCTGGTCATGGAATGGAATCCGTCAAGGAGTCCATAAGTGGAACAGCCAGTCCACAGGACGGGCGAAGCTATGTGGGCACCACGCCGAGCCATTGGAAGATTTCGTGCCTTGATACGCTGAAGAATGGGCGCGGAGAGGGTTTTCGGGTGACTTTGCCCAACGGCACGATTTATCACTTCAACTGGTTTGCAAAAAGGTTTGCGGGAAATATCAACGACAGCACCTGCTCGGGCGCGAGTCAGAACATTTATCGGTCGCCTGAATCCGCTCTCGCAACGCATCAAGGATGCTGGGTGGCGCTTGCTGTTCCAAGGATGCAATCGTTCCTGTATGCGACTGAAGTCATTGACAGGTTCGGGAACAAGACTGAATACAAATTTGACGCTGACAACCCGTTTCATCTGAGTTCAATTGTCCACAATGGCGAGACAGTGATGTCTTTCGGGTACTCCGGTGGGAGATTGGTGCAAGTTTCCTCATTCGGACGGACCTGGACCTATGCATATGAGGGGAATCTTGGCTCATTGAGCACTGTGACCAATCCAGACGGGAGTTCTTGGGGGTACGAGATCTCCAATAACTTGCGCAGCATCAATTGGTATCGGCCGCTGGAAGTATGGGCGAACTGCAGAGTAAACATAGGTACAAAGTCAACGTCTGTCGCGCCCGGATATGATGATGCCTCCTATGTGTCGATAAGGAGTCCTTCAGGAGCTACCGCGAAATTCGACTTGCGCAAGATATTGCATGGAACAAATCATGGCGAAGCGCGCTGTTATTATCAGCATATCGCTGGCGGAGGTGGAGCCGATGTCGGGCCAATTGTGCCGTACCCTTCCGTCTACCAGATGGCATCTCTTTACAAGATGACGGTGTCTGGCCCTGGACTTTCAACCTATGTCCGCAACTACAGTTACGAGCCGGGATGGACTTCACCATATGAGGCGCGCACGGTGGTGTCGGACTCGACCGGGAAGTTCACGAGGTACAAGTTTGGTTTTGCAAAGATGTTTGGAAAGGTAATCGAAGAGGAGTCGGGGGCTGGTTCCACTGTTTTACGGCGCATCAGTTACAAGTATCTTGAGAATGCCGCGAATCAGAATTTTCCGGAGTACGTGGGGATACAGCTCTCTGCGGGCGCTGGCATGTTTGATGGTCATGACAACTTGAATGTTCCCTTGATCGAGAAAATTGAGTGGGTGGATGGGGTCAACCACACTTGGAGGGTCAGGGCCGACTGTGGAGGAAGGTATTGCTTTGATGGATTCATCCGGCCCTTGAAGATTGACAAGGCCAGCGCTCCGCAATAGGGCAGTGTCGTTCTGTGATGTGCGATTGGCATGGAGGCGGGGCATGAAGCGGGCAGTACTGGGGATGTTGCTGGCGTTGCCGTTGGCGGGCGAGGCACAGACCTACAGCAAAACTGAAACCATCGAGTACTACGACGATCCGGCGTTGTGGGTAATGGGGCAAGTCAAACGGACGACGACCAACGGGGTGGAGACCAGCAGTACCGTATATGGTTGGAAGGCGTTGCCGACGCAGACCAGTGAGTTCGGTCGTGTGCCGCAGGTATTTACTTACGATGTGGCCTCGCCTGTGGACACGGGGCAGCTGGGCACGCTCAGGACCGTCAGGGACGGCAACAACAACGTCACCACATTCAACAATTGGAAGCGCGGTATCCCGCAAACCATCACCTATGCCGACAGTACAACGCAGTCGGCGGTGGTGAATGGCAATGGCTGGATCGACTCGGTCACGGACGAGGGCGGCTATACCACTTGCTACACCTACGATGCGATGGGCCGGCTGGCGAGCATCACCCATCCGTCGGAGACGACCGCCGGGGTTTGCAACACCAGTGCCTGGGCCCGTACGACGCAGAGCTTTGCCCCGAGCGCCGTGGGACGCTATGGCCTGCCGGCTGGCTATTGGATTCAGATCGTGGATACCGGCGCGGCGCGGCGGGTCAAGCATTTCGATGCTTTGTGGCGGCCGGTGCTGGAAGAGCAATTCGACAACACCAACGGGACCACCATCGCGGCCACGCATAGCCTGGTGGTCAAGCGCTACGACACGGAGGGCCAGCTGGAGTTCCAGTCCTATCCGGTCAGTAGCCTCACCAGCATCAACGACAGCGCCTTGAAGGGCATCTGGAGCTTTTATGACGCGCTGGGACGGGTGACCTCCGTCAGCCAGGACAGCGAATCGGGACCCTTGACCACGCTCACGGCCTATGAGGCTGGATTCAAGACAAAAGTCACCAGCCCGAAGGGGCAAGTGAGCATCACGTCCTACCAGGCTTATGACCAGCCCAGCTATGACTGGCCGATGCGCATCGAACAGCAGCCACTGGGGGCGATTACCGACATCACCCGCGACGCCTGGGGCAAGCCCACCCGCATCACCCGGCGCGGTGGCGTGGGCGAGCCGGTACTGGAACGAAGCTATGTCTATGACGAGCGCCAGCGATTGTGCAAGATGGTCGAGCCGGAGACCGGTACGACGGTGATGGGCTATGACGCGGCTGGCCTGCTCATCGGTTCGGCCTCGGGTTTGACCTTGTCGAGCCTGGCCGAATGCAGCACGGCGCTGGCCGCGGCGTCGGGGCGTTGGGTCTTGCGCAGCTACGACACACGCCAACGTCTGAACTCGCTGACGTTCCCGGATGGGCAGGGCAACCAGCGCTGGCAGTACTGGCCGGGGGGACAAGTCAAGCAGGTCAGTACGTTGAATGACGGGGTGTATACCTACAACAGCTACGCCTACTTCCGGCGTGGACTGCCCAGGGCCGAAGCGCTGGCGCGCGCGGATGGCGCCACCTGGACGCTGGGCTACGACTATGACACCAGTGGCAACCTGAGCAGCGTGCGTTATCCGAGTGGGCAAACAGTCGCCTATCTTCCAAATGCGTTGGGCCAGCCGACCCAGACGGGTACCTATGCCAAGTCGGTGAGCTATTACCCCAACGGCGCCATCAAGCAATTCAGCTATGGCAACGGCATCGTCCATACGCTGACCCAGAACGCGCGGCAGTTGCCGGAAGTCAGCCAGGATGCCTATGGCGGCACCGCGTTGTTGCGGGATGGGTACAGCTACGACAAGAACGGCAACGTGACTGCCATTGCAGACGGTGCTGCGGGCCGCAACCAGCGCGGCAACCGGACGATGGAATACGACGGTCTGGACCGTCTTGTGCGCGTCGAGTCTCCCATGTTCGGTGTCGCCCAATACGGCTATGACGTGCTGGACAACCTGACCCGCGTGGTGGCGCCAGGGCGTGACCACCATTATTGCTATGACCCTTCCTGGCGTCTGACCAATGTCAAGACCGGTGGCTGTGCGGGGGCCACGGTCATCGGCCTGGGTTATGACGTGCAAGGCAACCTGAGCAATCGCAACGGCACCGCCCATATCTTCGACTACGGCAATCGACTGCGCGAAGTCAGGAACGCCGAATCCTATCAGTACGATGCCCACGGTCGGCGCACCCGCTCGCAGCAGGCCGGAGGAGCATTGTTCTCCTTCTACGACCAGGCGGGTGTGCTGCGCTACCAACAGAACCAGCGCACGGGCAAAGCCACGGACTACATCCAACTGGGGGGTAGCCTGGTCGCCGAGGTGGACTGGCCGGCCTCGCTGCCGGTACGCGCCACCACCTATGTGAACTGGTCGGCGGTGTCGGGTGCAGTGCGCTACGTCGTCGAAGAGAGTATTGACGGCATGACCTGGACTGCCGTGTACGACGGCGCCACGCCGGGCTGGACTTCGCTGGACCGGCCTTCGGGCAGCTACAGCTATCGCGTGCTGTCATGCAATGCCACTGGCGTCTGTGCGGCAGTGGCCAACCCTGGCGTCAAACACCAGGCCAACAATCCCATGCCGTTGCTGTACCAACTGCTGCTCAGCCCTTGATTGAACGACACCTGGAAGAAGACCTCATGTTGAATGGAATGAAATCCACCCTCCTGGCACTGCTGGCCACCCTCGCGGCCCCGTCACTGGCGCAGGTGCAAGACACCCCTCCGCGCATGGATGCCACGCCACTGGCGGCACCCGCGCCAGTCAATACAGAACTGATGGCGGCGGCCGCCGAGCCGCCGGTCTATCCGCTGGAAGTACTCAGCGACGTTCTGGTGACGCAAATCGGAACCTACCAGAACACCGCCGCCCACTATGTGTGGTTCTCAAAGCGCGGCACCGAGTGCGGCAACCTTCCGCAGCCGGTTCACAAGTTCTACGACAACCAGGCCAGCGGCAACGCCTTGCTGGCCACGCTGACTTCAGCGCTCATCAGCCAGCGCCGACTGGATGTCAGGGTTTACGGCTGCGAAATTTACGAGATTTACATACGCTGAGTTGTCACGTATGAAGCCCACGCGGAATTGCCATCACGGGAAGTGAGAGGATGAAGATGAATGCGCGATGGAAAGCAAGCCTGGGGACATTGCTCTGCCTGATGCTATGGAGCCTTTGGGCTGGCGCACAGGCACAGACGGTACGCTATGTGCATACCGATGCCCTGGGCTCGGTGGTGCTGATGACCGATGCCAGTCGCAATGTGGTCGAACGCAACGAGTACGAGCCCTATGGGCGGGTACTGACCCAGCCAGTGAACGACGGTCCCGGCTACACCGGGCATGTGCAGGATGCGGCCACCGGGCTGACCTACATGCAGCAGCGGTATTACGACCCGCTCATCGGGCGGTTCCTGTCGGTGGACCCGGTGACGCCTTACTCAGGAGGCATCGCCTCGTTCAATCGCTATTGGTACGCAGGCGGAAATCCTTATCGATTCGTGGATCCGGACGGGCGGGGAGTTTGGGACAGAATTCGAGCTGCTATGTTTCCAGTGGGAACTGAACTTGCTCAAAGAGGGGAAGCAGGGACAGCGGGATCGAACAGCATTGGCGCGGCCAAGCAAATTGCGAACAGCATGATTGATGCTGGGGCGACCATGGCTAACCCAACTGCAAAGCTGTTGGGTGTTGCGCCTCCAAGATTTCAAATAAACAACAATGAACTGGAAGGAGCGGCAGGGGCTGAGTTTGGAATCGTTGCGGCTGGCGCTGTAGTCGGAGGAGGAGTCGGTAGCGCGGGAAAAGGTACTGTAATTATTGGAGAGACTATGGTGCGCGTGGAGCTGGCTGCTGCTCGAACCCCTGGGGCAAAAATTTTGAATGACATGCCTGACTTCGGTGCGATGGGTATGAAGCCGCATCAAGTCACAAGTGCAATGATGCAGTACAACCGAAAATGGATACTTGAGCAAATGAGAAGCGGAAGGCAGATCATGGATATTGGTCCAGATCCAAATCGAGCGACTCCCAGTATTTTCTATCAGATGGAAAGGAGGATGCTCGAGAACTATCAGAAGATCCATCCAGAGTACCCCGGAGCTACTCAGCCATGAACGGAAATGAATTTATGGAGATAGTTGAGCGGGTATATTCGCCATTTTTAGCAAAGATGGGATTTTCCGCCTGTCGTTCGTCTATTAGTGGAAGGAGCTATCGGGCTAGCTTCGATAGGAAGGATAGAACGCTGTGGATATCATATGAACCCGGCGAAGATTTTCTGCTTATTGTGGTGCTTGGAAGGGGGGATGGATTAACTGATATTGATGACAGGAGAAAGGCGCCGCGCCTTTCGGATCTTAGGCAAAAATACATGCGCGAACTAACGCATGATGATTTTATCGATAACGAACGCTATTTTAGCGGCCTTAGTGCCAATGATGGGAGGGGGGAACTTCTGATGAAGGCTGCTCGGGAACTTAGGTTGGTGCTCCCGCCCTATTTAAGAGATGTTGAATCGTAGTGACTCATGTAAATGGAGATGAATTCGCAACGGAAAGCAAGCTTGGGGACATTGCTCTGCCTGATGCTATGGAGCCTTTGGGCTGGCGCACAGGCACAGACGGTGCGCTATGTGCATACCGATGCCCTTGGGCTCGGTGGTGCTGATGACCGATGCCAGTCGCAATGTGGTCGAATGCAACGAGTACGAGCCCTATGGGCGGGTACTGACCCAGCCAATGAACGATGGTCCCGGCTACACCGGGCATGTGCAGGATGCGGCCACCGGGCTGACCTACATGCAGCAGCGGTACTACGACCCAGTCATTGGGCGGTTCCTGTCGGTGGATCCGGTGACTGTCGTTGGAAATGGAGACCTGCGGCATTTTAATCGTTATGCGTATGCCTACAACAGTCCATATACATTTACTGACCCGGATGGGCGCTGCGGAGCATGCGATAGGTTCGGGAATACCTTTGCGAAGACACATCAAGAAGGGCAGGGGCATATCTGGGAGCCTTTTGAAAAACCAGCCATTGTCGTGACAGCAGTTATGCTCGGTCCAGTGTTCTGGTATGGCGGAAAGGAATTGCTCTATTGGGGGCTGGCTAACCCAGTTGCAGCGAACAGTCTAGGAGTAGGGATATCGGAGGCTGCCGCCGGTACATCCTTGGCAGTTGGGGGTGGATATCAGGTATTTAGAAATCTCGCTCCTGCTGATGAAATTGCACCCGCGATAAGGTTTGCGGCGGGAAAAATACAGGCTGCTAGCTATAGCGGAAGGCTTAATTATGTGGTGTCCGAATCCGGAGAATTGGTTATCGGACGGACGGGACATACAAGCCTTTCAGGAGGCAGTGGAGTGATTGCCGCTGGCGAGGTGAAGTTTGTCAATGGACAGGTGAAGACACTAAATAATGCCTCTGGTCATTACAGGCCGTCAGGCGAATCAGCAAAAAATGCTGCAGAAAGTGCCTTCGAGCGAGCAGGGTTTAACGCGAGAGATAAGTATGAAGAAATCAAATAAAATTGATATGGAAATCGGTGAGAGAAAGCGGCTTCTATCTATTCTTGTTGAGAATTCGGCGAGAATATTGAGGGCGGGATTTGGCGTGGAAAGTGCCAAATCGACGCTGTATGAAATAGTAGATCTTGTTAGAAACAACAAAGAGTTAGAGTTAGAGTTTATCAATATGGCAAGTGATTTCTTGCTCGCTCCTGAGCCGGAAATGAAAGGTTCTAATGTGATGCCACTTGAACTCCTAGAACTGGCGGCGCATGAATTAAGGTTGGGTGAGTTGGTTGATCTGGCAATGGAGCGAGTGAGCTATCGGTTCAAAGGCGACATGCGGGCGGCCGCTGGTGACGTCTCTGTGCGAATACTGCGCGCGGCAAGTGATGATTGGGAGGATAGGGATATTTTCGAAAGATCGCATTAATTTTAAATCCCTCTTCGCGGTAGCAAGGATTGGCTAGGAACCGGAATCGGCGTGTCTTTGGCAGCGGTTTCGGCTCCGACTCTAGGCTTTGTTGCTTGGGAACTGGGTGTGGTTGCGTTGGCCAATCCAGCAGCGACAACCACTATTGCGATGGGATTGGGTGAGGCAGCCGATGTGGCGGGTGCTATTAGATATGGGTCAATAAACCCTGAGCCTCTTTCACGCGATGTCGCGAATACTTTTAGGAGTGCTAGCTATACCGCACGAACTCTCGAATCGAATACGAATAATAGTCCTCTCCGCTGCTGGGGACTGGCGAAAGGAGATAGCGGATTTTTAGGGGCGTAGGAAAGATGTTGGGTAGTACTTGGATCGGCGATTTTTAGCTATGAATTTTATTGGAAATGGGGGCGCTGTGAAAATAATAGTGTTTGCGTCTTTGATTGCATTGAGCATAACGGCTCAGGCTCAGCAGATTGTCAGTACTTCGGATACGTATGACGAGCGCCTTCGCGGAGGGGCGATATCTTCGCTTGGTGCCGACCTGTTTGGTGATCTCGTAAGCAATAAAGATGGAGTCGCTCACTTCTCGCAGACGGATGTTTCGATCCAGACAAATAGTGGCCTGCCTCTGGAGTTCACTCGGCATACGCCTAGGAAGACACAAGGCCTGGATAAGGCATCCATGCCAATCGGACCTGGCTGGGAGATCGATGTTCCATACATGATGGGGACATATGACACCCGCAGTGGGTGGAATGCAAACGGCAGTGTCGCTAGATGCAGTACTACGCCCTGGCGCCCCTACGAGATGTTTGGGCCGCTACCGGATTTCAACATGCAGCGGATGACGGCTGACATGTATTGGAGTGGTATCCATATCAATATTCCGCACGTAGGCTACGAGAGCCTTCTAACCTTGCCTTCAGGACAGGTGCGCCCACAAGATGGTACCAATTATGTGGGAGGGGCGCGTGGATTTTGGCGCGTAGGTTGTCTTCCTGGCATCAAGAACGGAACAGGAGAGGGCTTCTTTGTAAAGGTGCCAAACGGAAATAAATACTACTTTGACTGGATGGCAACAAGAAATGCATTTGATGTTGTTGTGAGCGAGCTCTGGAGAGGTAGTAACGGTGAAGGATATGATTCGACAAAACTCCTCGTTCCCACATCGGATGTGTTCCTCTATGCTACACGTGTGGAGGATAGGTATGGAAATTACATAAACTATAACTATGATTCAGTCAACAAGCATCGACTGATGTCCATTGAATCAAGTGATGGATCAAGAATTGATCTTTCATATGATGAGGCAGGTCAGGTCTCCGAGGTTCGCGCGGGAGAGCGGATATGGAAATATTTCTATGCAGATTCTATCTACGGACGAAAGCTTTCTGAAATTATCTTGCCCGATCAAAGTAGGTGGGCGTTCTCCGGTGATGTAATGTGGTGGTTCGTGGAGCCGCCAAGATTGCCAGATGGATTCTACAAAAACGGTTGCGCGGAGGTCTCCACGGGATATCTTATTCAGGATCCCCCGCCGCAATTTGCGTTCTCCCATGTCGTTATGACGCATCCTAGCGGTGCGCAGGGTAGCTTTACCTTCCGCTCGCTAATTCACGGTTCCGACGACACGCCCGGAACTTGCAGCATGCAGGGTACGTTCTATGGGAATCACATGAACTATTGGTACGGTACTTGGGGGGTGCCGAACGCCTGCCTTGCTAAATCGTTGGTTAGCAAGAAGATATCGGGCCCGGGTCTCTCGGAGTTGGCGTGGAGCTACACATATTTTCCCTCGTGGTCTTTTGCGAAAGATTGCTCCCAGGGGTGCTATTCGCGAACGCAAATATTAAATCCGGACGCCACTCTCGTAGAGTACGTGTTTGGAAATTCATATTCAGAAGATTATGGATTCCAGTATTCTGAAAAGATTATCAAGGCGGGCTCGGTCTATAGATTTGTCAGCCAGTACCAGTCGGCTTCCGGCCCTTATCCCGAGTCGTATGGGGATATTCCTGGTCCGTCCATGGAGAACCCGCTAAACACGAAAATAAAGCCCGTCTCTCTTGTTGAGACCCGTCAGCAAGGTCGGATATTTCGAATGCAGGTGAATAGCTTCGACTCATTTGGGCGGGCAGTCACGATTACACGCAGTTCGAGCGTTGAAAGTCCCTAGGGGATTTATATGTGAGTTTTCTAGGACCGGCGGAGTCGATCGATGTGGCGATGTTGAAATGGAAGGGGTGCATGGGATGAAACGTTCGATTCTGGCGGCGCTGCTGGCTTGGCCGCTGCTGGTGCAGGCACAGACCTACACCAAGACTGAGACCATCGAGTACCACGACGACTCCACGTTATGGGTGCTGGGGCAGGTCAAGCGGACCACGACAAACGGGGTGGAAACCAGCAGCACGACGTACGGCTGGAAGGCACTTCCATGGAAGTCCTACGTTTTCGGAAAACTGCAGCAGACCTTGTCCTACGACAGTGCCTCGGCGGTGACCACAGGCCAGTTGGGCACGCTGAAGACGGCGATGGACGGCAACAACAATGTCACTACCTTCGGCAGCTGGAAGCGGGGCATCCCGCAAATCATTACCTATGCCGATAGCACCACCCAGTCAGCGGTGGTGAACAACAATGGGTGGATTGACTCGGTCACCGACGAGAACGGCTACACCACCTGCTATGCGTACGATGCGATGGGGCGGCTGGCGAGCATCGCCTATCCGTCGGAGGCCGCCAATGCCTGCGATGTTGCCGAAGCTAGCTGGAAGAAGACCCTGCTGACGTTCCAGCAAGTGGCGGTGGCCGAGTACGGTATTCCCGCCGGGCACTGGCGGCAGACGGTGAGTACGGGGGCGGGGCAGAAGATTAGCTACTACGACGCGCTATGGCGGCCGCTGGTCACCAAGGAACTGGACGCCACCAACGGCACGACCGAGACGCTGACCAAACGATTCCAGCGGTTCGCCTATGACGCCGAGGGACGGGTGACGTTTGCTTCCTATCCGGGTACCACCGATGCGCTGACCAAGGGCATCTGGACCGAATACGATGCCTTGGGTCGGGTCACGTCCGTGAGCCAGGACAGCGAGTTGGCGGCGCCGGAGAACGTACTGACAACCACTACCCAGTACCTCACCGACTTCAAGACCAAGGTGACCAGTCCCAAGGGGCAGATCACCACAACGAGCTACCAGGCCTACGACCAGCCCAGCTACGATTGGCCGGTAGCCATCGCTCACCCGGAAGGCACCTACACCGATATAAGCCGCGACGCCTACGGCAAGGTGCTGATGCTGACCCGACGCAACGGTAACAACACGGCCTGGCAACGTCGTTACTACGTCTACAACGCTGCCCAGGAGCTGTGCAAGAGCACCGAAACCGAGACGGGCACGACGGCCTATGGTTACGACGGTGTGGGCAACCTGAGCTGGAGCGCGGCGGGACTGAGCTGGTCACCACCGGGGCCGTGCGAGCACACCAAGGAGGGCGTGGTGGCGCGCCGGGTGGATCGCACTTATGACGCGCGCGGCCGGCTGAGGACGCTGAGCTTCCCGGACGGGCAGGGCAACACCACCAACACCTACGCGCCAGATGGCCTGCTGGCAAGCACATCGGCCAGTAATGCCGATGGCGCGGCTACCACGACCTACACCTATAACCATCGCCGGTTGCTGACCCGCGAGGTGTTGGTTACGCCGAACGTGAACTGGCCATATCACTACAGCTACAACGCCAGTGGCCACTTGGCAAGCAACAACTGGCATGGCCTGACGATCACCTATGCACCCAATGCACTGGGTCAAGCGACCCAGGCCGGGCCTTACGCCAGCAACGTGACCTACCATCCCAATGGGGTGGTGAAGAACTTCACCTACGGCAATGGCATGGTCTACACCATGGCCCAGAATGCCCGTGGTTTGCCGATATGGAGCGTGGACTGCCTGATAGCCGGGAACTGCACTTTGTCGTACCGACGCAAGTACCTGGCCTATACCTACGACGGCCACGGCAACGTGGCAACCATCACCGACCACGTCAACGGCCGCCAGACCCGGGCAATGACCTACGACGGCCTGGACCGGCTGACCCAGTCCATCGGTCCAGGCTTTGGCACGGCAACCTATACGTACGACCCATTGGACAATCTGAAGACCGCCAACGTTACCGGTGGCAACCATCCGCGCAACTACGTCTACCAGTATGACAGCGGCCAGCGGCTGAGCAGCATCACCGACGGTGTTGGCGGTCCGACCGTGGTGGGGCTGGGTTACGACCCGCAAGGCAACTTGCGGAACCGGAACGGCAATCTCTACGGGTTCGATTATGGCAACCGGCTGCGCTCTGCGCCCGGGGCGTCGATCTATCACTACGACGGTCATGGCCGCCGAGTGGAGGATATTGTGGGTGGGCTGGCCAAGCGCAGCCAGTACACCCAGGGTGGACAACTAGTGATGGTAGGGGACGCGCGCGCAAACACGGTCACCGAGTACGTTCACCTCGCCGGCAGTCTGCTGGCCACGCGCGAACGTGACGTTGCCACCAACGTCTACACGACCCGGTACCACCATACCGATGCGCTGGGCACACCGGTGGTGGTGACTGGAGCGGACAAGGGCATTCTGGAGACCAGTGAGTACGAACCCTATGGACAACTGGTCAACCGTCCCCTGACCGATGGGCCGGGCTTTACCGGACATGTGCAGGACGCAGCCACCGGGCTGACCTACATGCAGCAGCGCTATTACGACCCGGTTCTCGGGAGATTCCTGAGTGCTGATCCGGTGGCTGTTAGGCCCAGGGGGGATAACTTCAATAGGTACTGGTACGCCAACAACAATCCCTACACGAACAAGGATCCAGACGGACGCGAATGCAACGGCAAAGGGTGCTGGGTCACCAATGCGGAAAGAGAAGCCGCCGCATCGGGGAATTGGCAAGAATACTATCGGCTCGCGGGTTCCTCTGGAGACAGGTATGCCCAACGGGCCGGCGAGGTGGCATCCAACAGTGGTTCAAATGCGATCAACAAGACCCTGTCCAACGCCACCAACAAAATACTGGCGGACTCCATCGCCATCAATATGGGGGCCGATCCAGAAAACCTGTCGACAGGACAGATGATGGCGGTCGAGTTCAAGATGGAAGGCGTCAGGATTGGCCTGGCGAAAGCGCACGTGCAAGCCCTGGACGATTCCGGGGCTAGTCCGAGTAATCCAGTCAGTCTCGATAGGGCGGTGATTGGTGAATTCCACAAGCAGGTTTTCAAGGAAAATGGGGCAAATCCAACTGCTTTCGGGGGATTCAAGGTTGATGCCATGGAGAAAGCTGTGAACCTCTTTGGCGGGACGACACGGGATATCTATGATTACTGCCCCAGCCCGAGCTGCAAGAACTAGCGCTCTGACCCTGGTTGCCGTGGTGGCGTTATCAGGATGTACTGTGCCTGCACATTCGATCTATAGCATCGAAGGTGCCAGGACCAATTTCTGCGTTCCGCATTCGGTTGATGCCACGCCCGCCCGGCCAGTGCGAGAAAGACCCATAAGAGGCGGGGCAACGGCAAATGGGTGCTGGAGAAGCGATCCGGGGACGTGCATCGGGCCACAAAACCTGATTTCCCTTTCAATCAGCGACAAAGGCTCATTCATTGGAAGGAAGTTCAGGGATTTTCCGATGGATTCGCATGTGCGGGCGACGGCGGATGGGGGGCGAAAGACCGCCAGCCCCGTCAACGAAAAGCTTATTGCCATTCCGGATGCTTGGGATAGCCGAAAATGGTTCGTCTGGGGGATTTCCGACAGAACGATGAAAAAAATGAATGGGGACGATGAGCTCGAGGCTACTTGTGTCGTGAGTGAAAACTCGGGCGAATATGTTTGTGAGCGGAAGATTGCAGGAAATGACTACCTGCTGGGTTACTCGTTCGAGTCAAAAGAGCGGTTTCCTGACGAATTCGAAGCGCTCGACAGGCAGGTGTTTGCCGAGGTGGAAAAACTCAGATGCGAAAAGTGATGCGGTTTCGATGCGAGCGTTCGAATGGAGGCATGGCTGTTGCAGGTTTGCGTGATTTTTCGCGGCGAAAAGTTCAAGCGAGGATCGGACAGCGTATGAGACGGATATTTTTTGCTGCATGGCTGATCTTGCCGCTGGCGGCGCAGGCGCAAAGTTGGAGTCGGACGGAGACCATCACCTACCACGACAACCCCACGCTGTGGGTACTGGGACAGACGGCCAAGGTGACCTGCGTGGCGCCGGCCGAATGCACTCCGAGCTGGGCGCCGACCGGCATCGTCGTATCGGAGACGGGCTACGACACCTTGGCCCGTCCGGTGATGGCAAAGGCCTACGGCAAGCTGCAGCAGACCTTGACGTACAACGCCGATGGCACCCTGAATACAGCCAAGGACGGCAACAACAACGTCACCACCTTCGGCAGCTGGAAGCGGGGCATTCCCCAGTCCATCATCTATGCCGACAGCAGCACCCAGTCGGCTGTGGTCAACAATAACGGCTGGATTGATTCGGTCACCGACGAGAACGGCTACACCACCTGCTACACGTACGATGCGATGGGGCGGCTAGCGAGCATCATCCCACCGTCGGAGACTGCCGCAGGCTGTGACGTAGCCGAAGTCAGTTGGAAGAAGACCCTGCTGACGTTCCAGCCGGTGGCGGCGGCCGAGTACGGCATTCCGGCCGGACATTGGCGACAGACGGTGAGCGTGGGGAACGGACAGAAGATTAGCTACTTCGACGCCCTGTGGCGCCCGTTGGTGGTGCGCGAGTACGACGCTGCAAACGTGGCGGGTACGCAGCGGTTCAGCCGCTTTGCCTACGATGCCGAGGGGCGGGTGACGTTTGCTTCTTACCCAGGCACGACGGACGCCCTGATCACCGGCACCTGGACCGAGTACGACGCGCTGGGCCGGGTGACCGCGGTGAGCCAGGACAGCGAGCTGGGGCTGCTGACCACCACGACAGAGTACCTCAATGGATTCCTGACCCGTGTGACCAGCCCCAAAGGCATCAAGACCGAGACACGCTACCAGGCCTTCGACCAGCCTGGTTATGATTTTCCCACGGTCATTGGCCAAGCTTCGGGCCTACCCGAGACGACAGGCCTGGACATCACCCGGGACGTGTTCGGGAAGGTGCTGTCTATTCGCAAGCGTGACCGATTGGCGACGGTGGCGGTGACCCGCAGCTACACCTACAACGTGAACCAGGAACTGTGCCGAACGGTGGAGCCGGAGACCGGGGCCACGCTGAT
This sequence comes from Pseudoxanthomonas sp. 22568, assembly GCF_052044485.1. Taxonomy (NCBI): domain Bacteria; kingdom Pseudomonadati; phylum Pseudomonadota; class Gammaproteobacteria; order Lysobacterales; family Lysobacteraceae; genus Pseudoxanthomonas; species Pseudoxanthomonas sp. 22568. The sequence goes on from NZ_JBQENC010000004.1 coordinate 93,118, forward strand.
GGGCTATGACGGGGCGGGCAACCTCGCCTGGAGCGCGGCGGGCTTGCCGGCAACCACAGCCTGCGAGGATAACGGCACCAGCGCGGTGGTGATGGCGCGCAAAGCCGCGCGCACCTACGACGCGCGCAACCGGGTCAAGACACTCGTCTTCCCGGACGGACGCGGCAATACGACCAACACGTATGCGCCGGACGGCCAGCTGACATCCATCGTGGCCGACAACGGGTCGTCAAACGTCGTTACCACCACTTATACCTACAATCGTCGGCGATTGTTAACACTGGAACGAATGATATTGGGGAGCGTCAACTGGCCCTTGGGCTATGGCTACAACGGGCTGGGACACCTGAGCTGGCAGAGTTATCCCGATTCAGTGTCGTTGGTGAACTACGCGCCTAATGCACTGGGCCAACCGACTTCGGTCATTGATCATGCCGGCAACGTGTATGCCAGTGGCATTCAGTACTACCCCAATGGCGGGATGAAGCAGTTCAGCTACGGCAACGGCGTGGTCCACACCATGATCCAGAACGCCCGCCAGTTGCCGGCGCGTAGCACCGACTGCACCTTGCTGGCCTGTGCGACGGCCAACTTGCGGACGGACCTGAGCTACACCTACGACGCCCACGGCAACGTGGCGTCCATCACCGACGGGACGACCGGGGGCCAGCAGTCGCGCGCCCTGGCCTACGACGGCCTCGATCGGTTGATTCAAGCCACCGGCCCCAGCTTCGGCATGGCCAGCTACGGCTACAACGTGCTGGACAACCTGACCACCCTGAAGGTGACCGCTGGCAGTAACGTCCGCGACCATACCTACCATTACGACACTGGGAATCGCCTGACCAGCGTGACCAATACGGTAGGCGGAGCCACGGTGGCGGGCCTGCAGTACGACCCGCAAGGCAACCTGAGCAAGAAGAACGGTCAAGGCTACACTTTTGACTTTGGCAACCGACTGCGCACGGCTGACAGCCTGGTTAGCTACGTCTATGACGGCCATGGCCGGCGGGTACGGGACGTGACGGCGGCGGGTACCAAGTACAGCCTGTACAACCAGGCGGGGCAACTGATGTACGCCAGCGATGTACGACAGGGCAAGCAGACCTACTACATCTCCTTGGCAGGCAGCCTGTTGGCAACCCGTGAGAAGAACACCACCACAGGGGCGGTGGTGAGCCTGTTCCAGCATACCGACGCGCTGGGCACGCCTATCGCGGTAACGGACGCGGCCAAGGGCGTGCTGCAGCGGAGTGAATACGAACCCTATGGGCAACTGGTCAACCGGCCGCTGACAGATGGGCCGGGTTTCACCGGACACGTGCAGGATGCGGCCACCGGGCTGACCTATATGCAGCAGCGGTATTACGACCCCGTTATCGGGCGGTTTCTATCAGTGGATCCGGTGACCGCGTACGATAAAGGTGACGCGCGGTTTTTTACGCGCTATGCGTACGCCTTCAACAACCCTTATCGATTTACGGATCCCGATGGGCGACAGGCCTTTGGTCATGAAACCGACGTCCCGTGGTGGAATATTCCTAGGCAAATAGGTAACTGGTTCAGTAAAACTCGGGATTTGAGTGCTCAATATGCGTTTACTCAGAGCCCAGAATCGCAGGCCGCTCTCTTAAAACAGTATGAGGATGCAGGAAATGCAATCCTGACTGTTCAAACACTAGCACTGCCTGAGATTGGGTTGGGGTTCAAGGCCGAGGCTGGCGCCGCAAGATTTTTCGCCGCCAGCGGAGATAAAATGGCCGCCAGGTTCTTCGATGGCGCCAAGTACTCGGAGCGAATTCTAGCGCAGACAGATAAGTTTCACGCATTCCCCGCGGCGGCAGATGGCTTCGCTTCAAAATTTGGGGAGGTGAAGTTTGTTACGGACTCTCGTGGAGCGTCTGTTGAAATGTTGACCATGCGAGGCGAGATGCAAGGTTCAAAAGGATGGGTTCGAGGGACATTTGAATACATCAAGAACAAAAATAATGAAATCTACCATCGTCTTTTTAAGCCGGACTGAGAGTAATGGAAGAGCGCCCTGAATACTCAAAAATACTCGGATTCATAGAGGAGAATGGGAAATTTGTTAATGAAAATTTTCCTGAAACTGCATTGTCGAGGCAGGATGCCTTGGTTTTCTTGAATCTACTGCATGTAAATCGAGTTAGGCCTTTGGGGATTGAGTTGTGGCGTCATTCTAGCTCCGGTTATGCGGTTGATGGTGCAAAAGGTTGGTACGCGGAAAAAATGGAGGTCGATGCTGATTACGAAGATGCTGTTTCTTATATGAATTCAGCCTGGATAAAGCCTGATGATCTGTTCGTCATGCAGTACTGACAGCTAAATTAAAAAAGTCGGAATAAATATTTTCGGAAAGACATGTCAAAATGACCCATGCAAGCAGCAGCTATGCTTCTTGGATGGATTGGAAAATACTATTATTTTAACTATTTTGTGATCTTTGTTTGCGAGAGTATGCGCGGGGGGGTGTGATGAGCAGTCTACTTCGCGGAGCGGTTATGCTTTTGATCGTGATTGCCGTGACTTACCTGCTCGTGTGGGTGCTTGTCTATTCCCTGGTGATGGCGTTGGATTACTCGTATATTGCAAGCTATTTCGTGCTTGCATGGCGTGGGGGTGGGGAGTTGCCTGCGGTCATACAAATGCTGACATTTCTGATGATGGCTATTTTGTTGCTGGTTGTGTTTGGAATCCGGTGGCGTCACGCCAGAACGGGCAAGGACTCGGGGAAGAGTTTCTAGAGTTTCGGCGCGGCCGGCTGCAGCCACAGCGCCCGATTACTGAATTACTTGCTTGCTAAATTTCCGTCAGGTAGCTTCATTACACGCAATTTCTTGGGTTGTTGGTGCGCGTGAAGGCGATAACCCGTACCTATATACAGATCCGGGTGGCAGAGCAGTACGGGCAGGTGGGGCACTTGTTGTTGATGGCCTGATATGCATGAGAGTATCAAGCTGTCGGGCTACGGCGATACGTTGGGCAGGAACCATTGCTGCCGCTGCCGCTGCCGCTGCCGCTGCTGCGGGTGCATGGGCGGGCGCAAATAGAAATACTCTGCCAATCGCGCAGCAGTCTGAGTCGAATGAGCCGACGCCCGGGAATGATTCGCCGGAGTCTAATGGAGAGTCCGGTCCAGGTGAAAAGAGCAGTTCTGGAACAAGAACGCCAGCCCCATTTCTGCCTGATGACCCATATTCGCCAGAAGAAACTAGCCGCAGGCAGAGTGGAAACCGGGAGGCTGAAGGCGCACCAAGCCGAGATCCTGATTCGCCCATTCCGGATCGGAATCCTGGAAGCGATCAGGGTGGCCATACAGCGCGGGCGTACACCACATTCGACCGGCGAACGTAACGTAAACAGTAACGAAGAACATTCGAGAAGACCGAAGGGGAATCCAAGTGGCAGGGAACGATGAAATTAAACCACGGATTATGACTTCTGTTAGCGGGAGGGAGCGATTCTTGTGCGCACGAGTTTCCTCTATAGAAAATGCTCGCAGCGGCATCTATGAAATAGTAATAAGCGGTGATTTCTGGAGTAGAACCGAACCCCTAGAAACTGCAAGTCTGTCGTCGGATTTCCAAGTTAGGTTGCCTCAAGTGCTCCTCTCTGAAGATGGAATGGAAACGCTTCGAAATCATCTAATCACTTGGCTAGATGATCGGCTCAGTTTTGAGTGCATGATTAGCCCAGAACTAAATTTCGATCAGATTCTTACCGTGGCATTGGGATCTGACCCTGGGCTTATCTCTTCTAGGGAGAAGCCCGTATTCATTGTTAGTTATTCTCGCGGCGCCACGATGGTTGGTAGATGGGCATTTGTAGTAGATCAATCATGTGTCCGAAATTTTCTTGGAAATTCATAGGACTAAACGTGCGCATTGAAAAAGGCGCCGCTGCGCTGGAATTTTTGAGGGGAGGGATTCTCTTTTAGATTCTAAGCTTCTGTCAGTAGTTATAAACGATGACGATTCTGATCTCGTTGTGGAGATAAGATTTTAAGGGTGGAAGAGTGTGAATTATGGAAGTGTAAAAATAGTATTCAATGACGTTTGTGGCTTTCACTTCAGTCATTGCAGCGAGTATGTATTTGGAAATATAGAAAGAGTAAAGTTTTTTTGGTTGCAATGGATGGAATTTTTATCTTCTATTGATCCAGATCCTGTAAATTTAGATTCTCCAAGTGTTATGGATAATGATTGTATAAGTGCGAAAAATATAAGAATAGAGACTGAGTGGTGAAAGTTGGGTGGTGTAAAAAAAACGGCAGGGAAATAGATTGGGTCGAATTATTATCTAAAAGTAATTTTTTGGTAGATTTCTAACGTTCGATAGTCAAGCTTTTTTGCTTGTAATTCTAACCTGATCCCTAAATACCTAGAGTTATTCGCCAGATTCCATGTCAAAAAATCAGACAGGTGCCTGCAAGCGATGCGCTAATTCTTGCTATGCCAGGAAATCGCCTTTGCAGGCCGCATATTCCATCCAGATGGAGAAAACGCGAGCGATGCCTAGAATCGCTGCACGAAATGCCTGGGGTTGTTGGTGTGAGTGGAAGCGACGCGTTTGATTCCTGATTTTAGGGGGCAATGGGGAAATAGGTGCCGAAAAATTATTCGGATGCAGCTGATGCTGATGCGCCGGAAATCCGGAGCTTTCCCATGGTTGATGATTCAGTGCGAAATCGTGTTGCGTACGCCTCGTTGATTGCATGGTTAGCGCTTGTCTCTCTTCCATCCGAAGCGGCTGCAAACGGCGCACGTGAATGCGTCACGCCAAGAACTATGGCGGCAGTGAGGCCATCGGAAGAAAGCTACGAGCTTGTATTTACGGTGGAAAACCCTACTGGAGAACCTCTGGAGCTTGTCGAGTACTATTTTGGCGAGAACATGTTGAACCTTCGCGCCGTTCCATCGGGAGAAGTGGACGGTTTGGCGCTCGTCGTGCCTCTTCTTAGTCCAGGACCAAGACCGCTGATTGTTGCGCCATTCGCAAAGGTCGAGAAAACTTATCAGCTTTCAACTAGCTTTCCAGCGCTGGAGAAAACGCTTAAGAGCAAAGATGTATTGGTGTCTTGGCAATTGACGTTGGAGGGCGAAAAAATGTGCTTTTCTCAAAAGCTCGCAAGTTCAGCTTGGCTGCGGAAGCAAAAAAGCGGGTCAGAATAAGCTTCCCTGGGCGAAGATAGGGTCATAGTACTTTTCTTACACATGCTGAATCGAGACCTACAACCATTGCCTAGGATTGTGGATATGCCCGGGTTATGCAGAGCGTAAGGCTGCCCCTTACGCGATGGAGAGGAGGTGGGCATGTCGATGAGTCCCTGGCGGGATTTGCAGGGCACTGAACACTGTGCAATTCATAGAACGCGGGCGCTAGCAGCCCGCGTTTTTGTTACGCGTCGTTGGCCGATTCGACGTTGGGTTTGCCGGCGTGCCAGCGGAGCTGGTCGAGGATGTGGCTGGCKTCGYGGGYGAGGCCGGCGAAGCAGTCGCTCAGGGGTTGCMGCGGGATGGGCAGGCTGTGGTGCTCGTCCTGGCGGAAGCGGGGACTGATGAGCAGGGACAGCAGTTTGAGGTGATCACGCAGCTGGATGAGATTCAGCTGGGTTTGTTCTTCCAACAGATAGACCATTCGAACATTGGTCATGGGGACCTCCATTTCTTCGTTGAAGAATCCCGGCGCGCGAAAGTGCGGCCGGGTGCCGGGAGGTCAGAAACCGCATACAGTCGGCGGGCTTATTTCCCTTTCGGGTGTTGTATTCGCCGCCCTCCCGGCAAAGGTTTTTGCCGGTTGTCCTCCGATGATGGGACAAAATAAAACCACCGGAATGACTGAGGTGGTGTTGCTGTATGGGAGGTTCTGAACTCCTGATGCCGGAGTCTGCCGATGTGGTTGCGTGGTGTCGACTAACTTTGAGCGTTTTGGCTTCAGTGTTTCTGGGGTCACTTTCTTGGTTTGGTGGAAGCGTGGTGCGTTGGTGTGTGGGGTAGTGAGTAGCGATGGTTGTTGGTGCTGGGAACAGACGCTTCCCAACAGTCAAACGGCAAGAGCAAATCCCCCTCGGTCCCCCTTTTGACCAGCCATTCGGCTGTTGAGAAGCATTTCAAAGGGGGAGGCAAAGGCAGTCATCAGGAGGGAGGCAGGACCGGAATGCGTCGTATCGGACCCACAAACCATCACGCCACCCGAAGGTGGCGTGATGGCTGTTGCGACGAGGACGGTTGCGCTTACTTGGAAGGGGCGGTGAGGCCGCGCTTTTCCAGCAGGGGTTCGATCTTGGGATCGTGGCCGGCGAAGTCGTGGAACAGCTTCATCGCATCCACGCTGCCGCCGCGCGAGAGCAGGGTCTTGCGGAAGTGGTCGCCGTTCTCGCGGGTCAGGCCGCCGTGCTGCTTGAACCATTCCACGCTGTTGGCGTCCAGCACTTCGGACCAGATGTAGGCGTAGTAGCCGGCCGAGTAGCCGCCCATGATGTGGCTGAAGTAGGGCGTGCGGTAACGCGGCGGGACCGGCTTGTAGTCGATCTTGTCGGCGGCCAGTGCGTCGGCCTCGAACTTCACCACGCCGTCGGCGGCGGGCACCTTGTCGGCGCCGATCTGGTGCCAGCGCTGGTCCAGCATGGCCGCGCCGAGGTACTCGGTGGTGGCGAAGCCCTGGTTGAACTTGGACGCGGCGATGACCTTGTCCAGCAGCGCCTGCGGCATCGCTTCGCCGGTCTGGTAATGCTTGGCGTAGTTCTTCAGCACCGACGGCCAGTCCGCCCACATCTCGTTGACCTGCGAGGGGTACTCGACGAAGTCGCGCGGCACGCTGGTGCCGCTGAAGTAGGGGTACTGCACGTTGGAGAACATGCCGTGCAGCGCATGGCCGAACTCGTGGAACGCGGTGGTCACTTCATCCCAGGTCAGCAGGGTCGGCTGGCCGGCCGGCGGCTTGGGGATGTTGAGATGGTTGGCGACCACCGGCTTGAAGCCGGTCATGCCGGACTGCGAGACGTAGGAGTTCATCCACGCGCCGCCGCGCTTGGAATCGCGCGCGTACATGTCGGCGATGAAGATCGCCAGCTGGGTGCCGTCGGCGTTGTACACGTCGTACACGGTGGTGTCCGGGTGGTACAGCGGCAGGTCGGTGCGCTTCTTGAAGGTCAGGCCGTAGAGCTGGTTGGCGGCGTAGAACACGCCGTTTTCCAGCACGTTGGTCAGTTCGAAATACGGCTTGAGCTGCGACTCGTCGAAGTTGTACTTGGCGGTGCGGACCTTCTCGGTATAGAACGACCAGTCCCACGGCGCCAGTTGGAACGTCGGCTGGCCCTTGGCCTTCTGCTCCTGATCGATCATCGCCTGCAGATCGGCGGCTTCGCGCTGGGCGTTGGCGACCGCGGCCGGCGCCAGCTTGCCGAGCATGGCGTTGACCGCCTGCGGGGTCTTGGCGGTCTCGTCTTCCAGCACGTAGGTGGCGTGGTCCGGATAGCCCAGCAGCTTGGCGCGATCGGCGCGCAGCTTCATGATGGTGGCGATGAGTTCGCGGTTGTCGTACTTGCCGCCGCGACTGCCGCGCGAAACGGATGCCTCGTGCAGGCGCTGGCGCAGGGCGCGATCGGTCAGCTGCGACTCGGCGGGTTGGCCGGTGGTGTTGAGCAGGGTCAGCACGTACTTGCCGGCCAGGCCGCGCGCCTTGGCGACATCGGCGGCGGTGGCGATCTGCTGTTCGGTCAGGCCGTCCAGCTGTTTGACGTCATCGACCACCACGGCCGAATCGTTGACCTCGGCCAGCACGTTCTGGCTGAACTGGGTGCCCAGCTTGGCCAACTGGCCGTTCATGCCCTTCAGGGTGGCCTTGTCGGCGTCGGACAGCTTGGCGCCGGCGCGGACGAAATCGGTGTGGTACTTCTCGACCAGGCGCACGCCCTCGGCGTCCAGGCCCAGGCCGGCGCGCTGGTCGTACAGCTTCTGGATGCGCGCGAACAGCTTGCCGTTGAGGTAGATGGCGTCGCGGTGGGCGGCGAACTTGCCGGAATAGTCGGCCTGCAGCTTCTCGCGGGCGTCGTTGGTGTCGGCGCCGACCAGGTTGTAGAACACGGTCTGGGCGCGGTCGAGCACGCGGCCGCTCTTTTCCATCGCCAGGATGGTGTTGTCGAAGCTCGGCGCGGCGCCGTTGTTGGCGATGGCGTCGATTTCCTTCAGTTGCTCGGTCATGCCGGCGTCGAAGGCGGGGGCGAAGTCGGCGTCCTTGATCTTGTCGAACTGCGGGTAGTGCAGCGGCAGCGGACTGTCGGCGAAGAAGGGATTGGCGGCCTTGGCGGCTTCGGCGGTGGGGGCCGCGGTCTGGCTGTAGGCGGGCATGGCGAGTCCAAGGGTCGCGGCAAGCGCGAGGGCGAGGCGGGTGGTCATTGGGGTGCAGCTTCCTGACAGATAGGGCTTTTGGCAGGGTAACCCAAGCCCCGGGGCGGGGGCTCGTGACGAAAGGCATGTGCCGGGCGGGGCGGTTCTGTGCTGGCTACAGCGTCTCGAACTCGCGTGCGATCCAGCTCACGTGGTAGAGCAGGCCCAGCACCGCGAAGGCGGCGTGATAGCGCGGATTGCGGGTCCACATGGCGATCAGGCTGCCGGTGATGTAGGCGAGGTTGCGGAACACGTATTCGGGCCCGAAGCTGCGGAAGTAGGCCTCGCCCTTGATCCAGGTGTCGAGGAAGTCGACCGCGAACACCAGCGCCAGCAGGCCGAAGAACCATTTCCGCCGGTCGTAGAAGTAATTGCGGTAGCTGGCGTAGCCGTCCAGGTTCTCCGGGAAGATCAGCGCGCACAGCAGGTATTGCATCAGCGCGTACAGGGCCACGAAGAAATAGAGGTTGAAGCTCCAGTGCACCAGATGGCTGAGGCGGAACTCCCACCACCAGAACAGCAGCAGGTACGAGAACACGAACGTGGCCCAGCACAGGTGCACCCAGTAGATCTGGCAATGGCGCGGGCGCTCGATGATGCGGGCGAAGTGGCGCAGCAGGTGGGTCAGGCCCAGGCCGACCACCATGCCCAGCAGTACGCGTACGTGCAGGTAGACGGTGGCCATCGAGGCGGCGTCGGGTGCATGGGGCGAAAGCTGCATTCCGTGTTCCCCGGCGGAAGCGACGGCCAAGGCTAGCGCATCTGCGCCGGCCCCGCACAAGGCGTCGCCACCGGCGAAAACGCTTGCCCCCGGCTGGCCCCGGGTGTCTCATATCCGTGTTTCCGGAGACCCGCCATGACCACCGCCTACGATTTTTCCGCCACCGACATCGATGGCCAGTCCCGCTCGCTGGCCGAGTACCGTGGCAAGCCGTTGCTGATCGTCAATGTGGCGTCGAAATGCGGCTTCACCCCGCAGTACACCGGGCTGGAAAAGCTGTGGCGCGACTACCGGGATCAGGGATTGGTGGTGCTGGGCTTCCCGTGTGATCAGTTCGGTCATCAGGAGCCGGGCGACGAAGCCGAGATCCGCAATTTCTGCTCGCTCAACTACGACGTGAGCTTCCCGATGTTCGCCAAGATCGACGTCAACGGGGACGGTGCGCATCCGTTGTGGAAGTGGCTGAAGCAGGAGAAGAGTGGGCTGCTCGGCATTTCGGCAATCAAATGGAACTTCAGCAAGTTCCTGGTCGGCCGCGATGGCAAGGTGATCAAGCGCTATGCGCCGACCGACACGCCGGAATCGCTGGCTGGCGACATCGAGGCCGCGCTGGCCGGATAGATGGACGCGCACGAGGCTTCACCGCCGTTCCGCATCGAGTTCAGTCCCGCCGACTACGGACTGAAGGCGCACGTGAAGGGCGTCAACGGCACGCTGGAAACCACGCTGGCGTACTGGCGCCGGATTGCGGTGGAGGTGCGGCGCGTGCGGCCGGCGGGCCTGCTGGTGGTCGACGACATGGAAGGCGAGCCGCCGCCGCCGGAACAGCTGGTGCAGTTCGTGCAGGCGATGCTGGGCGAGGGCCTGGAAGCGGTGCGGGTGGCCTACGTGGAAAAGCACCTGGAGCAGATTCCGCAGGTGGAACTGGCCAGCATCCTGGCCAACGAGCACGGCTTCCAGGGCCACGTGTTCGACAACGAACGCAGCGCGGTCATCTGGCTGCGCTACGGGGAACGCTAGGGCGGGCCATCGGCCCACCCGGCATCACTTCTCGACGAAGGCGCGCTCGAACACGTATTGGCCGGGCGTGCCGATGCGCGGGGCGGCGGTGAAGCCGCGACCGTCGAGCAGGGCGCGAAAGTCGGCCAGCATCTGCGGGCTGCCGCAGATCATCGCGCGATCCTTTTCCGGATCCAGTGGTTCCAGTCCCAGCGCTGCCATCATTTCGCCACTGGCCATCAGGTCGGTCAGGCGGCCATGGTTGGGGAATGCCTCGCGGCTGACCGCCGGGTAGTACAGCAGCTTCTCGCGGATGATCTCGCCGAGGAATTCGTGCTGCGGCAGTTCCTTCTCGAAGTAATCGCGGTAGGCCAGATCCTGCACGTGGCGGACACCATGGGTGAGGATGACGCGGTCGAAGCGCTCGTAGGTTTCCGGATCCTTGATGATCGACAGCCACGGCGCCAGGCCGGTGCCGGTGCCCAGCAGGTACAGGTTGCGGCCCGGGTGCAGGTCGCTGATCAGCAGGGTGCCGGTGGGCTTGCGGCCGATTACCACGGTGTCGCCAGGCTGGATGTCCTTCAGCCGCGAGGTCAACGGACCGTTGGGCACCTTGATGCTGAAGAATTCGAGCTGTTCTTCCCAGTTGGCGCTGGCGATGGAGTAGGCGCGCAGCAGCGGCTTGCCTTCGGTCTGCAGGCCAATCATCACGAACTGGCCGTTGTCGAAGCGGAAACCGTCGTCGCGGGTGGTGGTGAAGCTGAAGTAGTCGTCGGTCCAGTGACGGACGTCCAGCACCGTCTCGGTGCCAAAAGCGGAGGACATGGGGTGTGGGGCGCTTGATTCGAACCGGCCCATTGTAGCCGACCGCCCCGGCGCGACCTTGATCCAGCGCAACCGGGAAGCGGGGCGGAGGCGGTGACGGCGGGCCCGTCAGTCGGCCTTCGCGCGTCGGCCGCGCCGGTGGAAGTAGAGCTGCTCGGCGACGCGGCGCAGCGGCGGTGACTTCAGCAGCAGGTCGAACGGCCAGTCCCACTGTGCGTGGTCGAAGGCCCAGCGCAGGGCGCGCTTGCGCCGCCAGGCCGGAATCGCGCGGATGGCCGAGGCCTGCGGAGGCACTCCGGAGCGAAGGGACCGCACCAGCGCGCGGCCGACCTCGGCGCCGTGGCGCAGCCCGGCATGAATGCCGCCGGCGGTGACCGGCGAGACCACGCCGGCGGCATCGCCGGCAAGCAGCAGGTTGCCGCGCAGGCGGTCGCGGACCGGGCCGCCGCAGGGAATCAGTCCCGCGCGGATGCTGTCCGGCCGGCGGTCGGCGGCCAGCCCGCTGAGCGATGCGACCTGGGCCAGGAAGCCGCGCAGATCCGGTGGCGCGATCCTGCCACGGCGCTGGCGATGCGCCAGGCCGGCCTGCACGCCAGTCGGGGTCTGCGCGATCCAGCCGATGTAGCCCGGCGCCCAGCGTCGGCTGATGAAACAGTGCAGCGCATCGGGCGTGCGCAGGGCGCCGCCGTCGAACTCGTATTCGATGCCGTACAGGAAATCGCGAACCCGGCCCAGGCCGAGGTGCTCGGCCACGCGTGAGCGCGCGCCATCGGCGCCGACCAGATAGCGGCAGTCGCCGATGCCGGGCAGATGCCAGCCGTCCGGCGTGGGGGTGGCATCGCGGAAGCTGCAGGCCAGCCGCAGTTCCACGCCGGCAGCCACGCTGCGCTGTCCCAGCCAGCGCATCAACGCGGGCGTATCGGTGGTGAAGAAGCGATAGCCCGGGGCGGACAGATCTACGCTCTCCAGGGATGGCGCATACAGGCGGACTTTCGGTACCGCGTGCAGCAGGCCGGCGGGAATGCCGGCGAACAGTTCGCACTCCAGCGCTTCCGGCACCAGGATGCCGGTGGTGTGCAGGCGTTCGCCCAGATCGCGCTTGCGATCGATCACGCAGACACGGAATCCGGCCGCCGCGATTTCGCGGGCGCAGGCCAGGCCGGCAAAGCCGGCGCCGACCACGATGACGTCATGGTTTCCGTTGTGCACGTATGGCCGTCCGCATGAGGGGGACGGCGAGCATCCGCGAGGCGCGCGGGAGGACGATGAAGTGGCGGTGAAGCGAGCCGTCGTCGCTTGCGACGGCCCGCGCCATCATCGAGTGTGGCGTGCGAAACCGGTTATGCGAACAGGAAAAAGAAAAGGCGCCCTTGGGCGCCTTCTCGATTCGCATCAGCCGTGATGACCGCCGCCGCCGCCGCCGCGCGGGCGATTGCCACCGCCGCCGGGACGACCGCCCGGACCGCGGCCACCGGCCGGACGACCACCGCCGGGACGGCCACCCGGACGCGGGCCGGCGTTCTGCGGACGGTTGCCGCCGCCGCCGGGACGACCACCCTGCGGGCGCGGACCACGCGGCTGCCCGTACGGGCTGAAGCCACCGGGCGTGGCGTGATCGGAGGGGAAGCTCGGTGCGTTGCCGGGGTGGCCGTACGGACGTGCCGCACGCTGCGGCTTGCCGGCACCACCGCCCGCACCGCCGCCGCCAGGACCACGCGGACCGCGCGGGCCACGCGATTCACCGCCGAAGCCGCCGTATTCGTTGCCGAAGCCGGCACCGCCCTGCGGACGGTTGCCGCCACGCTTGCCGGCACCGCCGCCGCCCGGACCCTTGCGGCCGGGACCGGCGTTGCGGTGCCCGGTCGGACCGGTATCGACGCCTTCCGGCACGTACCAGCTGCGGAACGCGGCCGGATTGCCATCCGGCAACGGCTTGGGACCCTTCATCTTGCGCTGCTTGAACGGCTTCTGCGCCTGCTTGGCGGCGGCTTCGCCGCTGACCGTCAGGCCGCCGTGCGGCTTCTTGCCGCGACCACGGCCGCGATCCTCGCGCACGTGATCGAAGCGACGCAGTTCGCGGCCTTCGTCGGCGGTGTTGTGGCCGTTGACGTAACCCTGGCTGCGGCCTTCGCGCGAGACGTGCACGGTGGACTTGGCGGCGCGGCGCTGGCCGATCACCGGTTGCAGCGTCAGCGCGGCGGGCGCGCCGTCTTCCAGGCCCAGTTCCTTGCGCAGTGCTTCGACCTGGGCGTCGGACAGTTCCTGCGACTGGCCGCGCAGCAGCGGCTGCGGCAGCGAGATACGGCCGTAGCGGGTGCGCTTGAGCCGGCTGACCTGGCAGCCCTGCGATTCCCACAGGCGGCGCACTTCGCGATTGCGGCCTTCCTTGACCACCACGCGGAACCAGTCGTGCGAATCGGTGCCGCCGATGCGTTCGATTTCATCGAACTTGGCCGGACCGTCTTCCAGCGCGACGCCGCGATGCAGGCGATCGACGATGTTGTCCGGTACGGTTTCCTGGCCTTCCGGGGCGCGCACGCGCACCACGTATTCGCGCTCGACCTCGTAGGACGGATGCATCATCGCGTTGGCGAGTTCGCCGTCGGTGGTCAGCAGCAGCAGGCCGGTGGTGTTGATGTCCAGGCGGCCGATGGCGATCCAGCGCGCGCCCTTGAGGACCGGCAGCGCCTCGAACACGGTCGGACGGCCTTCGGGATCCTCGCGGGTGGTCACTTCGCCTTCGGGCTTGTTGTACATCAGCACGCGCGCCGGTTCGGTCAGCGCGCTGGCGACGAACTGGCGACCATCGAGTTCGATTTTGTCGCCGCTCTTGACGCTCATGCCGACCTGGGCGGTCTCGCCGTTGACCTTGACCAGGCCGTCGGCGATGCGTTGCTCCAGCGCGCGGCGCGAGCCCAGTCCGGCCTGCGCCAGCACCTTGTGCAGGCGCTCCTCCAGCTTGTTGGCGGGGGCTTCGGCGGCGGCGTCGCGCTTGAGCGACAGTTTGTTGCGGGGGGTATTGCTCATGATTTCTGCTCCGACGAGGCTTCCGCGTCGTCATCCTGGGTTTCCGGGGAAATATCGGCGTCGCCTTCGCTTTCGTTTGCGGCGGCCGGTTCGTGTGTCTCCGCGTCGTCGTCCTGCGCGGTTTCGATGTCTGTGCGTGCGCCTTCCGTGGCGTCTTCCTGCGGCTGCGCCGGGGCGTCTTCGCCCGGGGCATCCGCTGTTGTCGGGTTGTCTTCGTTCTCGTCACCGGCCCCGGTGTCGAGCGGGGCGGCATCCGCGTCGTCGGCGCCGTCTTCCGCATCGAGGGCGACGCCGGCCGGAACCGGCGCGCCATCCAGCGGCAGCTGCGGTTCCAGTTCGCCGATGTCCTTCAGCTCCGACAGCGGCGGCAGCTCATCCAGGCGCTTGAGGCCGAAGTAATCCAGGAAGCCCTTGGTGGTGCCGAACAGCGCCGGCCGGCCGGGCACGTCGCGGTGGCCGACCACGCGGATCCACTCGCGCTCTTCCAGCGCCTGGATGATGTTGCTGCTGACCGCCACGCCGCGGACCTGTTCGATCTCGCCGCGGGTGATCGGCTGGCGGTAGGCGATCAGCGCCAGGGTTTCCAGGGTGGCGCGGGTGTACTTGGTCTTGCGCTCGGTCCACAGGCGGGCGACCCAGGCATGCACGTCGGCCTTGACCTGGAAACGGAAGCCGGAGGCCACCTCGACCAGTTCCACGCCGCGGTCGGCGCAGCCGTCGCGCAGTTCCTCCAGCGCGCGTTCGACGCTGCCGGCCGGCGCCGGTTCCTCTTCCGGGAACAGGCCGTGCAACTGGGCCAGCGCCAGCGGCTGGTTGGCCGCCAGCAGGGCGGCTTCGACGATGCGGTTGATGAGCGATTGATCCATTCGAGCGCTTGCGTGGGTTCGGGCGGATGGAAAGGGGACGCGCCGGTCAGGCGTCGTTGGCGGCGGCGTCGCTGTCGTCGAACTCGCTGGAGAACTGCAGCGGTTCGTTGGTGTTGTTCAGCGCCAGCGACTTGACGTAAATCGGCGCCAGTGGGGCTTCCTGCACGATGTCCAGCAACTGCTCCTTGGCCAGCTCCAGCATGGCCAGGAAGGTCACCAGCACGCCCAGCTTGCCTTCCTCGGCGGTGAACATGGACTCGAAGCGGTGGAACCTGCCATCGTCCAGTCGCGCCAGCACGTCGCCCATGCGCTGGCGCACGCTCAGGGCTTCGCGTTTGATGGCGTGGCCGGTGAACAGCTCGGCGCGCTTGAGCACGTCGTGCAGCGCCAGCAGCATTTCCTTCAGCTCCACCGGCGGCGGCAGCTTGACCGCGGCGCGGTCCGGCACGTGCGCCTGCACCGGGGTGGTGTCGCGATCCTGGCGGGGCAGGGTGTCCAGATCCTCGGCGGCCTGCTTGAAGCGTTCGTATTCCTGCAGCCGGCGCACCAGCTCGGCGCGCGGGTCGGTTTCGTCGCCGTCCTCGTTGACCGGCCGCGGCAGCAGCATGCGCGACTTGATCTCGGCCAGGATGGCGGCCATCACCAGGTATTCCGCCGCCAGCTCGAAGCGCAGCTCCTGCATGACATTGATGTAGTCCACGTACTGGCGGGTGATCTCCGCCACCGGGATGTCCAGGATGTCCAGGTTCTGCCGGCGGATCAGGTACAGCAGCAGATCCAGCGGACCTTCGAAGGCATCCAGGATGACTTCCAGCGCGTCCGGCGGGATGTACAGATCCTGGGGAATCTGCAGCACCGGCTGCCCATGCACGACGGCCAGCGGCATTTCCTGCTGCTGCGGGTGCGTGGACTGGCTTGTCGGGGTCGCGTCTTGCGCGAGTTCGGAGCTCATCAAGAAACAGCCGTAGTGCGGGTCACAATGCCTTCGATTGCACGCGCCGCCGCAGGGACGCCATGGTCTTCATTGCCGACCAGGGGCTTGCGGGCGAACGCTTCCGTACAGCAAACATGTCATCACGCCGTAGAGGAGCTCGCCGCGAAAGAGGCGGCGGCCGACAGCGAGGAGGTCGTCGGCGCGGGCGGGTGGTGGCAGCGAATCGATCGTCGTTGGGCGGCTGGCCGGCCGGTCCGGCGCAGTGCCTGGGAAATCCCCTGACGGGCCGCTGCTTCCGGCCGTGCAGTGGAGGCAAGAGTAAGCGCTGCGCCCGGCGCTGTCCAGCACCACCGGGCGGGTGGCCCGTACAATCCGTTCATTCCCGACCCGAGCGAGTGAACCCATGTGGTATGCCATCGAAGGCCATGACACCGAAGGCGCGCTGCCCCGGCGCATGGCCGCCCGTCCCGCCCACCTGGCCCGGCTGACCGCGCTGCGCGACGAGGGCCGCCTGCTGCTGGCCGGTCCGTGCCCGGCCATCGACGCCGACGATCCGGGCGAGGCCGGCTTCAGCGGCAGCATCGTCATCGCCGAGTTCGAGTCGCTGGCCGCGGCCCAGGCCTGGGCGCAGGCCGATCCTTATGTGGAGGCTGGGGTGTACGCGCGGGTCGACGTTCGGCCGTTCCGCAAGGTGCTGCCGTGACCGCCGAGCGGGTCGAGCGCATCCGCCAGGCGCTGGAGCAGGCGTTCCAGCCCGAGCGGCTGGAGGTGGCGGACGACAGCCATCGCCACGTCGGCCATGCCGGCGCCCGCGACGGGCGGGGGCACTTCGACGTCACCATCGTCAGCGCCGCCTTCGCCGGCCGCGCGCCGCTGGCCCGCCACCGGGCGATCTACGCCGCGCTGGGGGAGATGATGACCACCGACATCCACGCCCTGTCCATCCACGCCTCGGCCCCCGGCGAAGCCCGCTGAGCCTCGCGAAGCGTCCACCGCCGGCTCCCCGATCCGGGCCCGGCGGGTAGTTTTGCAGGGTGAACTGAAAACGTTTACATTCCGCCCCTTGTCCATGGGAGGTGGAAACACATGAACAGTCGTACCCGCGCCGGCCAGTCCGCTGGCGCTCGACCGCGCGCGCGCCGCCATGGGTGGCTGGCGGCGGCGATCGCGACGGTGCTGATCGCGCCGGCCGTCGGTGCCCGCACCCCGCAGGCTCCCGCCGGCGAGGCGGCCTTCGTCGAGGCCCTGCTGGCGAAGATGACCGTGGAGGAGAAGCTGGGCCAGCTCAACCAGCCGCCCGGACTGGGCAACGACACCGGTCCGCAGGCGATGGCCGGTGGCGAGGACCAGATCCGCAACGGCGAGATCGGCACCTTCCTGGGCACCCAGGGCGCCGAGCTGACCTGCCGCCTGCAGCGCATCGCGGTCGAGGAATCTCGCCTAGGCATCCCGCTGATGTTCGGCTACGACGTCATCCATGGTTACCGCACCATCTTCCCGGTGCCGCTGGGCGAATCGGCCAGCTTCGATCCGGTCGAAGTCGAGAACGCCGCGCGCGTGGCCGCCTGGGAGGCCGCCGGTTACGGCATCCACTGGACCTACGCGCCGATGGTGGACGTGGCGCGGGATCCGCGCTGGGGCCGCATCGTCGAGGGCGCGGGCGAGGATCCCTACCTGGGCTCGGTGCTGGCGGCGGCGCGCGTGCGCGGCTTCCAGGGCAAGCAACTGGGCAACGGCGACACCCTGCTGGCGACCGCCAAGCATTTCGTCGCCTACGGCGCGGCCGAGGGTGGCCGCGACTACAACATCGCCGACATCTCCGAACGCACCCTGCGCGAGGTGTACCTGCCGCCGTTCAAGGCCGCGGTGGACGCGGGCGCGGAGTCGGTGATGGCTTCGTTCAACGAAGTCGGCGGCGTGCCGATGCATGCCAACGGCGATCTGATCAACGACGTCCTGCGCAAGGAATGGGGCTGGGACGGCCTGCTGGTCAGCGATTACACCGGCGTCGAGGAACTGATCAAGCACGGCGTGGCCGGCAATCGCACCGACGCGGGCGTGCTGGGCCTTCGCGCGGGCGTGGACATCGACATGGTCAGCCGCATCTACGTGAAGGAGCTGCCGGCGGCGGTGAAGGCCGGCAAGCTGCCGATCGCCACCGTGGACGAGTCGGTGCGCCGGGTGCTGCGCGCCAAGTACCGGATGGGCCTGTTCGAGGATCCGTACCGCTACTGCGATGTCGAGCGCGAGAAGGCGCGCACCTTGACCGCCGACAGCCGCAAGGCCGCGCGCGAGATGGCGCGCAAGTCGATGGTGCTGCTGGACAACACCGGCGGCGTGTTGCCGCTGGACAAGCAGAAGGTGAAGACGCTGGCGGTCATCGGCCCGCTGGCGGACCTGCGCCGGGCGATGCTGGGCAACTGGGCCGGCGCCGGCCGCGACGAGGACGCGATCACGCCGCTGGCGGGCATCCGCGCGGCGGTGGGGTCGGGCATCCAAGTCGTGTACGTCGAAGGCACCACGCTGGAAGGCGGCGAGACCACCGGCATTGCCGAGGCGGTGAAGGCGGCCCAGCAGGCCGACGCGGTGCTGCTGTTCCTGGGCGAGCATCCGGACATGAGCGCCGAAGCGCGCAACCGCACCTCGCTGGATCTGCCGGGTGCCCAGCAGGCGCTGGCCGATGCGGTGGCCAAGGTCGGCAAGCCGACCGCGGCGGTGCTGCTCAACGGTCGTCCGCTGTCGATCGGTCCGCTGCGCGAACGCGTGCCGGCGATCCTGGAAGCGTGGTTCCCGGGCGTGGAGGGCGGCAACGCCATCGCCGACGTGGTGTTCGGCGACTTCAACCCGGCCGGCAAGCTGCCGGTGACCTTCCCGCGCACCGTCGGCCAGGTACCGATCTACTACGCGCACAAGAACACCGGCCGTCCGCCGAGCGAGACCGAGCGCTACACCTCCAAGTACATCGACGTGCCGTGGACGCCGCTGTACGCCTTCGGTCATGGCCTGAGCTATACGACGTTCCAGTACGGCGGCCTGGCGGTGAAGCATCCGCGCATCGCCACCGACGGCAGTCAGGAAGTCAGCGTGACCGTGACCAACACCGGCAAGCGTGCCGGCGCCGAAGTGGTGCAGCTGTACGTGCGCGACGACGTCGCCTCGGTGACCCGTCCGGTCAAGCTGCTGCGCGGTTTCGAGCGCGTCGAGCTGGCGCCGGGACAGTCGAAGACGCTGACCTTCAAGCTGGGCTTCGAGGATCTGGCGATGTACGACGCGGCCATGAAGCGGGTGGTGGAACCCGGCAGTTTCACCGTGTTCGCTGGTGGCAATTCGGTGGATACGCTGGAAGCGAAGTTCGAGGTGACCGCGAAGTGAGCTAAGGCTCGCCGCCATTTCCGCGTTACCAGAGACGCGCGCTGCCCATCGGCTGCGCGCGTTTTTTTATGGCAAGGATGGGCCTTGGCCCGCCCCGTCACGTCGCGCCGTGCCGCCTTTCGGGCAAGGCCTCGGGAGGTTTGCCGTTATTCCGGCGAACACTGGACTCCATCCGGTCCCTGGGGCAGGAAATGGCCGGCCAGCGCGAACAGCGGCAGGGACCACGGCGTTGCCGGGACGATGATGTGCAGGCTGGAAAAGGCATCCCGGCCAATCCAAGTCCCGATTTGTCCAGGCGCTGTCCCGGGATGGTCAGGAAAGCGTCACGTCAGCGCATTTCTATTGCGACGCAGCAAAAAAAGAATGGAAAGAAGCCGTTAAGTAGTTGAAATGACTGCGCTGTCATGAGTATCTAACCTGGGCTTTACATCTCGTTTTGAAAACGTTTACAGTCCACTTCAATTGCAGTCATGACCGCGGAGGGGCGGTGCAATGGCGCGAACGGCCGTCACCATCAAAGATGTGGCACGCGAGGCGAAGGTATCCGTCGCCACGGTGTCGCGCGCGCTGAACGGACACGACAACGTGGCCGAAACGGTGCGTCGCCACGTCGTGGAAACCGCCGACCGCCTGCGCTACCAGCCGCACGCCGCCGCCCGCAGCCTCAGCAGCCGCCGCACCCAGACCATCGGCGTGGTCCTGCCGGACCTGTACGGTGAATTCTTCTCCGAATTGATCCGCGGCATCGACCAGGTCGCCCGCGCACGCCGCCAGCATCTGCTGGTGTCCAGCTACCACGGCCATCCGGAAGAGCAGGGCGAGGCGCTGCGCGCGATGCGTGGCCGCGTCGACGGCCTGCTGGTGCTGTCGCCGTACGCGGATCGACCCGGCTTCCTCACCGACAACCTGCCTTCGGCGCTGCCGGTGGTGCTGATCAACACCCAGCTCGACGGCGCGCCGTATCCGGTGCTGAGTATCGACAACTACGGCGGCGCCCGCGCGATGACCGAGCATCTGTTGCAGGCCGGACATCGCCGCATCGCCTTCATCGGCGGGCCCGACGACAACTTCGACGCGCGCGAACGCCTGCGTGGCTATCGCGATGCGATCGCCGGCAAGGGCGAGGCGTGGGAACTGCCTGGCGACTTCAGCGAAGCGACCGGCTACGAAGCCGGCAAGCAGATCGTTTCTTCGAAACAGCGCCCGGATGCGGTGTTCGCCGCCAACGACATGATGGCGCTGGGATGCCTGTACGCATTGAACGAAGCGGGCGTGAACGTGCCCGATGAAATCGCATTGGCCGGCTTCGACGACATCCCGCTCGCGCGCTTCGTTCACCCGCCCTTGACGACGATGCGGGTCAGCATTGCCGAACTGGGCGGTCACGCGATGACCCGCCTGCTGGATGGCATCGATGCGGAGAACAGCATGTCGAATGAAGCGCAGACCCTGGTGCCGGACCTGATTGTCCGGGAATCGAGTGGAGGACGTACCCGAGACGGGAGGCCACAGGCGCAGCCATAACCCGGTTTTTTTTAAGCCGATTTTGTAATCGATTTCAGAAGCAATCGAGTCAACTGACTGCAAGTCCACTGCCTTGGGAGGGAGAGTCATGAGGCACCCGGAAACTCGCAACCGCCGTTTCGCCCGCAGGATCCTGTCCTGCGCGCTCGCCAGTGGCCTGGCGATGAGTGCGTCGGTGGTGTATGCGCAATCGACCAGCGCCACCTTGCGCGGGTCGGTCCAAGCCGAGTCCACGGTCACTGTGACCAACCTGGGCACCGGCCTTACCCGCTCGGTGAAGGCATCCAACGGCAACTACAACATTGCCGGCCTGCCGCCGGGCAGCTATCGCATCGACGTGGTTTCCGGCGGGCAGAGCACCAGCCGCAATCTGACTCTGGCGGTGGGCCAGACCGCTACCCTCAACCTCGCGACCGCCGCCGCGACCCCGCCGATTGCGGGCGAGGCGACGACGTTGGACACGGTGAGCGTGACCGCGCCGCCGGTGATCGTCGAAACCAAGACCTCGGAAATCGCGACCTACGTGAGCAGCAAGCAGATCGAGGCGCTGCCGCAGAATTCGCGCAACTTCCTCGCCTTCGCCGATACCGTTCCCGGCATGCAGTTCATCAGCAGCCCCAATGGTTCGGAAAGCCAATTGCGCAGTGGTGCGCAGGGCTCGAGCAACATCAACGTCTTCATCGATGGCGTCGGCCAGAAGAACTATGTCACCCCGGGCGGCATCACCAGCCAGGACGACAGCCGCGGCAATCCGTTTCCGCAGTCGGCGATTGGCGAGTACAAGGTCATCACATCCAACTACAAGGCCGAGTACGACCAGATCAGTAGCGCCGCGGTCACTGCAGTCACCAAGTCGGGTACCAACGAGTTCTCCGGGAGCTTCTTCTGGGACCGTACCTCGGACAGCTGGCGCAAGCCAAACGTGGTGGAAGAAAAGCGCGGCTACAAATCGCCGGAGGTCACCGAACAATACGGCGTGACCTTCGGTGGGCCGATCATCAAGGACATGCTGCACTTCTTCCTGTCCTACGAGGCCAAGGAGTTCATCGTCCCGCGCAACGTGACGCCGCCGGCCGTGTTCGATCCCAGCGTGCTGCCTCCGGAGCTTGCCTCGATATACGGCGGATACAGTGTTCCCTTTAACCAGGATCTGTACTTCGGCAAGCTGAGCTTCCAGCCCAGCGATGCGCATCTGTTCGAATTGACCCTGCGCTACCGCAAGGAAGATTCCATCAGCCCGGGCAGCGATATCAGCGCCCCCTCGTTCTCGACCAATTTCGTCAACGACGAGAAGCGTGGCGACCTGCGCTACCAGTTCAGCTCGACCAACTGGCTCAACGACGCCCATATCACCTTCGAGGAAGCCGCGTACAACCCCAGTCCGGTGACCGCCGGGCCGGGCTTCCGCTACACGATCGTGGATCCCAACAATCCGACCGGCAATCCGCGGCTGGGCGTACTCAACCTCGGAGGCGGAGCCACGTTCCAGGACAAGGGCCAGAAGGGCTTCGGATTCCAGGACGATCTGACCTATTTCGGCTTCGAAGGCCACACCCTGAAAATGGGCGTGAAGTACAAGGATGTGAAGCTCAACGCGTTCCAGCAGAACCCGCCCTATCCGCAATACTATTTCGACGTCAACGAAAGCCTGACCCAGCCCTATCGCGTCGAGTTCACCGCGCCGCTGGCCGGTCGCGCACCGTTCGTCGAGTCCAAGAACAAGCAATTTGGCATCTATATTCAGGACGATTGGGAGGTCAACGACAAGCTGACCCTCAACATCGGCCTGCGCTGGGACTACGAAAAAAATCCCAGCTATACCGACTATGCGATCTCCGACGATCTGATCGCAGCGCTGCAGAACTGGGCCAACATCCAGAATACGGATTTCAACGTCAGCGATTTCATTCCCAACGGGAAACGCAAGGATTTCAAGGACGCCTGGCAGCCACGGATCGGTTTTTCCTATGATCTCTTCGGCGATCAGCGGCACGTGATATTCGGTGGTGCCGGACGGGCCTACGATCGAAATCTGTTCGATTTGATGGCGCGTGAATATTACGCGGGCGCCTTCACGTCATACGAGGTCAACTTCCCGACGCCGCTGCACTCCTGCGATCCTTCGGCGACCTGCATTCCTTTCGATCCCGCAATGCTGACGCCAGCTGGAATCGCCGCCTACCTTGCCGCCAATCCGAGGCAGGGAGGAGAGGTCAACCTGCTGAACAATGATCTGAAGACGCCGTACTCGGATCAGTACAGCCTGGGCATGCGCAACCTGTTCCAGTTGTGGGGCCACGAGTGGAATTCCTCGGTGACCCTGTCGCATATCGTCAGCAAGGACGGCATCTATTTCCGGCTGGGCAACCGCTGGGAGGATGGTTCCTTCTTCCGCAATCCTGGCGCGACCTGGGGCGGGCAGCCATGGACGGTCGGAATACCGGGATACGGCTCGCTGATCCTGGGCGACAACGGTATCGAGTACAAACTGAACTCGCTGCTGATATCGCTCGACAAGCCCTATACCGCAGAGTCGGGGTGGGGTTTCAACCTGGCCTATACGTATAGCGACGCCAAGGAAAACCGCACCAATGCCTCGAACGGCGAGACCTTCTATGGTGACGGCCCGCGATTGACCAGCCGTTACTACATGTCCACGGGCGTGCCGAAGCATCGCCTGGTCCTGTCCGGCATCTACGATCTGGGTTGGAACACCATGCTCAGCGGCAAGCTGGTGCTGGCAACGCCGACGCCGCGCGACGCCACCAATTGCAATGACGCGCCTTCTGCCGACTTCTGTTTCTACGATCCGTTCGAGCCGGAAGGGACGATCGGCTACAAGCAGTTCGATATGGCGCTGGAGAAGCGCTGGGACACCGGGACGGATCTGCGCTTCAAGATTCGCGCGGACCTGCTGAATGTCTTCAACTGGCGTAACTGGAACCAGTTCGAAGGCTGGCGCGGTGGCCCGAACGAGGCACGCAACCCGAAGTTCGGAAAACGCAACGGCGACGAGATTCTGTGGCCGACGCGCACGTTCAAGCTTTCGTTCGGACTGGATTGGTAAGGCGAGACCCAGGTGCCGGCATCCAGGGGATGCCGGCGGCCGGCCGAAAAAAAAAATTTGCTCTGACATGTAAACGATTTCAAACGAGGCCCACCCACACGAATGCCCCGCAACCCCGAGATTTTCGAATGACAGCGCTGTCCGTCGCGCCGTGCGCACCACCGCATGGCGACGGAGGCGAACCGCGGTTCCGGCTTCGCGTCCGGGGCAGCGGTTGACGGCTAGACGAGTACGCATACGCAACACCTGACACTGTTCCAAAACAACACGCCGTGAAACACGACCACACATCTGGAAACATGACATGACACATCGCAATCGAAGCGCTTCCCGCCCCAACCGCACGCTGCTGGCGTGTGCGTTGGCGAGCTGCCTGGTGATGAGCACGCCCGTATTCGCCCAGTCGACCGGCGCCACGCTACGCGGCCAGGTGGCCGGTGCGGCGGCGAACACCGAAGTCGTCGCCACCAACGTTGCCACGGGCGCGGTTCGCCGTACCCAGACCACCGCAAGCGGCACCTATACCTTGGTCGGCCTGCCGCCAGGCACCTACACCGTGCAGGCCGGTGGCGCTTCCCAGACCGTGACCCTGGCGGTGGCCGCCAGCTCGACCCTGAACCTGGACTCCGGCGCGCCGGTGGCGGCGCCGTCCGGCGAAGCCACCAACCTGGACACGGTGACGGTGTCGGCACCGCTGCTGCGCGACGTGCGTACCTCTGAAGTCGGCAACACCATTTCCCAACGCCAGATCGAAACGCTGCCGCAGGCGACCCGCAACTTCCTGGAGTTCGCCGACACCATCCCGGGCATGCAGTTCAAGATCAACAATCAGGGTGTGGCCGAACTGCGGAGCGGCGTGACCAACACCAGCTCGACCAACCTGTACATCGACGGCGTCAGCCAGAAGAGCTATGTCGAACGTGGCGGCATCGCGGGTCAGCAGCAGAGCGCGGGCAACCCGTTCCCGCAGCTGGCGATCGGCGAATACAAGGTCATCACCTCCAACTACAAGGCCGAGTACGGCCAGATCAGCGGCGCGGCGATCACCGCGGCGACCCGTTCGGGTACCAACGAGTTCGAAGGCGAGTTGTTCTATCACTACACCGACGAAGGCATGCGCGAGAAGCTGCCCAACGAGTGGAACAAGAAGAAGGGCTCGTCGCAGATCAAGGAATGGGGCCTGGCGGTGGGCGGCCCGATCCTGAAGGACCGGATGCATTTCTTCTTTGCCTACGAGAACAAGGAGAACATCTACGCGCAGACGGTCCAGCCGTCGGCAGAGTCCGGCAATGTCGGCGATCTTCTGCCTGCGGACCTGCGATCCCAATTCGGTGCCGCCTATGTTCCGCTGGACGAGGATCTGTACTTCGCGAAGCTGAGCTGGGATCTCAACGAACGCGACCGCCTGGAACTGAGTGCCCAGTACCGCGACGAAACCCAGGCCGGCAATATCGGTGGCCAGGACACGCCGGAGCACGGCCAGCAACGCATCAACAAGGACGAGCGTTCCAACCTGCGCTGGCAGCACAGCGGTGATCGCTTCTTCAACGAGTTGATCGTCACCACCGAGCGGACCGAGAACAACCCGAATCCGTTCGGCTTCGGCAACGGCCGCAAGATCGCCTGGCTGCAGGATACCGGCCAACCGGAGCCGGCAGAGCGCGCGTTGATAAACCTGGGGCCCGCCGACGGCTTCAGCGTCAAGAGTGCCATCCAGAAGGGCTGGTCGATCCAGGACGACCTGACCTTCAACAGCTTCCAGTGGCATGGTGATCACACCATCAAGATGGGCGTCAGCTTCAAGTCCATCGACCTGACGTCAAGTGATGGCCAGCCGTACAACCCGCAGTTCACCTACGCCTTCGATCCCGTCACCGGCGTGGTGTCGGACATCCCGTACCGGGTGGAATTCCTGGCGCCGTTCGACGAGCCGGGACAGTCGGCGCTGATCAAGACCGATGCCAAGCAGTACGGCTTCTACATCCAGGACGACTGGCAGGTGAATGAGCACCTGATGCTGAACCTGGGTATCCGCTGGGATTACGAGGACGTGCCGGCCTATACCGACCACGTGACTTCGCCGACGTACCTGGCGGCGTTGTACGGCCCCGATCCGGACAACCCTGGGGAGCCGTGGATCAATCGCTGGCTGAAGGGTGGCAAGGACGCGTTGAATCCGGCCGACTACATCAGCAATGGCCACAACCGCAAGGGCTTCAAGGACGCCTGGGCGCCGCGCTTCGGCTTCTCCTATGACATCTTCGGTGACGAGCGCCACGTGATCCACGGCGGCGCGGGACGTTCCTACGACCGCAACCTGTTCAAGGATCTGGCGCTGGAGAAGACCAAGTCGGCGGTGTCGCTGGTGCGCTTCGAGTTCCAGGACCCGCTCACCGGCCAGTGCGTGCGCGAACCCGCCAGTACGGGACGCTGCCTGCCGTGGGATCCCGCTTATCTCGGCGGCATCGACGTGCTCGGCGAGGCCATCGCCGGCCGCGGCGGCGCGGAAGTCTTCATGCTCAACAACAAGCTGAAGACCCCGTACTCCGATCAGTTCAGCCTGGGCATCACCAACCAGATTGGCGAGTGGCTGTCGGACGTGACCATCCAGCGCATCATGTCGCGTGATGCGTTCGGATTCACCCTGGCCAACCGCCATCCGGACGGTTCGTTCTTCAGCAACGGTGGCGCGCCGTGGGGCGGCACCGTGCCGGGCTATGGCGGCACGATCGTCGGCGACAACGGCGTGGAGAGCAACAACACCCAGATCCTGCTGTCGCTGGAGAAGCCGTACACCAAGGCTTCGGGCTGGGGCGTGAACTTCGGCTACACCCATACGCAGGGGCGCCAGAACAGCACCAATGCGGAAGATCCGTTTGCCTATTTCGACAAGTCACGCCTGGGCTACGTGCCGTTCGTGAAGTCGGGCAACGCGCCCAAGCATCGCTTCACCGCGTCCGGTTCAATCGATGGTCCGTGGGGCATCACCTTCGGCGCCAAGATCGTGCTGGAGACGCCGACCCCGCGCAACACCATCGCCTGCTTCGGCTACACGGCATGGGACGGCTCGAATTGCCAACTGGTGGGCTTCACCCCGCCGGCCAACGGCAAGTTCCTGATCGGCGGCAAGATTTTCAGCTACCGCACGGTGGACTTCCAGGCGACCAAGGAGTTCGCGATGCCGGGAGACACCAAGCTGACCATCCGGGCGAATCTGTTGAATGCGTTCAACTTCAAGAACTACATGGATTACTCGTACAACAGCTTCGGCAGTGGCGGAAACTACGATCCTGATATCTCGATCAACACGCGCGGCAACATCTACTACTTCCCGCGTACGGTGAACGTCGAAATCGGATACAAGTTCTGACGGCCGCGCCGCGGCATCCTCTCTCCGGGTGTCGCGGCAACGCCTTGCAATGGTCTTCCCGCGTTGCGCCCGCCGCTCCCGGAAAACGGGAGCGGCGGGACACGCAGGCTCCTCCCGTTTCCACGAACCCGCAACATGAATCCACAGTCCCTGCGCAACATCGTGATTGTCGGCGGCGGTACCGCCGGCTGGATGGCCGCCGCCGCGTTCGGCCGCGTGCTGGGACCGGATTACGCCATCACCCTGGTGGAATCCGAACAGATCGGCATCGTCGGGGTGGGCGAGGCGACCGTCCCGCACATCAAGGCGTTCAACCAGTTGCTGCGTATCGATGAGGCCGACTTCGTCCGCAGTACCCAGGGAACGTTCAAGCTCGGCATCGAGTTCGTCGACTGGTACCGGAACGGCCACACCTATATCCATGGCTTCGGCCAGGAAATCGGCCATCCCTATGGTCTGCTGCCATTCCAGCAGTACTGGTTCAAGGCAC
This sequence comes from Pseudoxanthomonas sp. 22568, assembly GCF_052044485.1. Classification (NCBI taxonomy): domain Bacteria; kingdom Pseudomonadati; phylum Pseudomonadota; class Gammaproteobacteria; order Lysobacterales; family Lysobacteraceae; genus Pseudoxanthomonas; species Pseudoxanthomonas sp. 22568. The sequence goes on from NZ_JBQENC010000004.1 coordinate 120,721, forward strand.
ACAAGGCCGGCATGGCCCAGTCGCTGGATGCCTATACGCTCAACAGCCTGGCCGCGCGACGTGGCCGGTTCATGACCGGCGCCAGCGACGTACCGGCGGATTCACCGCTGGCCAACATCGCGTACGCCTATCACTTCGACGCCGGTCTCTACGCGAAATACCTGCGCGCATATTCCGAGCGCCTCGGCGTGAAGCGGGTCGAAGGCATTGTCGATCAGGTCATCCTGGATTCCGGGAACGGACACGTCCGTTCGCTGCGCCTGCGTTCGGGCGAGGAAGTGGCCGGCGATCTGTTCATCGACTGCTCCGGTTTCCGTGGCCTGCTGATCGAGGAAGCGCTGCATACCGGCTACATCGATTACACCCATTGGCTGCCCTGCGATCGCGCGCTCGCGGTGCCGTGCGAGAAGGTGGGACCACCGACGCCGTTCACCCGCTCGACCGCGCGCAGCGCCGGCTGGCAATGGCGCATTCCGCTGCAGCATCGCACCGGCAACGGTTACGTCTACTCCAGCGCGCACATCAGTGACGACGAGGCGGCGGCCACGCTGCTGGCCAACCTGGACGGGCGTGCGCTGGCGGACCCGCGCCCGCTGCGTTTCACCACCGGTCGCCGCAGGAAGTGCTGGAACCGCAACGTGGTCGCGCTTGGCCTGGCCAGCGGTTTCATGGAGCCGCTGGAATCCACCAGCATCCACCTGATCCAGTCCGGCATTTCCAAGCTGCTGGAGCTGTTCCCGCGCGAAGGTTTCAACGAGGTGCTGGCGCAACGCTACAACGACCAGCTGGCGTTCGAGTTCGAGCGCATCCGCGATTTCCTGGTGCTGCACTACAACGCCACCGAGCGCGACGATTCACCGTTCTGGCGGCAGTGCCGCGACATGTCGATACCGGACAGCCTGACCGCCAACCTGGATCTGTTCCGCGACAGCGGGCGGTTCTTCCGCAACGCCAGCGAGATGTTCGCCGAGATCAGCTGGGTGCAGGTGATGATCGGACAAGGCATCGAACCGCGCGGATGGCACCCCTTGGTCGACCGCGTCCCGGACGCGGATCTCAAGCGGCTGATGGAAAGCGTGGCCGGCACGATCAGCGCCTGCGTCGACGCCATGCCGGAACACCAGCGGTTCATCGACCGCCATTGCAAAGCCGAACCGGTGTCGTTCTGATGCGCCGGTTTTCCCATTCCCACGACTGAGCCGCGAATGCGGCATCCTGAAGGGCAAGCACCGATTCGAAATGAAAACGTTTACAGGCAAAATGGGCCACACCGGGGCCAGGGAAAACCGGAATGGGACATGGCTGGCGGGCCTGCTGGTGGTCCTGCTGGCGGCCTGCAACCGCGCACCCGCGCCGGCCGAAGCGCCCAAGGCGACGGCCGCGAAACCGGCGCCGGCGGCGGTGAAGAAACCGGAGAAACCGGAGCTGCCGCCGCTGTTCCGCGACATCGAGCGGCGCACGTTCCAGTTCTTCTGGGACACCACCAATGAACTCAACGGGCTGACGCCGGATCGTTTTCCGTCGCGCCCGTTCGCGAGCATCGCCTCGGTCGGCTTCGCCTTGACCGCGTATCCGATCGGCATCGAGAACGGCTGGGTCAGCCGCACCCAGGCGGTGGATCGCACCCTGACCACGCTGAAGTTCTTCCGCGAGCTGCCGCAGGGACCGCAGCCGGAAGGCAAGGGTGGCTACAAGGGCTTCTACTATCACTTCCTGGACATGCAGACCGGCCATCGCTACGCCAGTTGGGTGGAGCTGTCGAGCGTGGACACCACGCTGCTGATGATGGGCGTGCTGTTCGCGCAGTCGTACTACGACCGCGATGATCCGCGCGAGAAGGAAATCCGCGATTTGGCCGACGCGCTGTACAAGCGGGTGGACTGGACCTGGCTGCAGAAGAACAAGCCGCTGGTGTCGATGGGCTGGTTCCCCGAGAGCGGGACGATCCCGCACGACTGGAAGGGCTACAACGAGGCCATGATGCTGTACGTGCTGGCGCTGGGTTCGCCGACCCATCCGGTTGGTCCGGAAGCCTGGGAAGTGTGGACACGTACCTACGGCGAGTCGTGGGGCGTCTACCAGGGACAGGAATACCTGACCTTCGGTCCGCATTTCGGCCACCAATACAGCCACGTCTGGATCGATTTCCGCGGCATCCAGGACGCCTACATGCGCGAGCGCGGCATCGATTATTTCGAGAACAGCCGCCGCGCCACCTACGCCCAGCGCAGCTACGCCATGGAAAACCCGATGAAGTGGCGCGATTACGGCGAGAACGTGTGGGGCCTGACCGCCAGCGATGGTCCGCAGCAGACCCTGCAGGAGTACCGCGGCGAACAGCGACAGTTCCGCCACTACTCCGCGCGCGGCGTAGGCTTCCGCGAGAACTTCGACGACGGCACCATCGCGCCGACCGCGGCGATCGCCTCGCTGCCGTTCGCCCCCGAGATCGTGATCCCGGCGACCGAGCAGATGCACAAGCGCTACGGCGAGCATCTGTATTCCAGCTATGGCTTCCTGGATGCGTTCAATCCCAGCTTCGACTTCGACATCCCGCTGAAGGCCGGGCGCATCGTGCCGGGGCAGGGTTGGGTGGCCAGCGACTACATCGGCATCGACCAGGGACCGATCCTGACCATGATCGCCAACTACCGGAACGGTTTCGTCTGGGAAGTGATGAAGAAGAATCCGTACATCCGCAAGGGACTGGAGCGCGCCGGGTTCGAAGGGGGCTGGATGACGCCCGAGGGCGCGCCCATCCAGGTGCCGGCCAACGCCGACCCCGAGGCCGCCGCCGCGCGTGCCCTGGGTACGGCCGAATCACGCGCGGCGCAGGCCGCCGAGCAGCAATCCGAGGCGCCGGCACGCAACCAGACCCCGCAATAAGTAAGCTGTCCGCATGGCAAGGTTCTCTCCGGCACGCATCAGGCATCCCTCGGGTGGTGGGGGCTGCCTGGTGCGCTGCTGTCTTTTCCTGCTGGCGCTGGCGGGCGTCCTGCTGTCCGCTGGCTGCGCGCGCGAGGACGGCCGCGAGAAAGTGACCTTCTGGGCGATGGGCCGCGAGGCCGAAGTGGTCGCCGAACTGGTCACCGAGTTCGAACGCGAGAACCCCGGCATCGACGTGGAGGTGCAGAACATCCCGTGGACGGCCGCGCATGAAAAATTGCTGACCGCGTTCGCCGCCGACGGCCTGCCGGACCTGTGCCAGCTGGGCAACACCTGGCTGCCGGAATTCGCCGCGCTGGGCACGCTGGAGCCGCTGCAAGCCTACGTCGACGGCTCGAAGGTGGTGGAGCAGGCCGATTACTTTCCCGGCATCTGGGACACCGCCGTGGTGGACCGGCAATTGCTGGGCGTGCCGTGGTACGTGGACACCCGCTTGCTGTACTACCGCAAGGATCTGTTGCGCCAGGCCGGCTTCGACAAGCCGCCGGTCACCTGGGCCGAATGGGAACGGGCGATGGCGGCAATCAAGCGCAACGCCGGCCCGGATCGTTACGCCATCCTGATGCCAGTCAACGAATTCGAGCAGCAGGTTTCGCTGGCCTTGCAGATGCCGGACCCGTTGTTGCGCGATCACGACAACCGCGGCAATTTCCGCAGTCCCGGTTTCCGCCGTGCGCTGGGTTTCTACGCCAACATGTTCGAGCAGGGCTGGGCGCCGAAGATGTCCGAGACCCAGATTTCCAACGTCTGGGACGAATTCTTCAATGGCTTCTATGCCTTCTACCTGTCCGGTCCCTGGAACATCCGCGAATTCAGGAAGCGCCAGCCCGCCCATCTGCGCGATCAGTGGGGCACGATGCCGCTGCCCGGTCCGGACGGCCTTGGCGCGGGCATTGCCGGTGGCACCAGCCTGGTGATCTTCCGCAGTTCCGAGCGCAAGGCGGCGGCGTGGAAACTGATCGAATTCCTGTCGCGGCCGGAGATACAGCAGCGTTTCCACGCGCTGATCGGCGATCTGCCGCCGCGACGCAGCACCTGGGTGCATCCGGCGCTCGCCAATGACGAATACGCGCGCGCGTTCCGGGATCAACTGGAGCGGGTCGAACCCACGCCGAAGGTGCTGGAGTGGGAACGCATCGCCCAGGAAATGCGGGTGGTGACCGAACAGGTGGTGCGCGGCGGGCAGAGCCAGGAGCGGGCGGTGGAGGATCTGGACGCGCGCGTGGATGCCATCCTGGAGAAGCGCCGCTGGATGTACGAGCGCGACCATCCCGCCACGCAAGGGGCACAGCCATGATGCGGCGGACTTCGGTGGCCGGCTGGGTGTTCGCCGGGCCGGCGCTCATCGTGTTGGCGGTGTTCTTCGGCCTGCCGGTGTTCTCGGCGCTGCTGCTGAGCCTGACTGATTTCGATCTGTACGCGCTGGCCGATGCCGACAATCTGCGTTTCGTCGGCCTGGGCAACTACGGGGAACTGCTGCGCTCGCCGATGTTCTGGAAGTCGCTGTGGAACACGACGTACTTCGTGGTTGTCGGCGTGCCGTTGTCGATCGCGGTTTCGCTGGGCGCGGCGATGCTGCTCAACGTGCCGGTCGCGCGGTTCAAGGCGCTGTTCCGCACCGCGCTGTTCGCGCCGGTGGTGACCACGCTGGTGGCGGTCGCGGTGATCTGGCGTTACCTGTTCCACACGAGCTACGGGCTGGTGAACTGGGCGCTTGGCCACTTGGGCATCGCACCGATCGACTGGTTGGGCGATCCGCGCTGGGCGATGCCGACCATCATGCTGTTCGCGGTGTGGAAGAACTTCGGCTACAACATGGTCATCTTCCTGGCCGGCCTGCAGGCGATCCCGCAGGATCTCTACGAGGCCGCGCGCATCGACGGCGCCTCCAAGTGGCGACAGTTCCTGCACATCACCTTGCCGATGCTGGGACCGGTGTTGCTGGTGGTCGGCGTGATCACGGTGTCCGGCTACTTCCAACTGTTCGCCGAACCCTACGTGATGACCCGCGGCGATCCGCTGCAGAGCACGGTGAGCGTCCTGTACTTCATGTTCGAGGAAGGCTTCAAGTGGTGGCGGCTGGGCCGCGCCTCGGCGGTGGCCTTCCTGTTGTTCCTGATCATCCTGGCGGTGACCACCGTGATGCTGCGCCTGGGGCGCAGGAAGGATCTGGTATGAGTCGTCATGCCGTTGCGCGCGAGGTCGGCGCGTCCCGCTGGCAAGGCTGGTTGGTCAACGGCGCGCTGCTGGCGCTGGCGCTGATCAGCCTGGCGCCGCTGCTGTGGATGGTGTCGGTCTCGTTCATGCCGGCCGGCGAAGCCAGCCGGTTCCCGCCGCCGTTGCTGCCCTCGGGGGCGACCCTGGCGAACTACCACGAACTGTTCGCGCGTACCGGCATGGCGCACAACTTCGCCAACAGCCTGCTGGTGTCGGGCGCCATCACGGTGGGCTCGCTGCTGGTCAACACCATGGCCGGCTATGCGTTCGCCAAGCTGCGCTTCACCGGCCGTGACCGGATCTTCCAACTGCTGCTGGCCGCGCTGGTGATTCCGGCGCAGGTGGCGATGCTGCCGCTGTTCCTGCTGATGAAGCAGTTGGGGTTGGTCAACAGTTTCGGTGGCGTGATCGTGCCGGCGCTGGCGACGGTATTTGGCATCTTCCTGGTGCGCCAGTATGCGCGCAGCATCCCCGACGAACTGCTGGAAGCCGCGCGCATCGATGGCGCCAGCGAGTTGCGGATTTTCTTCCAGGTCGTGCTGCCGATGCTCAAGCCGGTGCTGGTGACACTGGCCATCTTCACCTTCATGGCGGCCTGGAACGACTTCATGTGGCCGCTGATCGTGCTGACCGACCAGGCGCATTACACCTTGCCGGTGGCGCTGGCCTCGCTCTCGCGCGAACACATCATGGACGTGGAAATGATGATGGCCGGCGCGGTCATCACCGTGCTGCCGGTGCTGCTGCTGTTCCTGCTGCTGCAGCGCTATTACATCCAGGGCCTGCTGCTGGGCAGCGTGAAGGGCTGACGGATTCATTGCCCGCAATCCGGTGTAGGAGCGACGTCAGTCGCGATTCGGGATGGCTGGCCTGCTGGTTGCGGGCAGGTCCTTAAGGAGGGCGGTCGCGACTGACGTCGCTCCTACAAGGGCAAGCGAGCGACCCTTTCGACTGTGGGAGCGACGTGAGTCGCGATTCGGGATGTCTGGCCTTCTTTCCGGCCTGTCCTTGAGCAAGGCGGTCGCGACTGACGTCGCTCCCAAAAGGCAAGTGGGCGATCGTTTCGACTGTGGGAGCGACGTGAGTCGCGATTCGGGATGTCTGGCCTTCTTTCCGGCCTGCCCTTGAACAAGGCGGTCGCGACTGACGTCGCTCCCACAAAGGCAAGTGAGCGATCGTTTCGACTGTGGGAGCGACGTAAGTCGCGATTCGGGATGTCTGGCCTGCTTCTTTCCGGCCTGAAGCAAGACGGTCGCGACTGACGTCGCTCCTACAAGGGGCCAGGCGGTAGAGTATCGGCATGTCGATGGGCGAACGCGGTTTCATCCCGATCTGGCCGCTGCCGCTGGCAGCGGCGCTGCTCTTGCTGGTGGCCACGCATCTGGCGTTGTGGCTGTCGATCCAGGCCGGACATGTGCCGGCCTGCGTGCCTTACTGGGAGGGATGCACGTCGATCAGCCGGGCGGCGCGGCACGGGCTGGGCAATCATCTGTTCCGGTTGCTGGTGATTCCGTGCGCGGTCCTGCATGGCGCGACCTGGTGGGTGGCCGGACGTTGGTTGCGGGATGATGGAGGCAAGGCAGCCAGGCGGTGGATGCTGGCGCTGGGACTGTTTTCCGCGTCCGCGCTGGCGATCTACGCGACCTTCCTCGGCACCGAAGGCGAGGTCTACGGATTCCTGCGGCGCTACGGCGTGACCGTGTATTTCGGTTTCGGGTTCCTGGCCCAATTGCTGCTGATGCGGCGGGCGAGGGTGCTGCGTCTAATGCCGCCAGCGACGCTGAAGGCGATGGCCGTGCTGTGCATGGCCATGCTCGGTCTGGGCGTGGGCAATGTCGTGGCCGGTGCGCTGGTCGCCGACGATGCATTGCGCGACCGCATCGAGAACGCGCTGGAGTGGCAATTGGGCCTGCTGCTGGTCGGCTGGCACCTGCTGCTCGCGCGCGGCTGGTGGCGCGCGCGATTCGGCCTTCGGCTGTATCGGGGAGAGGAGCCGTTGTAGGAGCGACGTCAGTCGCGACTGTAGACCTGGCGTACCGGGAACCTTACCGCGCCCCCGGGGATGACGGTCGCGACTGACGTCGCTCCTACAACAGCAACAGGGGAAGGGGTCGGGAATCAGCCGCGCACGCGGCGGACGATGGCGGCGGCCTTGGCCGAGCTTTCGCGGACCTTGTCCCATTCGCCGGCTTCCAGCCAGTTCTTGGGCACCATCCAGGAGCCGCCGATGCAGACCACGTTCGGTTGCGACAGGTAGTCGGCGGCGGTGTCCTCGCCGATGCCGCCGGTGGGGCACAGCTTCAGCTCCGACAGCGGGCCGGCCAGGCCCTTGAGCATCGCCAGTCCGCCGACGGCGGAGGCGGGGAACAGCTTGCATACCCGGAAGCCGCGCGCCATTAGCGACAGCAGTTCGGTCGGCGTGGCCGCGCCCGGTACCACCGGGACGTCCGCATCGGCCAGCGCGTCGGCCATCTCGGTCGTGGTGCCCGGCGTGACCAGGAAGTCCGCGCCCGCGTCGATGGAGCGCTGCATCTGTTCGACGGTCAGCACGGTGCCGGCGCCGATCACGATGTCCGGCAGTTCGCGCTTGAGCATCGCCAGCGCTTCCATCGCCACCGGCGTGCGCAGTGTCAGTTCGATGGCCGGCAGACCGCCGGCCAGCAGTGCCTCGGAAACCCGGCGTGCCTCGTCCAGTGTATGCACGGTGACGACCGGCAGGATGCCGGCGGCGCGGAGGAGTTGTTCGGCTTTCTGTTGGCGGGCTTCGATGGTCATGGCGTATTCGGGTGGAGGCGTTGTCGCGGGAGTGCGGAGTGACGCTCAGGCGTCCTTGGCTTCGTGCGGGGCTTGGGCGGCGTGATCGGCATCGCCGAGTTCGTATTCCGAATCGTATTCCCAGGTGCCGTTGTGGTACGGCGGCCCGCAGGAAATCGACAGCGCGCCCTGGTCGGCCGGCGTCACCACGTCGCGGCTGACCGCGAACAGGTTGCGGCCGATGTCCAGCGCGGCGGGCGAGGTGTTCGGCGCCAGTTCGCGCGCGTTCCATTCCTCCGCCGGCACCAGTGCTTCCAGCACGCCGGCTTCGGCGTCGAGGCGGACGAGATCGCCTTCGCGCAGCTTTGCCAACGGGCCGCCGCGGGCGGCTTCCGGGGTCAGGTGGATGGCGGCGGGAATCTTGCCAGAGGCGCCGGACAGGCGGCCGTCGGTGACCAGCGCCACGCGCCGGCCCTGGTTCTGCAGCAGGCCCAGCAGCGGCGCCAGCGAGTGCAGTTCCGGCATGCCGTTGGCGCGCGGTCCCTGGTAGCGCACCACCGCGACGAAGTCGTGCGGCAGCACGCCGGCGGCGTGCAGCTTGTTGAGCGCGCGCGGATCATCGACCACCACCGCCGGCGCTTCGATGAAGCGGTACTCGGGCTTGACCGCCGAGGTCTTGATCAGCGAGCGGCCGAGGTTGCCGCGCAGCAGGCGCAGGCCGCCCTGCGATTCGAAGGCGCTGGCGACCGGGCGCACCACTTCGGGGTCGGCGCTTTCGGCGATGCCGGGCGCGTAGGTGAGCCGGCCGTCCTGCAGGCGCGGTTCCTCGCAGAACGCGCGCATGCCGCCGGGAACGATGGTGGGCAGGTCGTGCATCATTCCGGCGTCGAGCAGTTCGCGGAACACGAACTGGGTGCCGCCGGCGGCGGCGAAGCGGTTCACGTCGGCCTCGCCGTTGGGATACACGCGGGCAAGCAACGGCACGGTGCGCGAGATCAGATCGATGTCATCCCAGGTGAGGACGATGCCGGCCGCGCGCGCCACCGCCACCCAGTGGATGGTGTGGTTGGTGGAGCCGCCGGTGGCCATCAGCGCGGCCATCGCGTTGACGATGGCGCGTTCGTCGATCAGGTGGCCGATGGGCCGATAGTCGTCGCCGAGCGCGGTGATGCGCAGGGCGTGTTCGGCGGCGGCGCGGGTCAGCACATCGCGCAGCGGCTGGTCCGGATTGACGAACGAGGTACCCGGCAGCTGCATGCCCATCGCTTCCAGCAATACCTGGTTGGAATTGGCGGTGCCGTAGAAAGTGCAGGTGCCCGGCGCGTGGTAGCTGGCCGACTCGGCTTCCAGCAGTTCCTCGCGGCTGGCCTCGCCGGCGGCGTAGCGTTCGCGTACCTCGGCTTTCTTCTTGTTGGGAATGCCCGGCGTCATCGGCCCGGCGGGCACGAACACCGCCGGCAGGTGGCCGAACGCGAGCGCGCCGATCAGCAGGCCTGGCACGATCTTGTCGCATACGCCCAGGTACAGCGCGGCGTCGAACATGTCGTGGCTCAGCGATATCGCGGTGGCCTGTGCGATCACGTCGCGCGAGAACAGCGACAGCTCCATGCCGGGACGACCCTGGGTGACGCCGTCGCACATCGCCGGCACGCCGCCGGCGACCTGCGCGGTGGCGCCGAGCGAACGCGCGACGTCGCGGATCAATTCCGGATAGGTCTCGAACGGCTGGTGCGCCGACAGCATGTCGTTGTAGGCGTTGACGATGCCCAGATTCGGGGTGGCGTCGGTGCGCAGGCGATCCTTGTCGGTCGGTCCGCAGGCGGCGAAGGCATGCGCCAGGTTGCCGCAGCTCAGGCGGCTGCGGTGCGGCCCGGCGGCGTTGGCCGCGTCGATGCCGGCCAGGTACGCGCGCCGCAAGGGCAGGCTGCGTTGGCGGATGCGTTCGGTGACTTCTTGGATGCGCGGATGCAGGCTCATTGGCGTCGGCTGGACTGCGAAAGGACGAGTGTGCGCCGCTGGCCGTGGGCAGGGCGTCGTCGGTGTCCACGCAGCGGCGCGTGCCGGACTGCGCCTTGCCGGGGCAGGGCAAGCATGTGTCCGGCCTGCACGCGGGTTCCAGGCCGACGTCGCCGCCGATGCGTGGCGGACAACGGAGAACCCCTCAACTTTCTACCTTTTGCGCCGGCAAAGAAAGTGACCAAAGCCAGACCAGCCCGCCATGCGGGCGGTCGGCGTTATCGGCGCGAGGCGCCGTAGGCTTCCACCGCGATCGCCGCCGCGCCGAGCAGGCCCGGACGCGGATGGACGATGGCCAGGGTCGGCACGCGCGCCATGTTGGCGGAGAAACGTCCCTTGTGCTCGAAGCGCTGGCGGAAACCGGAGTGCTGCAGCGAGGTCAGCAGTTTCGGCACCAGCCCGCCGGTCAGGAACACGCCGTCCCACGCGCCGAGGGTCAGCACCAGATCCCCGGCGACCGCGCCGAATACGGCGCAGAACACGTCGATGGTGTTGTTGCTGCGCGCGTCGCCGGTGGCCGCGCGCGCGGTCACGTCGGCCGGCTGCAGGTTGCCCGGATCCTCGCCTGCGATCTCGCTGAGCGCGCGATGCAGGTTGACCAGGCCGGGGCCGCAGATCAGGCGCTCGATCGAGACGCGGCCGAACTGCGCCGACAGGCGTTGCAGGACTTCGATTTCCTGCGGCGTGCCCGGCGCGAAGCTGACGTGGCCACCTTCGGTTTCGAGCGGGAAATTGCGGCCGTCGCGGATGATCAGGCCGCCCACGCCCAGTCCGGTACCGGGGCCGATCACCGCGTAGTTGCGGTTGACCGGCTGCGGATCCGGCGTCCAGTCGGGAATACCAATCGCGACCACGTCCTGGCTGCCCAGCAGCGGCAGCGCCATCGCCTGGGCGGCGAAATCGTTGACCAGGCGCAGGTCGTCGAAGCCCAGCGCGTCGCGGGTGCGCGACAGCGAAATGACCCACGGATGGTTGGTGATGCGCGCCTCGTCGCCGTCGACGCGGCCGGCCACGGCGAACACGCCGTTGCGGATTTCCAGACCGGACTGTTCGGCGCCGACCTCGTCCAGATAGTGCTGGGCGGCATCGGCCAGCGACGGGAAATCCGCCACCGCGAAGCCGCGCACGCTGTCTTCCAGCAGCGGCGCGGCGGCGCTGGCGTCGGCCAGCGCGAAGCGTGCATTGGTGCCGCCGATGTCGGCGAGCAGGACCCGGTTATCGGTGCTCATGCGGGGTGATTACTCTTGAAGGGGTCGTGGCCGCAAAAAGTAGTCCGCCGCATTCGCCTCAGTCGTCCTCGTTGGTCAGTGCGTCGCCATGGCTGGCCACGACCTTCGCATAATAGCGTGCACTGTCCTTCGGTGTACGGGTCTGGCTGTCGAAGTCCACGTGGATGATGCCGAAGCGCTTGGAGTAGCCCAGCGACCATTCCAGGTTGTCCAGCAGCGACCAGACGTAATAGCCGCCGATGTCGCAGCCGGCCTCGATGGCCGCGTGCACCGCGCGCAGGTGCTGGCGCAGGTAGCTCAGGCGCAGCGGATCGCGCACGCGGCCGCGCTCGGCCTTGGGCGGATCGAAGAAGGCGGCGCCGTTCTCGGTGATGAACACCTTGGGATTCCCGTAGCGGTCCTTGACCCAGGTGAGTGTATCGGTCAGGCCCTGCGGGAAGACCTCCCAGCCGGTCTCCGTATACGTATGCTGCGTCTGCCGGACCGGCGAGACCTTGAGCGGCCAGTTCGACTCGTCGTGGCGGGACACGTTGCGGGTGTAGTAGTTGACGCCGATGAAGTCCAGCGGCTGGCGGATCAGGTCCATGTCCGCCTGCGGCCATTTCGGCCAGGCCTCGCCGAAGATTTCGCGCAGTTCTTCCGGATAGGTGCCGAAGAACACCGGGTCCAGGTACTGGCGGTTCATGTACGCCTCGGCGCGGCGGGTCGCGGCCAGGTCCTCGGGGCTGTCGCTGGCCGGGTACTTGGGCTCGATGTTCACCACCAGGCCGATCTCGTGCTTGCCGATGGCGCGGTAGGCCTGTACCGACTTGCCGTGCGAGCGCAGCAGGTGGTGCGAGGCGATCGGCGCCTCGAAGCGGTTGCGGTGGCCGGGCGCCAGCGCGCCGTGCAGATAGCCGCCGTCGGTGACCACCCAGGGTTCGTTGAGCGTGGCCCAGCGCTTGATGCGGCCGTCCAGGCGCTTGAACATCACTTCGCTGTATTCGGCGAACCAGTCGGCGATATCCGGGTTCAGCCAGCCGCCGCGGTCGTCCAGCGCCGCCGGCAGATCCCAGTGGAACAGCGTCGCGGTGGGCTGGATGCCGTTCTCCAGGAGCGTGTCGACCAGCCGCTCGTAGAAGTCCAGGCCCTTCTGGTTGATGCGGCCGCGGCCCTCGGGCATCACCCGGCTCCAGGACACGCTGAAGCGGTAGGCCTGCATGCCCAGTTCCTTCATCAGGCCGATGTCCTCGCGCCAGCGGTTGTAGTGGTCGCAGGCCACGTCGCCGGTGTCGTTGTTGAGCATGCGGCCCGGGGTGTGGGCGAAGCGCTGCCAGATGCTGGGACCGGCGCCGTCGGCCAACGGGGAACCCTCGATCTGGTAGGCGGCGGTGGCGCTGCCCCAGATGAAGTTCTCGGGGAAACGATAAGACTTCGACATGGCCCCTCCGGCGGTGTCGGCAAATTTGAGAAAAGTGGGGGTGATTGCGTTGTGAAAACGATTACATGGCAGAATAACCCAACTTCCCGGGTTGGGAAATGGGAAGGTGGTCATTGAGTGACGGCGTGCATTCGTATGCAGGCCGCTGCACCGGGAGGGGCCCGGCGGCAGGTCCGACAACACGGTGGCGCAGGCCGCCCGGGAGAGCAGATGGCGAGTGTGCGGCTGGACAATGTCCGCAAGGTCTACGGCAACGGCCAGGTGGCCGTGCACGGGGCGAGTTTCGAGGTCGCCGACGGCGAACTGATGGTGTTGGTCGGCCCGTCCGGCTGCGGCAAGTCGACCCTGCTGCGGATGATCGCCGGGCTGGAGGAAATCTCCGGTGGCACGCTGTCGATCGGTGACCGGGTGGTCAACGAGGTCGCGCCCAAGGATCGCGACATCGCCATGGTGTTCCAGAACTACGCGTTGTATCCGCACATGACGGTGGCCGAGAACCTGGCCTTCGGATTGAAGCTGCGCGGGCATCCGCGCGCGGTGATCGAACAACGGGTCAATGCCGCCGCCGACACGCTGGGCCTGGGCCAGATGCTGGACAAGCTGCCGCGCGAGATGTCCGGCGGCCAGCGCCAGCGGGTCGCGCTGGGACGGGCACTGGTGCGCGAGCCGGCGGTGTTCCTGCTCGACGAACCGCTGTCGAACCTGGACGCCAAGCTGCGCCATTCGATGCGCACCGAAATCGCGCGGCTGCATCGCCAGTTGGGCGCGACCATGATCTACGTGACCCACGATCAGGTCGAGGCGATGACCCTCGGCCAGCGCATCGTGGTGCTCAAGGACGGCCAGATCCAGCAGATCGACACGCCGATGGCGCTGTATGAGCATCCGGCCAACCTGTTCGTCGCCGGCTTTCTCGGCAGCCCGGCGATGAACGTGCTGCACGGACGCCTGGAGCATGCGGGAGGGCTGCGGCTGGTGCTCGACGCGGGCCTGTCGATTCCGCTCGGCGACGCGCGGGTAGGCGAGGACTGGCTGGGCAGGACAGTGGCGATGGGCGTGCGGCCGGAACATCTGCAACCGGTGGCACCGGACGAGGCCGGTTTCGACTCGCTGGTGGAAGTGGTGGAGCCGGTCGGCAGCGAAGTATTCGTGAACATGACCCTCGGTCCCCATGCGCTGGTCTCGCGGTTGCCGCCGCGACAACTCCCGCGCGCGGGTGCCGGCCTGCGCCTGGCGGTGGATCCGGCGCACCTGCATTTCTTCGACCCGGAAAGCGGTCGCCGCCTGCGGTGAACCCGCGAGGCGGGCCCTGGCCCGGCTTCGCCGTCGCTTGCCTGTCCGCCGCAGGCAACAAAATCTAGCCTCAGAACGTAGCGGCAGCGGATTCCATCCGCCTCGTGCCCGTCCTAGCCTCGTGCGCAAGGTTTGCGAATATCCGTCACGGGAGAGGGGCCAGTGCGGAAGAGGGACAGGAGATGGGCGCGTGCGCGATTCCGCGCCGCGCTGCGCGTCGGCCTTGCGCTGCTGGCGTTGCTGGCCGGCGCCTGTGACGGACCGGGCGCGGGCCGCAGGATCGTGCTGATCGGCGGGGTCGGCAGCGAGGGCCCCGGGCGGCATGCCTATGCCGAGGGTGTGCGCCGGCTGGCGGCGATGCTGGGCGAATCGCCGCAGGGGCGTGGCGCCGAGATCGTCGTGTACGAACGGGGCTGGCCGGTGGATCCCGCCGCGTTGCGGGGCGCTTCGACCGTGGTGCTGTATTTCGATGGACTGGACCGGCACCCGCTGCGTGATGCCGCGCATCGCGAACAGTTGCGCGAATTGGTCCGGCAGGGCGTCGGGGTGGTCGCACTGCACCAGGCCTCCACCGTGCCGGCCGACGATGCGTCGCTGGATCTGCGCGCCTGGCTGGGCGCCGAACGCGTGGGCATGTTCGATCGCACCACCGAGACCGCGACGGTGTCGCCCGCCGATGCCGCGCACCCGATCCTCCGTGGGGTGGATGCGTTCACCTACCGCGACGAGTTCTATCCGACCCTGCGCTTTGCCGCGAGCGGCGTGCGGCCGGTGCTGCGCAGCACCCTGCACGCGCAGTACCGCGATGGCGCGGCCATGGTGGAGGACCGCGCCGAAACGGTCACCGTGGGCTGGGCCTACGAACGCCCGGACGGCGGCCGTTCGTTCGGTTACAGCGGCGCGCACTTCCTGGCCGCGCTGGAGCAGCCGATGTTGCGGCGGGTGTTGTTGAACGCGATCCTGTGGACCGCCGGCATCGAGGTTCCCGACGACGGCGCGCAGTCGCCGGCTCCCGCCACGCCGGCGCCGCCTGCGGCCACCGGCACTTCCCGCGCGGTCACCGCGTCGGTGCGTGACGTCACCACGTTCCATGCGGATCGTGGTCGCAGTGGCTGGCATCGCCATGGAACCGCGCCAACGCGGGCCCAACTGGAAGATCCCTCGTTCGGCCTGCTGTGGGAATCGCCGCCGCTGGACGCCTACGAAGGCCAGGCGCCACGCCTGTACGCCTCGCCGTTGTACCTGGAACAGGTCCGCATGAGCGAAGGCCAGCATCGCGGCCAGACCTTCAAGGTCGTGTTCGCCGCCAGCAATCATGGCTACGTGTATGCGATCAACGCCGGCAAGGCCGGCGACGTGGCGCCCGGGCGCATTCTCTGGCGCACGCGGCTGGCGCCACCCTGTCACCTGCAACCCGCGCCGCTGGATGCGGTGCCGACCGGCGTGTTGAGCACGCCGGTGATCGACACGGCACGGGGGCGGATCTATGTCACCAGTTGCGCTCCGAAGGAGCGCTGGCAGGCGTATGCGCTGGACATCGGCAGCGGCAAGGTCATCGAGGGTTGGCCGGTGCGACTGGACGAGGCGCGCTTCAACGCGGTCAACGCCAATGCCGGCCCGTCGCCGGTCCCGCCGAAACGGCGTTTCGATTTCCGCGTGCAGCGTGGCGCGCTCAACCTGAGCCCGGATGGTTCACGGTTGTACGTGACTTTCGGCGAGACCGAAACCGGCTGGCTGGTTGCGGTCGATACGCGGCGTCCACGGGTGGCCAGCGCGTTCGCCTCGGTGGCGATGCCGCATCGCGGCAGCGGCGGCATCTGGGGCGCGGGGGGACCGGCGATCGACGCGACGGGCGACGTGTTCGTGGTCACCGGCAGCGGTTTCGACGGCTATCGCGACCAGCCGCATGACTGGACCCAATCGGTCCTGAAACTGTCCGACTCCGCCGATGCCGGCCTGCGACTGCGGGGCACCTACACGCCGTTCAATCATTGCGGCAGCGCGAAGATGGATATCGATCTGGGATCCGGTGGCGCCAGCCTGCTGGCGGATCTGGAGCCCGCGCAGACCACGACGACGCGCCTGATGGTGGTCGGCGGCAAGCAGGGCAACGCGTACCTGCTGGACCGCGATCATCTGCCCGGAAAACTGGACCAACGCCCGGCCTGCGGCGGAAGCGCGGCCAGCGACGGTTCGTTGCTGCCGCCGCAGCGGCGACCGCAGTTCGCCGGGCGCGGACCGCTGAGCGTGTTTGGTCCGTACTCGGAGCAGGACGCGGCGATGGATCAGGCGCGCGGCCGTTCGGTGCCCGCGTATCACCGGGACGATAGCGGCGCGAT
Organism: Pseudoxanthomonas sp. 22568; assembly: GCF_052044485.1. Lineage (NCBI taxonomy): Bacteria > Pseudomonadati > Pseudomonadota > Gammaproteobacteria > Lysobacterales > Lysobacteraceae > Pseudoxanthomonas > Pseudoxanthomonas sp. 22568. Next base: position 136,935 of record NZ_JBQENC010000004.1, read on the forward strand.
CCATGTCTACATGACTGGCAACACCCGGCGTGCCGAAGGTTCGGCGGACGCGGTCCCGCCGTCGCTGGTCAAGCTGCGCGTGGTGACCGCGCCCGGACAGCCCGCGCACCTGGCGATCGCGCGCCGGCAGATGGAACTGGTCTTCATCAATCCCGGGTCGCCGGTGATCAGCAGCGACGGCGCGCGGGATCCGATCGTCTGGGTCCTCGACGAGAACGCCCGCCGCTCCGCGCCGCTGGCCGGCCCCGGCGCGCCCGCACCGGTCCTGTACGCGCTGGAAGGCCACACGCTGGATCTGTTGTGGAAGAGCGCGCCGGGCCAGTTGCACACCTCGGGCAAGTACAACGAACCGGTGTTCGCCCATGGCGCGGTGGTGGTGGGGACGGATCGGATCCAGGCATTCGGTCCCGGCGCGCCCGCACGCGTGCCGCCGAAGGTCGTCGCCGATGCCGCGGGTGTTTCGCAAGCCCCGGCGGCGGCCGACTCGGGACTGGATGGGGAGGCCCTGTTCAAGCAACGCTGCGCGACCTGCCACGATCATCCTCAGGGCAACATCCCCCCACGCACGCTGCTGGAAAGCCGCAGCCGCGCCTACATCGTCGACACACTGACCCACGGCGCGATGCGCGCGCAGGCGGCGGGACTCAGCGCGAACGATATCGATGCGATCGCGGGGTATCTGGGCAAGCGTTGAGGGCTCCGGACAAAGCAAAGGCAAATCCCCCTCGGTCCCCCTTTTGACCAGCCATTCGGCTGTTGGGAAGCGCTGCAAAGGGAGAGGAAAGGCGACGTCGCAGGCGGCGGGCCTCGGTGCGGATGATATGGATGCGCTGGGTGTGGCGGAGCGTGGGATGCCCCCTTTGCAAAGCTTCCCAACAGCCGAATGGCTGATCAAAGGGGGCGGGCACCCGCGTGAGCGGGTGGCGGGGGATTTGCTTTTCGCACGGAGCCCAAAAGAAAACCCCCGGCAATGCCGGGGGTTCCAGGCAGACCGCGGTGGAGCCGGGACTCAGCCGCGGCTCACCGCATAGACCGCTTCGGCCACCTTGTCGATGTTCTGGCTGTTGAGCGCGGCCACGCAGATGCGGCCGGTGCCGATGGCGTAGATCGCGTATTCCTCGCGCAGGCGATCGACCTGGGCCTTGCTCAGGCCGGAGTACGAGAACATGCCCGCCTGCTGCTGGATGAAGCCGAACTCCGGCGCGCCCAGCGCCGCCAGCTTGGACACCAGCCCGGCGCGCAGGGTGTGGATGCGCTCGCGCATGCCGCCCAGTTCCTTCTCCCAGCGCGCGCGCAGTTCGTCGCTGCCGAGCACGCCGGACACCAGCGCGCCGCCGTGTGTGGCCGGACTGGAGTAGTTGGAACGGATGGTGCGCTTGATGTGCGACTGCACGCGCTTGGCCTCGTCGCGGTCGGCCGAGACGATCGACAGCGCACCCACGCGCTCGCCGTACAGCGAAAACGATTTGGAATACGAACTGGCGACCACGAACGCCGGGATGCCGGAATCGGCGAACAGGCGGATCGCGGTGGCGTCGGCGTCGGTGCCCTGGTCGAACCCCTGGTAGGCGATGTCGATGAACGGCAGCAGGCCGCGTTCCTTCACCAGTTCCACCACCTGCGCCCACTGCGCGGCGGTCAGGTCGACGCCGGTCGGGTTGTGGCAGCAAGCGTGCAGCAGGACCACCGTGCCCGGTTCCAGCGCGCCGAGGTCGGCCAGCATGCCGGCGAAATCCAGGCCATGGGTGGCCGGGTCGTAGTAGCGGTAATCGCTGACCTCGAAACCGGCGGTGCCGAACACCACGCGATGGTTTTCCCAACTCGGGTTGCTGATGGCGATCTTCGCCTGCGGCAGCGCGCGCTTCAGGAAGTCGGCACCGATGCGCAGGGCGCCGCTGCCGCCGATGGTCTGCGCGGTAACCACGCGGCCGGCTTCCAGCGCGGTGGAACCGGCGCCGAACAGCAGTTTCTGGGTCGCCAGGTTGTAGCCCGGCAAGCCGTCGATGGGTAGGTAGCCGCGCGGTTTGGCGTCCGCGGCCAGGGTCTGTTCGATCTCGCGGACGGAATCGAGCAGGGGGATGCGGCCCTGTTCGTCGTAGTAGATGCCAACGCCCAGATTGACCTTGCCGGGGCGGGAATCGGCGTTGTAGGCCTCGGTCATGCCCAGGATCGGATCGCCCGGAACCAGTTCGACGGATGCAAAAAGAGACACGGCGGTGTGACCAGTTGATGAGGGAGAAAGGGTGTCGCGAACAAACTCCCCGATCCTAACAGGCCATCGGCGGACGTGCGCCCGCGTGGCGCTGGCGCGCCAGGCGGCGGGCAGGCTAAGGTGATTGTTCCGACCATCGGGCGGTCCTCCGGGCCCCATTCGTTCCGCTCCGACCGGCCAAGGGCCGTGCGGAGGCGGGCGCCTTCCAAGGAGCAGGTCATGCTGGGCTGGATCCGTCGTCGACTGCTTTGGGTCATCGTCCTGCCGTTGCTGGTGGTGGGGCTGTACGCGCTGGCGGGCTTCTGGTGGCTGCCGCGCTTCGCCCGCGCCGAGGCCACCGACTACGTCCGCGAGGAACTGGGCAAGTCGCTGAGCCTGGGCGAACTGCGATTCAACCCCTTCACCTTCCGCGCCGAGGCCACCGCGCTGGCGATACAAGAGCCTGTGGCGACGGCGGGGCAGAAGCCGCTGGTCGCGTTGCGCCGGGCGGTCATCGATTTCCAGGTCTCCTCCCTGTGGAAAGGGGCCTGGACCTTCCGCGAAGTGGCCCTGGACGGGCCCTACGCACAGGCGCTGGTGCGCGCCGATGGTTCGCTCAACCTGGCCGACCTGGTTCCTCCTTCGAAGGACGACGGTCCGCCGCCGGACGTGCTGATCGCGCATCTCGTGGTGGCCGACGGCGCGATCGATTTCGCCGATCACAGCCGGCGCCTGCAGCCCAGCAAGCGGCTGGCGCCGATCCGGTTCGAACTGCGCGATTTCCGCACCGCGCAGGGCAACGGCAAGGGCGGTGGATTCCATCTGGCCGCCACTGGCGATCAGGGCGAACGCTTCGACTGGCGCGGGCAACTCTCGTTGCGGCCGTTCGCCTCCGACGGCGAGCTGGGCGCGGCCAATCTCCAGGTCGACACCGCCTACGCCTTCCTCAGCGAGGCGCTGCCGTTCGAACTGCATGGCGGCCGCTTCGATGTAGCCGGCCGCTACCGCTTCGCCGCCGGCACCTCGGCGGGCACGTTGCTGGAAGCGACGCTGTCCCGCGCGCAGGCCAGCGGAGTGGGCGTGCGCGCGCGCGGCGAAACCGGGAACGCGGCCACCCTGGGCGAGATCGCGCTGGCCGGCGCCCGTTTCTCGCTCGGCAAACGCGAGGTCGCCGCCGATCGCCTGCGGGTGGGCGGCTTGCGGACCGCGCTGACCCGCGAGGCCAACGGCGCGATCAGCCTGATGCGCTTGTTCCCGTCGACGCCGGAAGCCGCTTCCGCGCCCGTCGCCACGACGCCGGGGCCGGCCTGGCGGTTCAGCCTGGGCGAAGTGGCGCTGGAGGACGCCGAGATCGACGTGCAGGACCGCGCCGTCCGGCCGGCCAGCCGCTTCCGCCTGCAGGCGCTGACCGCCAGCACCCGCGGGGTCAGCCTGGATCTGGACAAGCCATTGCCGATAGCGGCGTCGGCCACCATCAACGGCAAGACCCGGCTGGCCGTGCAGGGCGAAGTGGTGCCCGCCACCGTGGCCGGGCGCCTGCAACTGGATCTGACAGGCCTGCCGCTGCGCGACGTGCTGGCCTACCTGCCGGATTTCCCCGCCTTGGAATTGCGCTCGGGCACCCTCGGCGCGAACGGCGAACTGACCTTGCCGGGGGACGGAAAGCGCGGCGCGGCCCTGGCCTTCAATGGCGAAGGCCGCATCGACGGCTTCTCGTTGCTGGAGCGGACAAGCAAGCGGCAGGTGGTGGCCTGGGAGCGGATGGATATCGGCGGCCTGCGCTATGCGCAGGCACCGGATCGCCTGCAGATCGCCCGGGTCGTCATGCGCAAGCCGTTCGCCATCGTGGCGGTGGAGCCGGATCGCACTGTCAACCTCAGCCGGCTGTTCGCCAGCGCGGCGCCGGCCGCCACGTCGGCGCCGGCGTCATCGTCGGGACCGGCGATGACGGTCAAGCTGGACGATCTGCAATTGGAAAACGGCACCATGGCGTTCGCCGATGCCTCCATGGATCCCGGCTTCCGCGCCGACATCGCCGCCCTGCGCGGCCATATCCGCGGGCTGTCCACCGCGCCCTCGACGCAGGCCCGCGTGGATCTGCACGGGCAGGTGGTCAACCGCTACTCGCCGGTGGAGATCTCCGGCACGCTCAATCCGTTCGCCTACGACGAGCGCACCGATCTGAAGATGAGCTTCCGCAACATCGACCTGCCGATCTTCAATCCGTACTCCGGACGCTTCGCCGGCTACGCCATCGCCAAGGGCAAGCTCAGCACCGAACTGCATTACCAGATCGACCATCGCAAATTGCAGGCGGCCCACCATGTCGTGCTGGATCAGCTGGAGTGGGGCGAGGCGACCGACAGCCAGGAAAAGGTCTCGCTGCCCATCCGGTTGGCGACCTCGCTGCTGAAGAACCGCCAGGGCGTGATCGATCTGGATTTGCCGGTGAACGGCTCGCTGGACGATCCCAGTTTCCGGGTGTGGCCGATCGTCTGGCAGATCCTGAAGAACATCCTGGTCAAGGCGGTGACCGCCCCGTTCGATTTCATCGGCTCGCTGTTCAAGGGCGCGGAACAGGCGCGCTACGTCGATTTCGCCGCCGGCTCCAGCGAACTGGGCGAACCCGCGCGCACCAGCCTGGGCGCGTTGGCCAAGGCGCTGGTGGAACGCCCGGCGCTGCGGCTGGACATTCCGGCCGGCACCGCCCTGGAGGGCGAGGCCGAGGCGATTGCCGGGCAGCGGCTGGACGCGGCGATGCTGGGCGGGCGCAAGGGCGAGCCGGTCGCGGTCGCGACGCTGGAGGCTGGAGAGCAGCGGGATCTGCTGGAGGCGCTGTACCGGCAGCAACTGGGACACAAGCCGGACATCCCGGAGGCGGCTGCGGAGGCCGGGCGGGAGGCTGACCAGGAGGAACTGGATCGCAAGGCACGCAAGGCCGCGCGCCAGACGGCCGAGGTGGCCTGGCTGCGCCAGGCGCTGCTGCCCCGGTATCGGCCCGGCGACGACGAACTGGCCGCGCTGGGACGCGCCCGCGCCAACGCCGTCCAGGACGCGTTGCTGGCCGGCGGCGAGGTGGATCCCACCCGGGTGTTCATCGATGGCGCCAAGGGACCGGCGGCGCACGAGGGCGGCGCGCGGCTGGAGCTGGGCCTGGAGTAGCCGGGGGCGGGCGGTCCCGCGCCGGGCCGGCGCCCGTTATACTCATCGGTCAATGCCGTAAGAGCATTATTGGATTGCCATATAAATCAATTATTTGGCGATTCAACCTCATCCAGTCCAACAATTTGGCAGCGCACCGGCCGGCCGGTCGCGATGCCCGGAAAACCATCGCCGCATGCGCCTTTCGACCATCAAGCTGTCCGGTTTCAAGTCCTTCGTCGATCCGACCACGTTGCACCTGCCCACCAACATGACCGGCGTGGTCGGTCCCAACGGTTGCGGCAAATCCAACATCATCGATGCGGTCCGCTGGGTGATGGGCGAGAGTTCCGCCAGCCGCCTGCGCGGCGACTCGCTGACCGACGTGATCTTTTCCGGCAGCTCGGCGCGCAAGCCGGTGTCGCAGGCGACCGTCGAACTGATCTTCGACAACAGCGATCACACTATCGCCGGCGAGTTCGCCGCGTTCAACGAAATCTCGGTCAAGCGCCAGGTCAGCCGCGACGGCCAGAGCAACTACTACCTCAACGGCACCAAGTGCCGCCGCCGCGACATCACCGATCTGTTCCTCGGCACCGGCCTGGGACCGCGCAGCTACTCGATCATCGAGCAGGGCATGATCAGCCAGATCATCGAGGCCCGGCCCGAGGATCTGCGCGTCTACCTGGAGGAAGCCGCCGGCATCTCCAAGTACAAGGAACGCCGCAAGGAAACCGAGACCCGCATCCGCCATACCCGCGAAAACCTGGATCGCCTGAACGATCTGCGCGAGGAAATCGGCAAGCAGCTGGAACACCTCAAGCGCCAGGCCAAGCAGGCCGAGCAGTACCAGGCCCTGCAGGAAGAGCGCCGGGTGAAGGACGCCGAGTGGAAGGCGCTGGAGTTCCGCGGACTCGACGTGCAGTTGCAGGGCCTGCGAGAGAAGCTGTCGCAGGAAGAAACCCGCCTGCAGCAGTTGATCGCCGAGCAGCGCGAGGCCGAGCGCAACATCGAAACCGATCGCCTGCGCCGCGAGGAAGCCGCCGAGGGCCTCAACAAGGCCCAGGGCGAGGTCTACCAGGTCGGCAGCACGCTGGCCCGGCTGGAACAGCAGATGCAGCACCAGCGTGATCTGGCCGAACGCCTGAAGAAGGCGCGCGACGAAGCCCACAACGCGTTGCAGGAACTGGGCCAGCACATCAGCGGTGACGAGACCAAGCTCAACGTCCTGCGCGAGAGCGTGGACGAGGCCGAACCCCGGTTGGCGCAGTTGCAGGAAGAAGACCTGTTCAAGCAGGACGCCCTGCGCGACGCCGAAGCGCGCCTGTCGGACTGGCAGCAGCGCTGGGAAACCCATTCGCGCGAATCGGCCGAGGCCGCGCGCGCCGGCGAGGTCGAGCGCACCCGCGTCGACTATCTGGATCGCCAGGCGCTGGAAACCGAACGCCGCCGCGAGAACCTGGCCGCCGAGCGCGCTGGACTGGATCTGGACGCGCTGGCCGAAGCCTTCGAGCAATTGCAGATCCAGCACGACACCCAGAAGGAATCGCTGGAGTCGCTGAGCGAGCAGGTCGAGTCGCGCAAGCAGTCGGCGGCGGGCGTGCAGGAGCAGCAGCGTGCTTCGCAGACCGAACTGTCGGAAGTGCGCAAGCGCGCGCAGGAAGCCCGTGGCCGGCTGTCCTCGCTGGAGACATTGCAGCATGCCGCGCTGGGCCAGGAGCAGGGCGCGGCGATGAGCTGGCTCAAGGCGCGCGGGCTGGATTCGGCGGCGCGCGTGGGCGAGCGCCTGACCGTCGAGCCGGGCTGGGAAAACGCCGTCGAGGGCGCGCTCGGACAACTCATCGAAGGCGTGCTGGTGGATGCGCCGGAATCGCTGGTGGACGCCCTGGGCGAACTCGGCGAAGGCCGCATCGCGCTGGTGTCCGACGCACAGGCCGACTTCAACGTCGCGCCGACCTCGCTGGCGGCGCGGGTGCAGGGACCGGCGGCGGTGCGTCGTCTACTGGCGCGCCTGCATGTGGCCGAGGATCTGGCCGAAGCGCGCCGCCTGCAGTCGCAACTGGGCGACGGCGATTCGGTGATCACCCGCAGCGGCGAGCGCCTCGGCGCCGGCTGGGTGCGGGTGCTACGTTCCGGCGCGGCCAAGCAGGGTGCATTGCTGCGCGAGCGGGAAATCCAGGGTCTGCGCGCCGAGATCGAAACGCTGCAGACCCGCGAGGCCGAACTCGAAGAACGCCTGGCCAACCTGCGCGACCAGTTGCTGGCCGCCGAGCAGCAGCGCGAGGACGCGCAGCGCGCCCTGTACCTGGCGCATCGTGGCGTGTCCGAACTGGCCGGCCAGTTGCAGAGCCAGCAGGGACGGGTGGAATCCACCCGCCACCGCATCGACAAGATCGACCAGGAAATCGCCCAGTTGGTGGAAACCTTGGACGGCAGCCGCGAGCAGGCCCGCGAGGCGCGCCTGCGGCTGGAGGAAGCGGTCACCGCGATGGGCGATCTGGAATCGGCCCGGCAGGGCCTGGAATCCGAGCGCCGGCAACTGGTCGAAGCGCGCGATCTGGCCCGCGAGGCGGCGCGCGCGTCGCGCGACGCCACCCACGCGCTGGCGCTGACGCTGGAATCGCAGCGCACCCAGATCATCTCCCTGAGCCAGGCGCTGGATCGGATGGGCGGCCAGCGCGGCCAGCTCGATTCGCGGCTGGAGGAACTGACCCTGCAGCTGAGCGAGGGCGACTCGCCGGTGCAGGAACTGGACGCCCAACGCCAGGCGGCGCTGGAAGAACGCGTCAACGCCGATCGCCGGCTGGCCGAGGCGCGCTCGGTGCTGGAAGGCATCGACAACGAACTGCGTCAGTACGAGCAGACCCGCCACCAGCGCGACGAGGCGGCACTGGCCCAGCGCGAACGGATCTCCCAGCGCAAGCTGGACCAGCAGGCGCTGGCGCTGAAGTCCGAGCAGCTGTCGCAGGGGATTGTCAGTGCCGGCTTCGTGGTCGAGGACGTCATCAACACCTTGCCGGAAGTGGCCGACGCGCGCGAATGGGAGCAGGCCGTCACCCAGATCGACTCGCGCATGCGCCGGCTGGAACCGGTCAACCTGGCCGCCATCCACGAGTACGGCGAGGCCTCCCAGCGCGCCGAGTACCTGGAAGCGCAGCATGTCGACCTGACCACCGCGCTGGAAACGCTGGAGGACGCCATCCGCAAGATCGACCGCGAAACCCGCGGCCGCTTCAAGGACACCTTCGACCGGGTCAATGCCGGCGTGCAGGCGCTGTATCCGCGCCTGTTCGGCGGTGGTCACGCCTACCTTGAACTGACCGGCGAGGATCTGCTGGACACCGGCGTGGCGATCATGGCGCGGCCGCCCGGCAAGCGCGTGTCCAACATCTCGCTGCTGTCCGGTGGCGAGAAGGCGATGACCGCGGTGGCGCTGGTGTTCGCGATCTTCCAGCTCAATCCGGCGCCATTCTGCCTGCTGGACGAAGTGGACGCGCCGCTGGACGAGGCCAACGTCGGCCGCTTCACCAACATGGTGAAGGAGATGAGCGAGAAGGTGCAGTTCCTGTTCGTCAGCCACAACAAGGCGACCATGGAAGCCGCGCACCAGCTCAGTGGCGTTACCATGCGCGAGCCCGGTGTGAGCCGACTGGTGTCGGTGGACCTGGAAGAAGCCGCGCGCCTGGCCGGCGCGGCCTGAACCCCTGATCAAACCCTGGCGGAGAATCCGACGTGTCCGACATGGCAATGCTTCGAATCGGCATCCTGATCGCCGGCGCAATCCTGATTGCGGCGATCATCTTCTTCGGCCGCCCCAAGAAGCCCAGCCAGGGCCGGCGGCTGGAACCGACGGAACGCGACAACGCCCGCGTCGAGCCCAGCCTGGCCACCGACGACGCGGCCTACGAGACCGATCGCGATTACTCCGGCGACGAGGTCAGCCAGCCCGAACTCGGCCTGGCCGGCGGCACCCCGACCGCCGCCGACAGCCACCTGGGCAAACGCGCCAACCAGGACTTCGACAAGATCGTCTCGCTGTACGTGGCGGCCCGCGCCGGGCAGGTGCTGCGCGGCGAGGACATCGTGGTGGCGGCGGAAAAGACCGGCCTGATCTTCGGCCACATGAACGTGTTCCACCGCCTGATCGAAGGCCATCCCGAACGCGGTCCGATCTTCAGCATGGCCAACATCATGCAGCCGGGCAGTTTCGACATGGCCAACATCCGCGAGATGGAAACCCCGGCCATCGCCTTCTTCCTGACCCTGCCGGCGCCGGTGAGCGCGCTGGAAGCCTGGGAGAAGCTGCTGCCCAACGTCGAGCGCATGGCCGAACTGCTCAACGGCGTGGTCCTGGACGACAGCCGCAACACCCTGGGCCGCCAGCGCATCCAGCACATCCGCGAAGAGCTGCGCGCCTACGACCGCCAGCACGAAGCGCCGCCGCTGACCAAGCCGCCGCGCTGGTAAGCCGGGCCGCGCGGGACCTGTAACGGGGCCGCCCTGGCGGGGTCCTGCATCCGCCCGCCAGGCTGCTTCCGCCGCGCCGCCCCAACGCGGCGGTCATATCCCCCGAATCGCCCGGATCAGAGCACATCGGGTCAGAGCACGCCCGATAAGAACACGCCGGATAAGAACACGCCGGCTTTGCGGCCCTCCGTCTTAGAATCCCGCCATGACCGCACCCACACCCGCCGACCGTGCCATCGAGCTGCGTCGCCTGCTCGACGATGCCAACTACCGCTACCACGTCCTCGACGAACCCAATATCCCGGACGCCGAGTACGACCGGCTGCTGCGCGAACTGGACGAACTGGAAGCGGCGAACCCGGATCTGATTACCCCGGACTCGCCCACCCAGCGGGTCGGCAACGCGCCCTCGGCCCGGTTCGCCGAAGTCCGCCACGCGATTCCGATGCTGTCGCTGGGCAATGCCTTCAGCGACGAGGAAGTACAGGACTTCGTCCGCCGCATCGCCGAAAAGCTGAAGCGGCCGCACCTGTTGTTCTCGGTCGAGCCCAAGCTCGATGGCCTGGCGATCAGCCTGCGCTACGAGGACGGCGCGTTCGTGCAGGGCGCCACGCGTGGCGACGGCGCCACCGGCGAGGACGTCACCGCCAACCTGCGCACCATCAAGGCCATTCCGATGCGCCTGCGCGGCAAGGGCTGGCCGCGGGTGCTGGAAGTGCGTGGCGAGGTGTACATGCCGCTGGCCGCGTTCCGCGCCTACAACGAGCGCGCGCTGAAGGAGGGCGGCAAGGTGCTGGCCAATCCGCGCAACGGCGCGGCCGGCTCGCTGCGGCAGCTGGATCCGCGCATGACCGCGCAGCGTCCGCTGGCGTTCTACGCCTATGCGGTCGGGCTGGTTGAGGGCGGCGACTTGTCGACGAGCCATTCGCAGACCCTGGCGCGCCTGCGCGAATGGGGTTTCCCGGTCAGCGCGGAGAACCGCGTGGTCGACGGCGTGGATGGCCTGCTCGATTACTACCGGAGCGTCGGCGACAAGCGCGACGCGCTGCCGTTCGACATCGATGGCGTGGTCTACAAGCTCGACGACTACGAAGGCCAGCGCGAGATGGGTTTCGTCTCGCGCGCGCCGCGCTGGGCGATCGCGCACAAGTTCCCGGCGCAGGAACAGATGACCGTGCTGGAATCGATCGAGGTCAACGTCGGCCGCACCGGTGCTGTCACGCCGTGGGCGCTGATGCAGCCGGTGCAGGTCGGCGGCGTCACCGTCACCCGCGCCACCCTGCACAACGCCGATCAGATCGCCCGCCTGGACGTGCGCAACGGCGACACCGTGATCATCCGCCGCGCCGGCGACGTGATTCCGGAGGTGGTGAGGGTGGTGCTGGAGCGCCGCCCACCCGGTACCCAGCCATGGTCCATGCCCACGCGGTGCCCGGTATGCGGTTCGGAAGTGGTGCGCGAGGAAGGCGAGGCGGTCTGGCGCTGTTCCGGCGAACTGACCTGCGCCGCGCAGCGCAAGGAGGCCATCGGCCACTTTGCCTCGCGCCGCGCGATGGACATCGAGGGCCTGGGCGAACGTTACGTCGAGGTGTTGAGCGATCTGGGCTACGTCACCTCAGTGGCCGACCTGTACCGGCTGACGGTGGATGACCTGCTGGAGATGAAGCGCCGCGCCGACGAGCGCGACGGCACCACGCCGGAAACGGTGAAGGCGGGCAAGGTCGCCACCAAGTGGGCGGACAACCTGATCGAGGCGATTGACCACAGCCGCACGACCACGCTGGAGCGCTTCCTGTTCGCGCTGGGCATCCAGCATGTCGGCGAGAGCACCGCCAAGGCGCTGGCACTGTGGTTCGGCGATCTGGAACTGATCCGGCGCATGCCGTGGCCGCTGTTCAAGCGCGTGCCCGACATCGGCGGCGAAGTCGCGCGCTCGCTGGGTCATTTCTTCGATCAGCCCGGCAACCAGCAGGTCATCGACGATCTGCTGTCGCGCGGCGTCACCCTCACCGACGCGCACCCGCCGCACCCGAAACTGCGCGACGACCTCGGCTTGGCCGCGCTGCTGGTGGATCTGGAAATCCCCAAGGTCACCCGCGTGCGCGCCGAGCAACTGGCCGCCGCGTTCCCGCGCGTGGAGGCGCTGGTGGACGCGCCGGCGCACCAGTTCGTCAGCGCCGGCCTGCCGTCCGAATCGGCCAACGCGCTGGCGGCCTGGCTGGAAGCGCCCGAACACGCCAAGTTGCTGGCGCACGCGGGCCAGGTGGTGGAACACCTGCTGTCGATCACGCCCGAAGGCGACACCGGTCCGGCCGGTCCGCTGGAAGGCAAGACCGTCGTGCTGACCGGCGGACTGGCGGCGATGAGCCGCGACGAGGCCGGCGCGAAACTCGAGGCGCTGGGCGCGAAGGTCGCCGGCAGCGTGTCGAAGAAAACCAGCCTGGTGGTGGCCGGCGAGGCTGCCGGTTCCAAGCTGGCGAAAGCGCAGGAGCTGGGCATCGAAATCTGGGACGAGGCGCAACTGCTGGCTTTCCTGGCGAAGCACGCATGAGCTGGCAGCCCTCGGCGAGGTTCGAGACCATCCGCCTGCGCGCCCGCTTGAACGCCACCCTGCGCGCGTTCTTCGCCGCGCGCGACGTGATGGAAGTGGAGACGCCGGTGATGTCGCAGGCCGGCAACACCGATCCCAACATCGCTTCGTTCTCGCTGGAATTCGGCGGGCATGTCGATGCCGGCCCGCGCCGGCGCTGGCTGCGCACCTCGCCCGAATTTCCGCTCAAGCGACTGCTGGCGGCGGGGTTGGGCGATTGCTACGAACTGGGACGCGTGTTCCGCGACGGTGAAGCCGGCGGCCGCCACAACCCCGAGTTCACCATGCTGGAGTGGTACCGGGTCGGCTGGGATCACCAGCAACTGATCGACGAGTGCGCCGGATTGCTGCGTGAATGCCTGGCGCTCGTGGGCCGCGACCTGCGCCTGCGCCGGGTCGCCTACCGGGACCTCTATCGCGAGTCGCTCGGCATCGACCCGATGCTCGACGACATCGATGTCCTGCGCAATGCGCTGGCGGACGTGCGCATCGACCCCGAAGGGCTGGACCGCGACGACTGGCTGGATCTGCTGATGACCCATCGCCTGCAGCCGGCGTTTCCTACAGATCAACTGTTGGCGCTGTACGACTATCCGGCCTCGCAATGCGCGCTGGCGCGCGTGCGCGCTGACGAGGTGCCGGTGGCCGAGCGCTTCGAGATCTACCTCGGACCGCTGGAAGTGGCCAATGGCTATCACGAACTGGCCGACGGCACCGAACAATCAAGGCGCTTCCTTCGCGACGTCGCCGTGCGCCAAGCCCGTGGGCAGGATGCGCCGGCCATCGATGCGCGCCTGCTGGCGGCGCTTGATGCCGGCTTTCCGGACTGCGCGGGCGTGGCCCTGGGGGTGGACCGCCTGCTGATGGCGATGCTGGATACGCCGCGCATCGCCGACGTGCTCTGCTTCGATTTCGCGCGAGCCTGAGTGGCGGCCAAACGTCTTCGGGCAGCGTCAAAAACGGAAACGGTTTCTTGGGTTCACATTCATGATGGTCCGGTAGATTCTCCACCAACACCACCCACGGAAGATCGCGCCATGAAGCACGCCACGATCCGCGTCATGCATCGGATGTTGCCGCTGTTGTCCCTGCTGTCCCTGGGCTCCGTGGCCGCGACGGCGGCGGCCCAGGATCGCGGCTATGGCTACCCGGGGGATGGCTATGGGCAGGTCGTCCGCTGCGAGTCCCAGGACGCCAAGTACCGCCATTGCCAGGCCGATACCCGCGGCGGCGTCGAACTGATTCGCGGGCTGTCCAAGACCTACTGCACCGAGGGCCGCAACTGGGGCTGGGATCGCACCGGCATCTGGGTCACCGGCGGCTGCCGCGCCGAATTCCGCACGCGCGGTGGTGGCGGTTGGGGCGGTGGTGGCTGGAATGGCGGCGGCTGGAACGGAAACGGCGGCGACCAGATCGTCCGCTGCGATTCCAACGACGATCGCCACCGCACCTGCGCGATTCCGCGCGGCGGTTACGTGCGCCTGCATCGGCAGATCTCCAAGACCCGTTGCGTCGAGGGCTACAACTGGGGCCGTGAGCGCGATCAGATCTGGGTCTCGCGCGGCTGCCGCGCCGAGTTCGCGGTCGGCGGTCGCGGCGGCGGTGGCTGGAACGGCGGAAACGGTGGTAATTCGGGCGGCAACTGGGGCGGCAACAACCAGATCGTGCGCTGCGATTCCAACGACAACCGCACTCGCCATTGCGACGCCCATGTCCGGCGCGGCGCCCGGGTGGAGCGGCAAATCTCCAAATCCCCGTGCATCGAAGGACGCAGCTGGGGCTGGGATCGCGGCGGCATCTGGGTCAGCGGCGGCTGCCGCGCCGAGTTCCGGGTCTGGTGACGGTGGGCCTTCGCGGGAACATCTCCGCTGGAACATCCCCATGGAAAAGGCCCCGCCATGCGCGGGGCTTTTTTCTGGCCGCTACAATGGCGCGATGAACGACGCCTTCGACTACGCCCGCTACGACCGCATCCGTCCGATCCGCTGGACCGGCGACGCCCTGGAATTGCTGGACCAGCGCAAGCTGCCGTTCGTGGTCGAATACCTGACCTGCGCGACCAGCGACGAGGTCGCCGCGGCCATCCACGCGCTGGCCGTGCGCGGCGCGCCGGCGATCGGCATTTCCGCCGCCTGGGGCGTGGTGCTGGCCGCGCGCGCGGTCGAGGCCGCCGATGGCGCGCAGGCTGCCTCCATGCTGGAACCGGCGCTGCAACGCCTCAACGCGGCGCGCCCGACCGCGGTCAACCTGGCCTGGGCGCTGGCGCGCATGCGCGCGGCGCTGCATGGAACGGGCGCGGACTGGCGCGCGGTGCTGGAACGCGAAGCACAGGCCATCGCCGACGAGGATCTGGCCGCCAACCGCCACATGGGTGAACTCGGCGCGGCCCTGATTCCGGCGGGCAGCGGCGTGCTGACCCACTGCAATACCGGTTCGCTGGCCACCGCCGGGTACGGCACCGCGCTTGGCGTGATCCGCGCGGGCGTGGCACAGGGCCGGATTGGCCGCGTGTTCGCCGGCGAGACCCGGCCCTGGCAGCAGGGCGCCCGGCTGACCGCGTGGGAACTGCAGCAGGACGGCATTCCGGCCACCCTCATCGCCGACTCGGCCGCCTCGCACCTGCTGAAGACCGGCGCGGTGCATTGGGTCGTGGTGGGCGCGGATCGGATCTGCGCCAACGGCGACACCGCCAACAAGATCGGTACCTACCAGCTCGCCATCGCCGCCCGTCACCACGGCGCGCGCTTCATGGTGGTGGCGCCGTCGTCCACGGTCGACATGGCCACGCCGGACGGCGACGCCATCGAAATCGAGGAACGCGATCCCGGCGAATTGCTGGGCATTGGCGGCGTCCGCACGGTGGCCGAGGGCATCGCCGCCTGGAACCCGGTGTTCGACGTGACCCCCGCCAGCCTGATCGACGCCATCGTGACCGAGAAGGGCGTGGTGGAGCAGCCGACACTGGCGAAGATGCGGGCCGCTTTCGGCTGAACCGCCGGCCCGGCGGTATTTGCAGGCGTCCGGAGAGGGGGATCCCCGGGCATGGACTGGGGCGCTCTGGCGGCCTCGGGCGCGATGCCCTCCGCGAGCCATCGGATGACCGGCTAACTGCTTGTTTCGGGGCTGAAAAACGGGCGGAAAAGTCCCGCCTGTGATACACTCCGCAGGTTGTAAAAACCTGCCTGAAACCCCGCCCGCGCTAGCGTTGCCGGCTCCGTCCCGGCAGGCCGGTTTCGGCTCGAAAAACCTGAGACTACGGAACCCGAATGGCTGATCTCGCCAAGGAAATCATCCCCGTCAACCTCGAAGACGAGATGCGCAAGAGCTACCTCGATTACGCCATGAGCGTGATCGTGGGGCGCGCCCTCCCGGACGTCCGGGACGGCCTGAAGCCGGTGCATCGACGTGTGTTGTACGCGATGAACGAACTGGGCGCGCACAGCAACAAGCCGTACTACAAGTCGGCGCGTATCGTCGGTGACGTGATCGGTAAGTACCATCCGCACGGCGACCAGTCGGTCTACGACACGCTGGTGCGCATGGCCCAGCCGTTCTCGCTGCGTTACCTGCTGGTGGACGGGCAGGGCAACTTCGGCTCGGTCGACGGCGACAGCGCCGCGGCGATGCGTTACACCGAAGCGCGCATGTCGCGCCTGACCCACGAACTGATGGCGGACATCGACAAGGAAACCGTCGATTTTCAGCCCAACTACGACGAGAAGGAACTGGAGCCGACGGTCATGCCGACCCGGTTCCCGAACCTGCTGGTCAACGGCTCGGCCGGCATCGCGGTCGGCATGGCCACCAACATCCCGCCGCACAACCTGTCGGAAGTGATCGACGGCCTGATCGCGCTGATCAACGATCCCGAGATCGACGTCGACGGGCTGATGCAGTACATCCCCGGTCCGGATTTCCCGACCGCGGGCCTGATCAACGGCACCGCCGGCATCATCGCCGGCTACCGCACCGGCCGCGGCCGCGTGCGCATGCGCGCCAAGGCCGACATCGAGGTCGATGACCGCACCGGCCGCGAAGCCATCATCGTCACCGAGATTCCCTACCAGGTGAACAAGGCGCGGCTGATCGAGAAGATCGCCGAGCTGGTCAAGGAAAAGCGGCTGGAGGGCATCAGCGAGCTGCGCGACGAGTCCGACAAGGACGGCATGCGCATCTACATCGAGGTCAAGCGCGGCGAATCGGCCGAGGTCGTGCTGAACAACCTGTATTCGCAGACCCCGATGGAATCGGTGTTCGGCATCAACATGGTGGCGCTGGTGGACGGCCGTCCGCAGCTGCTCAACCTGAAGCAAATGCTGGAAGCGTTCGTGCGCCACCGCCGCGAGGTGGTCACCCGCCGGACCATCTTCGAACTGCGCAAGGCCCGTGCCCGCGCCCACATCCTGGAAGGCCTGACGGTCGCGCTCGCCAACATCGACGAGATGATCGAGCTGATCAAGACCTCGGCCAACCCGCAGGAAGCCAAGGAGCGGATGCTGGCCAAGACCTGGACGCCGGGCCTAGTCGGCGCGCTGCTGTCGGCGGCCGGCGCCGAATCCTCGCGCCCGGAAGATCTGCCCAGGGGCGTGGGCCTGGTCGATGGCGCCTACCAGCTCACCGACGTGCAGGCCACCCAGATCCTGGAGATGCGCCTGCATCGCCTGACCGGCCTGGAACAGGAAAAGCTGACCGAGGAATACAAGGAACTGCTGGAGGTCATCGCCGGCCTGATCCGCATCCTGGAAAACCCCGACGTGCTGCTGCAGGTCATCCGCGACGAGCTGCTGAACGTCAAGGCCGAGTTCGGCGACGCGCGCCGCAGTGAAATCCGCCACAGCGAAGAGGATCTGGACATCCTCGACCTGATCGCCCCGGAAGACGTGGTGGTCACCCTGTCGCATGCCGGCTACGCCAAGCGCCAACCGGTCAGCGCCTACCGCGCCCAGCGCCGCGGCGGCCGTGGCCGCAGCGCGGCGGCGACCAAGGAAGAGGATTTCATCGACCAGCTGTGGCTGGTCAACACCCATGACACGCTGCTGACCTTCACCAGCAGCGGCAAGGTGTTCTGGCTGCCGGTGCACCAGCTGCCGGAAGCCGGCTCCAATGCCCGCGGCCGCCCGATCATCAACTGGATTCCGCTGGAGGAAGGCGAGAAGGTCCAGGCGGTGTTGCCGGTGCGCGCCTACGAGGAAGGCCGTTACGTGTTCTTCGCCACCCGCAGCGGCACGGTCAAGAAGACCCCGCTGACCGAGTTCGCGTTCCGCCTGGCCCGCGGCAAGATCGCCATCAGCCTGGACGAGGGCGACGCGCTGATCGGCGTGGCGCTCACCGATGGCGGCAACGACGTGCTGCTGTTCGCCTCCAACGGCAAGACCGTCCGCTTCGCCGAGGACAAGGTGCGCTCGATGGGCCGCACCGCCGCCGGCGTGCGCGGCATCCGCCTGGCCGAGGGCGAGGAAGTGGTCAGCCTGATCGTCTCCGAGTCCGCCGGTGGCGTGGACGAGGGCGAGGAAGAGGGCGCCGAGGACGTGGTCGAAACCGGCGAGGAGGCGGTGCTGGAAACCGGCGCCGACGACGCCGACGTGGCCTACATCCTGACCGCGACCGAGAACGGCTATGGCAAGCGCACCCCGCTGGCCGAATACCCGCGCAAGGGCCGCGGCACCCAGGGCGTGATCGGCATCCAGACCAGCGAGCGCAATGGCAAGTTGATCGGCGCGGTGCTGCTGCGTGCCGGCGACGAGGTGCTGCTGATCTCCGATGGCGGCACCCTGGTGCGCACCCGCGCTTCGGAAATCTCCCGCGTCGGCCGCAACACCCAGGGCGTGACCCTGATGCGGCTGTCCGAGGGCGAGGTGCTGCAGGCGGTTGAGCGCCTGGACGCGTCGCTGGACGAGGACGAGGAAGGCGAAATCGATACCGCCGAAGCCGGCGATGTCGCCGCCGCGCCGCCGCAGGCCTGAGGCCCGTCGGCAACGCGATGAGAAACCCCGGCTTGCCGGGGTTTTTCTTTTCCGGTTCCTGGCTTCGCTGACCCCAAAGCATCGTGTTCCGCGTTCTATACTGCCGCCAAGACCGGATCAGGGACATGCACATGGAATCGTTGGCTCCTTCCTTCCGCAGCGCGCGTGCCTTCGGCCTGCGCGCACTCTTCGTCGGCCTGTTGGCGCTAGGCGCGCTGGCCGGATGCAAGCGCAATGACACCGGGCAACTGCCCGAGGCCAGCGGCGAGGCGGTGCAGGCGCAGCGGCAGGAGGTGGTCGGCTTCGGGCTGGCCAGCGCCTATCCGGATCAGCACGACGGCAGCCTGGCGATCGCGTTGGAGTTCAGCCGACCGCTGGTGAGCTCGCAGGACTTCGACCAGTTGCTGGCGGTGGCCGGCGCCAACGGCGAAACCGTCAAGGGCAGCTGGGTGCTGGACGACAAGGGCAGGATCCTGCGCTTCCCGTCGGTGGAGGCGGCCAAGGACTACGACGTGATCGTGCGCGCGGACCTGCTGGCCGCCGATGGCAGCCGCCTGGGCAAGGAACTCAAGCAGCGCGTGCACACCGGCGAACTGGATCCGGCGGTGGGCTTCGCCTCGCAGGGCAGCGTGCTGCCGGCGCGCGAGAGCCGTGGCCTGCCGGTGGTCTCGATCAACGTCAAGGAAGTCGATGTCGAGTTCCTGCGGGTCAACGAGAAATCGTTGCCGAAGTTCTTCTCCGAATACCAGCGCGGCGGCCGTCGCGGCAGCTGGGATCTGGACAGCGATTACGGCGACAGCACGCCGATCGCGCAGCTGGCCGAGCCGGTCTACGTCAATCGCTTCCTGCTCGGTGGCAAGCCGAACGAGCGCCTGCTGACCTACCTGCCGATCCAGGACATCAAGGAACTGCAGGAGCCGGGCCTGTATTTCGCGGTGATGAAGCGCACCGGCAAGTTCGCCGGCGATTTCGAGACCGCGTTCTTCACCGTCAGCGACCTGGGCCTGCATACGCGTGCCTACAAGGATAAATTGTTCGTCCACACCGCATCGCTGCGCGATGGCGCCGCCGTGGGCGGGGTCGAACTGCGGGTGCTGGACGCCAAGGGCGAGACCTTCCTGACCGGCAAGACCGACAGCAATGGCAATGCCCTGCTGAAGTACACGCTGGATGCGGGCCACGTGCTGATCGCCCGGCGCGGCCAGGACGTATCGATGCTGCCGTTCAACCAGCCGGCGCTGGACCTGTCCGAATTCGCGGTGGCCGGCCGGGAGCAGGCCTGGTTCGACGTGTTCGCCTGGTCCGGCCGCGACCTGTATCGTCCCGGCGAAACCGTGCGCCTTTCGGCCCTGTTGCGCGACTTCGACGGCCGTCCGGTCAAGGCCCAGCCAATCTTCCTGCGGCTGAAACAACCCGACGGCAAGACCTTCCGCGAGACCCGCCTGCAACCGGGCGAGCAAGGCTACTTCAACTTCGAGCAGGTCATCCCGCAGGAAGCGCCGACCGGTCGCTGGCAGGTGGAGTTCCGTACCGATCCGGCCAGCAAGGAAGCGGTGCAGGGCATGACCCTCCGCATCGAGGAATTCCTGCCCGAGCGGATGAAACTGGATCTGGACAGCACCGGGCAGGCCACGCTAAAGCCTGGACAACCACTGCAACTGCAGGCCACGGCGGCATACCTGTATGGCGCGCCGGCGGCGGGCAACCGCTTCACCGCGCGGCTGGCGGTGGCGGTGGAACAGCATCCGGTGGAAGCGCTGCCGGGCTACTTCTTCGGCGACCCCACCGTGGAGTTGCCGAAGGAAGCCAAGGACGTAGTCGATGCCAAGTTTGATGACAAGGGCGTCTATCGCGAGGCGATCGCGCTGCCGGCCGAGGTCAAGCCGGTGACGCCGGTCGCGGCGGTGGTTTCGGGCAGTGTCTACGAGACCGGTGGCCGCACGGTGACGCGCACCCTGAAGCGCATCATGTGGCCGGCCAACACGCTGGTCGGCGTGCGTCCGCTGTTCGACGACAAGGACGGCGCCGATGCCAACAGCAACGCCGGCTTCGAGATCATGCGGGTGGATGCCGCCGGCAAGCCGCAGCCCGGCAAGGGCCTGAAGGCGACGCTGGTGCGCGAGCACCGCGACTATCACTGGAACTACGACGAGGACGGCGGCTGGGACTACGATTTCACCCGCCGCTTCGAGAACCTGGAAACCAAGGTGATCGATGCCGGCGCCACCGCCGCGCGCATCGACTATCCGGTGGAGTGGGGCGAGTACCGGCTGGACGTGTTCGATCCGGCGTCCGGCCTGACCACCCGCTATCCGTTCCGCGCCGGCTGGAGCTGGGACGATCAGAACCGCGGGCTGGATGCGAGACCGGACAAGGTCAAGCTGGCGCTGGACAAGACCGGCTACAAGGCCGGTGACACCTTGCAGGTGACGCTGACGCCACCGCACCCCGGCAAGGGCCTGCTGATGGTCGAGGCCGATCGCATGCTGTACGTGCAGGAGATCGATGCCAAGCCCGGCAGCCGCTTCTCCATTCCGGTCACCCAGGACTGGGAGCGGCACGACGTCTACATCACCGCGCTGGTGTTCCGCGGCGGATCCGCACCGAGCAAGATCACCCCGGCGCGCGCGGTCGGCGTGGCCCACGTGCCGATGGATCGCAAGGCGCGCCGCGTCGCCGTCGGCCTGGCCGTGCCCAAGCAGATGCGCCCGGAGCAGGAGCTGCCAGTGACGGTCAGCGTGCCCGAACTGGCCGGCAAGGCCGCGCACGTCACCGTCTCGGCGGTGGACGTGGGCATCCTCAACATCACCCGCTTCCCGGTGCCGGACGCGAATGCGCAGTTCTTCGCCCAGCGCCGTCTCGGCGTGGACGCGTACGACATCTACGGGCGCGTGATCGAGAGTTTCGAAGGCGGCAGCGCCAAGATCCGCTTCGGCGGCGACATGGCGCTGACCGCGCTGCCGCAGGCCAAGCGGCCGACCTCGCGGGTGCAGACCGTGGACCTGTTCGCCGGTCCGGTGAAGCTGGACGCCAAGGGCAACGCGCGCATCCGCCTGAAGGTGCCCGACTTCAACGGTACCCTGCGGGTGTCGGCGCTGGTGTATTCGGACGAGCGCTACGGCAACCGCGATCGCGAGACGCTGGTGCGCGCGCCGATCGTGGCCGAAGCCAGCCTGCCGCGCGTGCTGGCGCCGGGCGATCGCAGCATGGTGACCCTGGACGTGCAGAACTTCACCGGCAAGCCGGGTGAATTCAGCGTGCGGGTGGACGGCGAGGGCCCGCTGTCGATCGGCGAATCCGCGCGCAGCGCGAAACTGGCGACCGACGCCAAGACCACCCTGAGCTTCCCGATCACCGCGGGCGAGGGCTACACCACCGCCAAGGTGCGCGTGCGGGTGGACGGCAACGGCTTCAAGGTCGATCGCCGCTACGACCTGCCGGTGCGCGCCGGCTGGCCGGCGGTGCTGCGCTCGCGCACGCTGGTGCTGGACAGCATGGCGCCGGTGGAAATGGGGGCCGGACTGGCCGACGGGTTGATGGCCGGCTCGGTCAATGCGCGGATGCTGGTCAGCGCGCTGCCGCCGATTCCCTTCGCCAGCGCCCTGCAGGGCGCGCTCGAGTATCCCTACGGCTGCGCCGAGCAGACCACCAGCAAGGGCTATGCGGCACTGGAGCTGGATGATGCCACCGCCAAGTCTCTGGGCGTCGGCGGGCTGGATGCGAAGAAGCGGCGCGAACGCATGGAAGGCGCGTTCGGCCGGCTGGCCTCGATGCAGGTCGCCAACGGCCATTTCTCGATGTGGGGCGACGACGGCTACGTCAATCCGGGCCTGACCCCGTACGTGGTCGAGTTCCTGCTGGATGCGCGCGAAGGCGGCTTCGCCGTGCCGGACAACGTCCTGCAGAAGGCGCTCAACCGCCTCAACGAGGATCTGCTGGCCGGCGGCGCGCAGTTCTACGGCTACTCGCAGCGCGATCACCTCAAGTTCGCCAACCAGGCCTATGCCGGCTACGCGCTGGCGCGGGTCAATCGCGCGCCGCTGGGCACGCTGCGCGCGCTGTACGACAATGAGCGCAACAAGAGCCTGACCGGCCTGCCGCTGGTGCACCTGGGCCTGGCGCTGTCGCTGCAGGGCGACAAGGCGCGTGGCGCGAAGGCGATTGCCGAGGGTTTCGCCAAGAACGGTGATCGCCCCGACTACCTGGGCGACTACGGCACCCGCCTGCGCGATGACGCGTTGATGATCGCGCTGGTCCACGAGCGCAAGCTGTCCAAGCCGGAGTACGACCGCCGCGCGGTGTCGCTGGGCCGCGAACTGGATGCCCGCCGCAACAGCGGCTGGCTGTGGCTGAGCACGCAGGAGCAGGTCGCGCTGGCGCGCCTGGGCAAGGCATTGATGGTGGATCAGAAGAAGCTGGTGTCCGGTACCTGGACCCTGGGTAGCGAAAGCGAAACCGTCGCGCCGGGCAAGGTGTTCGGCCGCAGCCTGGATCACGCGGCGCTGGCGCGCGGCGCGCGTTTCGTGCCGGAAGGCCAGCCGCCGCTGTACGCCAGCCTGGATGTCAGCGGCATCCCGCGCACGCCGCCGGCCGCCGACGAACGCCAGATCGGCATCGAACGGCGCTACTACACCACCGACGGCAAGGAGTGGAACGGCGGCACGCTGAAGGAGGGCGAGGCGCTGATCGTCCGGGTCAGCATCACCCCGCATGCGAGCATGCCGGATGCGCTGTTCACCGATCTGCTGCCCGCCGGCCTGGAGATTGAGAACTTCAACCTGGGTGACGCCAAGCAATGGGCCGACGTGGTGGTCGACGGCATCAGCGTCAGCGATCGCGGCAGCGCGGCGGACGTGAAGCACGAGGAGTTTCGCGATGATCGCTACGTGGCCGCGCTGAAGCTGGACAGCGGCGACACCGCCAAGGTGTTCTACCTGGTGCGCGCGGTCACGCCCGGTACCTACACCGTGCCTCCGCCGCTGGTCGAGGACATGTACCGGCCGGATATCCGTGGCGTGGGTCGCTCGAAGGTGGGAACAATCACCGTCGTGCAGCCGTAGGGCGGGAGTCGGGAATGGGGAGTCGGGACCGGGGCGTCGGAAATCGAGCGACGCCGGTTCCCTGCTTCCCGGGACGGGAGGGCCGAGACCGCGGATGCGGTGGCAGCCCGCCCATGTGCGGTGCGGATGTGGCCACTGACGTGATACGTGACTGATGGTTGGTTCGAGGATGTCCCGCTGGCAACGCGCATGGCGGCGCTTGCGCGCGCTGCGCTGGCCGGCCGTGCTGCGCTGGGGCGCGGTGGGCGTGCTGTCGTCATTGCTGTTGCTGGACCTGCTGTTTCCGCCGCCACTGCCGAAGGCGCGCGACACCAGCACCCTGGTGGTCGCGCGCGACGGCACGCCGCTGCGCGCGTTCGCCGATCGTGACGGTGTCTGGCGCTATCCGGCCACGCCGGATAGCGTGTCGCCGCTGTACCTGGACGCGCTGCTGAACTACGAGGACCGCTGGTTCTGGAAGCATCCCGGCGTCAATCCCTGGGCGATGCTGCGGGCGGGCGGGCAATGGTTGCGGCGTGGACGGATCGTGTCCGGCGGCTCGACCCTGACCATGCAGGTGGCGCGGATCCTGGATCCGCATTCGCGCACGCCCTGGGGCAAGCTCAAGCAGTTGCTGCGCGCGCTGCAACTGGAAGCGCACCTGTCCAAGCGCGAGATCCTGTCGCTGTACCTGGAGCGTGCGCCGTTCGGCGGCACCATCGAAGGCGTGGAGGCGGCCAGCTGGGCCTACCTCGGCAAGCCGGCCACCCGCCTGTCACAGGCCGAGGCCGCACTGCTGGCGGTGTTGCCGCAATCGCCCAGCCGCCTGCGTCCGGATCGCCACCCCGATGCCGCGCGCGCGGCGCGCGACAAGGTGCTCGCGCGGATGGTGGCGCTGGGCGTGTGGACACCGGCGCAGGTGGAGGAAGCGCGGATCGAACCGGTGGTGGCGCGTTCCCTGCAGCCACCGCTGTCGGCGGCGTTGCTCGCCGAGCGCCTGCGCCAGCGGCAACCGCGCGCGGCGCGCATCGAATCGACCGTGGACGCCGACCTGCAACGCACCCTGGAGGAGCGGGTGGCGGCCTACTTCTCGCAACTGCCGGCACGTACCTCGGCGGCGCTGCTGGTGATCGACAACGCCAGCATGGAAGCGCGCGCCTACGTCGGTTCGGTGACGTTCGGCGACAAGGAACGCCTGGGCCACGTCGACATGGTGCAGGCGTGGCGTTCGCCGGGATCGACCCTCAAGCCGTTCCTGTACGGACTGGCGCTGGATGACGGCCTGATCCATTCCGAAAGCCTGCTGGTCGATGCGCCGCAGTCGTTCGGCGGTTATCGGCCCGGCAATTTCGACGCCGCCTTCAACGGTCCGATCGGCGCGGCGGAAGCCCTGCGGCTGTCGCTCAACGTGCCGGCGGTGGATCTGCTGGACCGGGTCGGGCCGGCGCGGCTTTCCGCGCGCCTGGCCAATGCCGGCATCGCCTTGAAGTATCCGCGCGGCGCATCACCGAACCTCGCGCTGATTCTTGGCGGTACCGGTGCGCGCCTGGAAGATCTGGTCGGTGCGTTCGCGGCATTCAACCGCGGCGGCCTGGCGGGGCGGGTGCGCTACACGCCGCTGGATGTGCGCGAGGACCGCCGGCTGGCGTCGCCCGGCGCGGCATGGATCATCCGCGAGATCCTGGAATCGCACCCGCGGCCCGGCTACGGGCAGGGCGCGTTCGACACCGCGATGCGTCCGCGGGTGGCGTGGAAGACCGGCACCAGCTACGGCTTCCGCGATGCGTGGGCGCTGGGCAGCACGCGCCGCCATACCGTCGGCGTGTGGGTCGGCAGGCCGGACGGGACGCCGTTGCCGGGACAATACGGCGCGGTCACCGCGTTGCCGCTGATGTTCGAGATCATCGACAGCCTGCCGCGCGCGCGCGGTGACGCCGCCGCCTCGCCGCCACCGGCGAACGTCGCCGAAACCGAGATCTGCTGGCCGCTGGGCCTGCCGCCGGAAGCCGACGCGCCGGAATTGTGCCAGCGACGGATGAAGGCATGGACGCTCGATGGCGCGACGCCGCCCACCCTGGCCGAGCGCGACGCGCGCCGCTGGAGCGCGGGTACCGAAGTGTTCGAGGTGGACGCGACAACCGGCCTGCGCCTGTCCGCCGAATGCGCGCGCCCGCATGCATCGCAGACCCGACGCATCGCCCGCTGGCCGGCGCTGGCCTCGCCGTGGCTGGGCGCGCAGACCCGCGCGCAATCGCGCCTGCCGGCACTGTCGCCGGATTGCGTGGACGATGGCCGCGAAGCAGCGGAAGAACTGCGCATCGATGGCATCAACGACCGCGCCACCCTGGCGCGCGCGCCGGGCAGCGAACACGGCGTGCGCCTGCAGTTGCGCGCGCTCGGCACCGAAGCCCGCGTGCAATGGCTGCTGGACGGAAAGTGGATCGCCGAGACCCAGGGCGCACGCCCGTTCGTGCGCGACTTCGAGCAACCGGGCCAGCACACGCTGACGGCGCTGGCCGACAGCGGCGCATGGACGCGGGTGGATTTCAATATCTTGAACTAGCGTCGTCTGATACAACTTCACCTTTGCTTGATGGCGAATACTTCGCCCAGTGTCGTCGAACCGGGGGCGATGGCATGCAAGGCCACGCCCAAGACAAAGGAACACAACAACGCGGCCACAAAAGGCCAACCGGTGTGGCGCAGCGTCGTGTAAAGCCAATCTTCGGCCGGGGTTCGTCTCAGCTTGCGGTACAGCCCAGTGGAGAGAACCGCGTCGAGAGCAAGTTCCGACAGCAGCATGGGAGAGCTCCAGACCACCCAGACGAGCGCAATCAGCACCCCGGCCAGGATGCCGAGCAGGGGCAATATCCAGACATGTTCAACATCGAGGCTCGCATCGGGAATGGCCATGTCCACCGCCTCCGCGTCCATGCCGCCTGCGCCCGTCGTCGAGGGAGCCTCGAACCGTGCGCTGGCCCCGGCGCCACCGGAGCTGCCACCGGAACCGGACCAATCCGGAGCGCCATGGCTTTCCCCGTGGGATGAGCCGCTCGGACCCTCGATCCCCGGTACGTCTGCTTCACGCCATCGACGCCAGAGCCGGATTTGCGTCAGGAACACCAGATAGGCGATGCCGACGCAGACGGGATAGCGCAACCACATGGAATCCATGCCGGCTGCGGCAAGGAGCACCGAGGCCAGGAAGCCGGAGAGCGCGGTGATGGCGACCATGACCGCCATCTGCAGGCGTGGCGCGGAAACACGCGCCGCCAACCGCGCGTGCAGCGCCAGCTCCCGCGGACGCATGGAGCCGCTCAGCCGATGTTCGCCAGCACGTGTTCGGCCGAGGACACCTTGTATTCGCCGGGTGCCTCGATGAAGAGGTTGCGGACCACGCCGTCTTCCGCATACAGCGCGAAGCGGCGCGCGCGGATGCCCATGCCGTAGCTGCTGGCGTCCATCTGCAGGCCGAGCGCCTTGACCAGGTCGGCGTTGCCGTCGGCGAGCATCTGCAGGCCGTCGGGCACGTGCTGGGTCTTGCCCCATGCCTGCATGACGAACGGGTCGTTGACCGACACGCAGAACACTTCGATGCCGCGCTTGCGGAAATCCTCGAAGTGCTGGACGAAGCTGGGCAGGTGCTTTTCCGAACAGGTCGGGGTGAATGCGCCGGGCACCGCGAACAGCACGGCCTTGCGGCCCTCGAACAGCGCGCGGGTGTCGATGGTCTCGACGCCCTCGCGGATGCGCTTGAGGATGACTTCGGGAATTTGTTCGCCAATCTGGATGGTCATGGTCGGGTCCTGGTGAGGAAGGCTGAATGGAGTTTAGCCCGCCCGGTCGATGGGGACGTTACGTGCCTGAAAAGAGTGTGATGGCCCATGGCGGCCATAGGCAGGCATTCGTGTCCGGAGCCGAAGGCCGCCGGGCCCGGCAAGTGGCGCGCCAGCCGCTAGAATTGACGCGTGGCGCCCGCTTCGCGGGCCTCCGTGTCCAGCCGGTGGCCGGCCGGCGCGGTTTTCCAATGGAGACCTGATGCAATTCAAGGATTACTACGCGGTACTGGGCGTTGAACCGACCGCCGGCGACGCCGAGATCAAGACGGCGTACCGGCGGCTGGCGCGCAAGTACCATCCCGACGTCAGCAAGGAAGCCGGCGCGGAAGATCAGTTCAAGGCGGTCAACGAGGCCTACGAGGCGCTGCGGGATCCGCAGAAGCGCGCGGCCTATGACCAGTTGCGCGCGCGCGGCTACCGCCCGGGCGAAGAGTTCCGGCCGCCGCCGGATTTCGGCCAGGGCGGTTATGGCGGGCAGAATTTCGACTTCGACGAGGTTTTCGGCAGCACAGGCGGTGGCGGTGGCTTCAGCGACTTCTTCGAGGGCCTGTTCGGACGGCGTGGACGTGCTGACGGCCCGCAGGCACGGGGACCGCACGCGCCGCGCGACTCGCGCGCCAAGCTGGCGGTGCCGTTGCAGGCGGTCCACGACGGCGGCAGCGTGCGGGTGAACGTCAATGGCCGTCAGCTCGAGGTCAGGGTGCCCAAGGGCATCAAGCCGGGCCAGGCTATCCGGCTGGCCGGGCAGGGCGGCAGCGGCGGCAATCTGCTGCTGGAAATCGAGTACGCCGCGCACCCGCAATTCGAGGTCGATGGCCGCAACATCATCTATGTGCTGCCGGTGGCGCCCTGGCAGGCGGCGCTGGGCGCCTCGATGACCGTGCCGACCTTGGGCGGCGAGGTCGAGGTGAAGATTCCGCCGGACTCGGAAGCCGGGCGCAAGCTGCGCCTGCGCGGCCGTGGGCTGCCGGGCAATCCGGCGGGCGATCAGATCGTCGAACTGGAAATCACCGCGCCGCGCGCCACCAGCGAGGAGCAGCAGGAAGCCTATCGCGATCTGGCCCGGGCTTTCGGCGAGAAGCCGTAAGCAACCTCTTGTGGGAGCGACGTCAGTCGCGATTCGCGGNTTGCCAGTCGTTCGGGTATCGCGACTGACGTCGCTCCCACAGGGAGAGAGCGTGAGCGTCGCTCAAAAAGAAAAGCAGGCCATGGCCTGCTTTTCTTCATCACGTTTGAGCGCCGGGCGGATCAGGCCGCGGGCGGTTCCGGCAGTTCGCGCGCGTTGAACACGCGTTCGATGACCTCGGCCAGTTCGTCCTCGGAGAACGGCTTGGTCAGGTAGGCCTTGGCGCCCTGGCGCAGGCCCCACATGCGGTCGGTGTCCTGGTCCTTGGTGGTCACCAGGATCACCGGGATGTGCTTGGTGCTGGCCTCGCGGCTCAGCGTGCGGGTGGCCTGGAACCCGTTGAGGTTCGGCATCACCACGTCCATCAGCACCATGTCCGGCAGCTCGCGCTTGGCCACTTCCACGCCCGCGGCGCCGTCCTCGGCGGTGAGGGACTCGTGCCCCAGTTTTTCGACGATGCGCTGGATGCCCAGCAACTGAGAAGGTGAATCGTCGACGATCAGAATGCGTGCCATGGAGTTCCCCGAGTGTCCCCAAATTGTCCCCGCACCGATTGTAGGAGCGGGCCCGGGAGAAAGAAACGGGGGCGTTCCCGGACACGCCGTCGGGCTGCCCCCGACGACCTCAGAAAGTGACCAGGGTACGGCCGAACGAACCCCCGGAAAGCATGTTCCTGAATACATCCGGCAGCCCTTCCAGCGTGGTTTCGCGGGTGCAGATGGCCTCCAGGCGGGCCGGTTTCCAGTCGTCGGCCAAAAGCTGCCAGATGTCGTCCCGGATGGCGCGCGCGGTGCCGGCCGAAGCCACGCCGACGAGCGATACGCCCCGGATGATGAACGGCATGACCGTGATGTCCAGTTCGGCGGTCGCGGCCAGGCCCGCGCTGGCGACATTGCCGTAGGGCGCGGTCTGCGCCAGCAGGCTGGCCAGCATCGCTCCGCCCACGTTGTCCAGTCCTCCACCGAAACGCGCCGATTCCATCGGCCGCCGGGTGGCCAGCGCATCGCGTCCCAGCACTTCGGTGGCGCCGAGCGATTTCAGGAAGTCCGCGTGTTCTGGCTTGCCGCTGATGGCGTGCACCTCGTAGCCGGCGCGGCTGAAGATGTTCACCGCGAGCGTGCCCACGCCGCCGGTCGCGCCGGTGACTGCCAGCGGTCCCAGATCCGGCGTCTGCCGGTTGTCCCGCATCCGGTACAGGGCCAGCGCGGCGGTGAAGCCGGCGGTGCCCAGGATCATGCTTTCGCGCAGGCTCAACCCCTTGGGCAAGGGAATCACCCACTTTGCTTCCAGCCGGGCGTATTCACCGTAGCCACCGTCGCGGGTTTCGCTGAGGCCGCAGCCGGTCACAAGCACCTCGTCGCCCTCATGGAACGCCGGATCGGTGGAAGCCACCACGTGCCCGGCCACGTCGATGCCGCCGACCAGCGGGAACCGCCGCAGGATCTTGCCTTC
Source organism: Pseudoxanthomonas sp. 22568 (assembly GCF_052044485.1). Taxonomy (NCBI): domain Bacteria; kingdom Pseudomonadati; phylum Pseudomonadota; class Gammaproteobacteria; order Lysobacterales; family Lysobacteraceae; genus Pseudoxanthomonas; species Pseudoxanthomonas sp. 22568. Next base: position 166,743 of record NZ_JBQENC010000004.1, read on the forward strand.
GCCGGTGCCGGCCAGCGCATCCTTGAAGTTCACCGAGGAGTACGCGGTCTTGATCACCACCTCGCCGGGATTCAGATCGTCCAGCGAAATCGATTCGATGCCGCTGCGGTAGCCGCGATCGTCGTTGTGGATGCGGAAGGCGTTGAACGAGGTGGGCAGAGTCATGTGGGGACGCTCCGGTTCCGGAAATTTGGACGGGGGATGGGAGGATGTCCGGATACAAATCCCGCCACCCGGCGTTGGCATCCTCGACGAACTGGATCTTCCAGATCCGCTTCCAGGCCTTCAATGCCTTCTCGCGCAGGATGGCAGATTCCATCGTGCCGTGGACTTCGCACCAGACCAAAGTATGGACCCGGTAGCGGCGGGTGAAGCCGTCAACCTGAGCGTGTTTGTGCTGCCAGATGCGTCCGGGCAGGTGGGATGTCACGCCGATGTGGAGCGTTCCACGCGGCCCGCTGGCCAGGAGGTAGACGCAGGGAATCCGTTCCCGGGGGGCGCCTCAGCGCAGCGACTTGCGCCGCTTCTCGTCCATCCATTTCGACGCCTGGGCCGGCTGGTAGGCCTTCATCCAGTCGAACATCGCGCCGAGGTCCTCGCCGTGCCACAGGTCCTCGCGCTGATCCGGGTGCAGGAAGCGCTCTTCGACCATGCGGTCGATCATGCCCATCAGCGGCGCATAGAAGCCATCGACGTCCAGGAAGGCGCAGGGCTTGTCGCCGATGCCGAGCTGGCGCCAGGTCAGCATTTCGAACATCTCGTCCAAGGTGCCGAAGCCGCCGGGCAGGGCGACGAAGGCGTCGGACAGGTCGAACATGCGCTTCTTGCGCTCGTGCATGTTGGCGACCACTTCCAGCCGGGTCACGCCCTTGTGCGCGACTTCCCAGTTGACCAGTTGCTCCGGAATCACGCCAACCACTTCGCCACCACCTGCCAGCACCGCGTCGGCGACGATGCCCATCAGGCCGACGTTGCCGCCGCCATAGACCAGTTGCAATCCCTCGCGGGCGATGCGATCACCCAGCGCGACCGCGCGTTCGGCGTAGAGGGGCTTGCTGCCGGCGTTGGAGCCGCAATAGACACAGATACTTTTCATGGACGGGAATGGGGAATCGGGAATGGAGAATCGTGGAAAGCCGAAACGCACGACGCCGGGCTTGCCCGGCGTCGTATGAAACGGGGAGCGGGGATGGAAAGGAGCATCCTTCGATTCTCCATTCCCGATTCCCCATTCCCGGCTGTCAATTGGCCTTGTGGATCGAGCGCTTGTCCACCGCCATGGCGGCGTCGTGGATGGCCTCGGACAGGGTCGGATGGGCGTGGCAGATGCGGGCCAGGTCGTCGGCCGAGCCGTTGAACTCCATGGTCAGCACGCCTTCGTGCACCAGTTCCGACACGCCGACGCCGACCAGGTGCAGGCCCAGCACGCGATCGGTTTCCGCGTGGGCGATGACCTTGACGAAGCCGGCTGGCTCGCCCATCGCGACGGCACGGGCAATCGCGGCGAACGGGAAGCTGCCGGTCTTGTACGGAGTGCCTTCAGCCTTGAGCTGCTGCTCGGTCTTGCCGACCCAGGCGATTTCCGGTTCGGTATAGATGACCCACGGCACGGTGTCGAAGTTGACGTGGCCGGGCAGGCCGGCGATCAGTTCGGCCACCGCGATGCCTTCCTCGAAGCCCTTGTGCGCCAGCATCGGGCCGCGCACGCAGTCGCCTACCGCCCAGACGCCGTCGACGCCGGTGTGGCAATGCTCGTCGACCTCGATCTGGCCGCGCTCGTTGAGCTTCACGCCGGTACCGTCGGCCAGCACGCCCTTGGTGGCGGCGCGGCGGCCCACGGCCACCAGCAGCTTGTCCACGGTCAGGGTCTTCTCGCCTTCGGCATCGGTGTAGGTGACCACGACTTCCTTGGTCTTGCCCTTGCCGGTGATTTCGGTCTTGCTGACCTTGGCGCCGAGGCGGATATCCAGGCCCTGCTTCTTGAATTCGCGCGCCGCGGTCTTGGCTACTTCGGCATCGGCGACGGCGAGGAAATCGGGGAGGGCTTCCAGGATGGTGACTTCGGCGCCGAGGCGCTTCCACACGCTGCCCAGTTCCAGGCCGATCACGCCGGCGCCGATCACGGCCAGGCGCTTGGGCACGGCGGTGAAGTCGAGCGCGCCGACGTTGTCGACGATGTATTCGTTGTCGAACTTGGCGAACGGCAGTTCGATGGAATCCGAACCGGCCGCCAGGATCACGTTGGTGCCCTTGAGCTCGACTTCGCTGCCGTCATGCTGCTTGACCTTGACCACGTTGCCTGGCTGCAGCTGGCCGAAGCCGTAGAACGGGGTGATCTTGTTGGCCTTGAACAGCATCGCGATGCCGCCGGTGAACTGCTTAACGATCTTGTCCTTGCGGCCCACCATCGTGGCGACGTCGATCTTGGCGTCCTTGGTGCTGATGCCGTGCTCGCCGAACAGGTGCTGCAGGTTGTAGAACTGGCGCGAGCTGTCCAGCAGCGCTTTGGAGGGCACGCAGCCCACGCGCAGGCATGTGCCGCCCAGGGCCGGCTTGCCGTCCTTGCCCAGCGCGGCATCGATGCAGGCGACCTTCATGCCCAGCTGCGCGGCGCGGATGGCGGCGTGATAGCCGGCGGGACCGGCACCGATGACGACGACGTCGAATTGTTGTTGTTCGCTCATGCTTCGCTCACACGGGAATGGTGAATTGGGAATGGGGAATCGCAAAAGCGGGATGGAGCGGGCTTTGACGATTCCCGATTCTCCATTCCCGATTCCCGGCGCTTACATGCCAAGCAGCATGCGGTGCGGATTTTCCAGCTGGTTCTTGATGTCGACCAGGAACAGCACCGCGTCCTTGCCGTCGATGATGCGGTGATCGTAGGACAGCGCGATGTACATCATCGGCGCGGCCACGACCTGGCCGTTCTCGACGATGGCGCGTTCCTTGATCGCGTGCATGCCGAGGATGGCGCTCTGCGGCGGGTTGACGATCGGGGTGGACATCAGCGAACCGAAGGTGCCGCCGTTGGTGATGGTGAAGGTGCCGCCCTGCAGATCCTCCAGGCCCAGCTTGCCGTCACGCGCCTTCTTGGCGTAGTCGGCGATGCCCTTTTCGATGTCGGCGAAGCTCTGGCGCTCGACGTTGCGCAGCACCGGCGTGACCAGGCCCTTGTCGGTGGACACGGCGATCGAGATGTCGGCGTAGCCGTGGTAGATGATGTCGTTGCCGTCGACCGAGGCGTTGACCACCGGATGGCGCTGCAGCGCGTTGGCGGCGGCCTTGGCGAAGAAGCTCATGAAGCCCAGCTTGATGCCGTTGGCCTTCTCGAACGATTCGCCCAGTTCCTTGCGCATCGCCATGACCTTGCCCAGGTTGACCTCGTTGAACGAGGTCAGCATGGCGATGGAGTTCTTGGACTGCATCAGGCGCTCGGCGATGCGGGCGCGGATGCGGGTCATCGGCACGCGCTCTTCCGGACGTGCGCCGCCGGACACGCCGGCGGTCTTGCCGCTGGCGTAGTTGACCAGGTCTTCCTTGGTCACCGCGCCGCGGCGGCCGGTGCCTTCCACCTGCGCCGGATCGATGCCCTGGGTGACGGCGGTGAAGCGGGCGCCGGGCGGCAGGCTTTCGACGCCGGCGGCGGCCGGGGCCGGAGTGGACTTGGCGGCCGGCGCCGGTGCGGCAGTGGCGGCGGGAGCCTCGGCCTTCGGTGCTTCAGCCTTGGGGGCCTCGGCGGCCGGAGCCGGCGCGGCGGCGACCGCGCCTTCCTCGATGATCGCCAGCAACTGCTGGCTGGTCACGGTGTCGCCTTCCTTGAACTTGATTTCCTTGATCACGCCGTCGACCGGGGACGGCACTTCCAGCACGACCTTGTCGGTTTCCAGATCCAGGAGGTTCTCATCGCGCTTGACCGCGTCACCAACCTTCTTGTGCCAGGTGGCGATGGTGGCGTCGGAGACGGATTCGGGGAGAACCGGAACTTTGACTTCAGTGGCCATGGATGGAGGCGTCCTGTTTTTTTTGGTGGCGTGCTTTGAAGGATGGAATGCGGGCGCCGCTTACTCGGCGACCACGTCGTTTTCGAACTTGTTGACCAGCGCGTCGGCGACCAGCTTCAGCTGTTCCTCGACGTGCTCGGCGAAATGACCGGCGGCGGGCGAGGGCGAGCGCGGGCGGCCGGCGTAGTGCAGGCTCTGCTTCTCGCCCAGGCAGGCGTTGAGATGGTGGCGGATCTGGTACCACGCGCCCTGGTTCTGCGGCTCTTCCTGGCACCAGACCACGTCGGTGGCCTTGCCGAAGCGCTTGAGCTCGGCGGCCAGCTGCGGACGCGGGAACGGATACAGCTGTTCGATGCGGACCAGCGCGACGTCGTCCTGGCCACGCTTCTGCTGGTCTTCCAGCAGGTCGTAGTAGACCTTGCCCGAGCACAGCACGACGCGCTTGACCTTCTTCGGGTCGGCGGCCTTGTCCGGGATCAGGTGCTGGAACTCGCCGTTGGCCAGCTCGTCCAGGGTGGACACGGCAAGCTTGTGGCGCAGCAGCGACTTGGGCGTCATCACCACCAGCGGCTTGCGGGTGGTCATGCGCATCTGCCGGCGCAGCATGTGGTAGGCCTGTGCGGGCGTGGTCGGCACGCAGACCAGCATGTTCTCCAGCGCGCACAACTGCAGGAAGCGCTCCAGGCGAGCCGAGCTGTGCTCGGGACCCTGGCCTTCGTAGCCGTGCGGAAGCAGCAGGGTCAGACCGCTGACGCGTCCCCACTTGGCCTCGCCGGCGGCGATGAACTGGTCGATCACCACCTGCGCGCCGTTGGCGAAGTCGCCGAACTGCGCTTCCCAGATGCACAGGGTGTTGGGATCGGTGGTGGAGAAGCCGTATTCGAACGCCATCACCGCTTCTTCGCTGAGCAGCGAATCGATGATCGTGGCCTGCTCCGGCGATTCCACCAGCTGCCGCAGCGGCAGGAAATAGCTGTCGGTCTTCTGGTCGTGCAGGATCGCGTGGCGATGGAAGAAGGTGCCGCGGCCCGCATCCTGGCCGACCAGGCGCAGGCCGTTGCCTTCCGCCAGCAGGGTGGCGTACGCCAGGTTTTCGGCGAAGCCCCAGTCGCCCGGCAGATCGCCGGCGGCCATCTTGGCGCGGTCTTCATAGATCTTGGCCACGCGCGGGTGCAGCGACACGCCCGAGGGAATGGTGTTGATGATCTTGGCCAGCGAATCCAGCGCCTTGCGCTTGACCTTGGTGTCGACCGGATCGCTGAGCTTGCCGGACACGTACTTCGACCAGTCGATCGCCAGTTCGTCGCCCTTCTGCTTGGCCAGCTCGGTGGTGTATTCGCCCGAATCCAGCTTGTTGCGATACTGATCGACCAGCACCTTGCCGCCTTCGGCGGGGAGCACGCCGGCGCCTTCCAGCTTGGCCGCGTACAGCTCGCGGGTGGTCGGGTGCTTGCGGATGGTCTGGTACATCAGCGGCTGGGTGGCCGCCGGCTCGTCGGCCTCGTTGTGGCCATGGCGGCGATAGCAGACCAGGTCGATGACCACGTCCTTCTTGAACTGCTGGCGGAACTCGTAGGCCAGGTTGGCGCAGAACACCACCGCTTCCGGGTCGTCGCCGTTCACGTGCAGCACCGGTGCGCCGATCATCTTGGCCACGTCGGTGCAGTACAGGGTGGAGCGGGCGTCGTCGCGGGCGCTGGTGGTGAAGCCGATCTGGTTGTTGATCACGACATGCAGGGTGCCGCCGACCGCGAAACCGCGCGCCTGCGACATCTGGAACAGTTCCATCACCACGCCCTGGCCGGCGAACGCCGCGTCGCCGTGCATGATGATCGGCAGCACCGCCTGGCGGGAGGTGTCGTTGCGGCGCTCCTGGCGCGAACGCACGCTGCCGGCCACGACCGGATCGACGATTTCCAGGTGCGAGGGGTTGAAGGCCAGCGCCAGGTGGACCGGACCGCCCGGGGTGGCGATGTCGGCCGAGAAGCCCATGTGGTACTTCACGTCGCCGGCATGGGCCAGGCTGTTGTCGTGCTCGAACTTGCCCTCGAACTCGTCGAACAGCTTGCGCGGGCTCTTGCCCAGGGTGTTGACCAGCACGTTGAGGCGGCCGCGGTGGGCCATGCCGACCACGATGTCCTTGACCGCGCCGGCACCGGCGCGGTGGATGAGCGTATCCAGCAGCGGGATCAGCGAATCGCCGCCTTCCAGCGAGAAGCGCTTCTGGCCGACGTACTTGGTGTGCAGGTAGCGCTCCAGACCCTCGGCGGCGGTCAGCCGCTCCAGGGTGCGCTGCTTGGCCGCCGCATCCAGGCCATAGTTGCCGGCGGCCGCTTCCAGCCGCTGGTACAGCCACTGGCGCTGCTCGACCTCGGAGATATGCATGAATTCGGCGCCGATCGAGCCGGTGTAGGCGGCCTTCAGGCGGGTCAGCAGGTCGCGCAGTTTCATGCGCGGCTGGCCGGCCACGTTGCCGGTGCTGAATTCGCTGTCCAAATCCTTGTCGGACAGGTCATGGAAGGCCAGGCCGAGATCCGGCGGATTCATCGGCGGGCTCAGGCCCAGCGGATCCAGGTTGGCGCCCAGGTGGCCGCGCGAACGGTAGGCGGTGATCAGGCGGCCGACATTGCGCTCGCGCTCGTCGCCGCCGGCCGGGGCCGCCACATGGCCATTGTTCGCCGCCTGGCGCGAGGCCGCGGCAATCTGCTCGATGACCACCGAGTGGGGCACGTCACCGGCCTCGCGGCCCTTGAAACCGTCGAAGTAGGCCTTCCATTTGGGACCCACACTGTCCGGGTCAACCAGGTATTGCTCGTACAGGTCTTCGACGTAGGAGGCATTGCCTCCGTTGAGTTGCGAGGATTGCGCAAACTGCTTCAGGAGATTGTCCACGATGGCGATGAGGTGCTTGCTGTCGGAATGGTCTTGGAGGGACGGGGTCGGCGGATTCGATGTGGGCCCGCGCGGGCGGAAGACAACCCCAAAATTATACCCGCAAGGCGGGAACGGGGCATAAAGGTATTGGACTAAAGGCGCAGTCTGGGCCACGCGGATGACAAACCGGACACAATCGACGCGATTCCCGCGGATTTCCGCAACCTCGCGAGGAGAAGGCTACAGTCCCAGCGCGCGATACTCGGTGCAGGGGCGTGAGCGTTCCCACACGTGGGCGAATTCCTCGCGCAGCTGGCGCGCGCGGCCGGCCGCGTCCGGGTCCGCTTCGCCGTCGAAACGGTGCCCCAGCGGGCGGAAGTAGTAGCCATCGGCGTCGCTGACGACATAGGCCGAGGGATAGTTGCGGTCCACCGGATCGTGCACTTCGCGGAACAGGAACACGCTGGGCAGGCGCTGGGCCAGAGGCAGCAGCGGTGCCTGCCGGCGCTGGGGAGTGCCGGCGTCCTGCAGCAGGATCTGGACTTCCACCGCGCCGGGGCGGGTGGCCAGCCGGCGCAGGGCGTCCAGCACCTCCGGGGCGTCGAACAGGCCCGGCTCCAGGTCCCGGCTGTAGATCCGCAGCTGGCGACGGCTGCCGCTGGACAGGGCCAGCAGGGTGGCCCTGGCCCCGGCCAGATCCTCGATGGCGGTGGCGCCGTCCAGGCGCCGGCGCATGGCCTGGTGCTCGATTCCGGCCTCGTGGAACCGTGGACCGTAGGGTACGAAGCCGTGCCGGGCATAGAAGGCTTCGGCACTGACCTGGGCGTTGAGGGTCAGCTCCGGCAGGCGGCGCTTGCGGGCCTCGGCCAGCAGTGCGGCTAGCAGGGCGTCGCCGACGCCGCGCCCGCGCCATTCCCGCAGGACCGCCATCCGGCCGATCCGGTGTTCCGGGGTCAGCCGCCCGGTGCCGATGGGCCGGCCGGCGTCATCGCGCGCCAGTACGTGCCGGCAGAGCGGATCCATGGCGTCGCGTTCCTCTTCCAGCGGCACCCGTTGTTCCTGTACGAACACGATCTCGCGCACCCGCAGCAGGTCGTCCCGCTGCAGGGCGTACTCGACCGGCTCGACCCGGAAGCCGGCGGTGTTCAATCCTCTTCCCCTGCCAGCACCAGCTGGTAGTGACCCTGGGCGAGCAGCGCCATCACCGCGTCGCGACCGGTGGCCGACAGGCCGGCGTAGCCGTGGCCGTCAAGCGTCTCCGCCGCGGCCAGGGTGCGCGCGTCCGCCACCGGCATCGGGTAGTCGTGGCCCGAACAGAACAGGGTCGCGCCCTTGCGCGCGCGCCGCCAGGCCAGCCGCGAGAACGGATGGCGGTACAGCCGTGCGCCGTGTTCGAGATCCCATTCGATTTCGATCCGCGAGCGCTGTTCCGGCGCGGGCGCGACATCGCCGGCGGCACGGTAGGTGGTGATGAAACGGCCGAACCAGTCGCCCAGGCGATCCGGATCGTTCATCCGCAGCGCGTTCAGCGCTTCGACCACGCGGGCCATCGCCGCGGCGTCGATTTCGTTGGGATCGCGCGGCGGCGCCAGATCCTCATCGTGGTAGCGCATGCGGTCGTCGGCATCGGCGACCAGGGTGTCGAGGTAGTCGCTGATCAGTTCGGCCGAGGAGGGCGCGCGCATGCCCACGGAGATGGTCAGGCACGGATTCACCGCCACGCCGTGGTGGGGCACGGCCGGCGGCAGGTAGAGCATGTCGCCCGGATCCAGCACCCAGTCGTGGGTGGGCGTGAACTCGCGCAGCAGCTTGAGCTCGACGTCGTCGCGGAAGCCGAGCGGCGGATTCTCGCCGGCGTCGATCTGCCAGCGGCGCTGGCCCTGCGCCTGCAGCAGGAACACGTCGTACTGATCCACGTGCGCGCCGACCGAGCCGCCGGTGGCGGCGAAGCTGATCATGATGTCGTCCAGCCGCCAACGCGGCAGGAAATCGAAATGCGCCAGCAACGCGCGCACGTCCGGATCCCACTTGTCCACGTCCTGCACCAGCAGGGTCCAGTCGTGGTGCGGCATGCCGGGGAATTCCTCTTCCTGGAACGGGCCGGTGCGCAGGGTCCAGGCGTCGCGTTCGCGATCGTGCATGACGATGCGCGAGAGCGCGCCTTCCTCGCAGGCCAGTCCGGCCAGGTCGTCCGGCTGGATGGGCGACTGGAAATGCGGGAACGCGTTACGGATCAGCAGCGGCTTCTTCTGCCAGTACTCGCTGAGGAAACGCGCGGCGGGCATGCCGAGGAAATGCTTGGCGGTGGCGTGGACTTCGATCATGGGCGTGGGGAGTTTGCGGGAGCGGGGGCGGCTTCTTCGGCCAGGCGCTTGTCCAGGCGTTCGCGCGCGGACTGCGCGTAGGCGCGGCAGGCGTTGGTGTTCGCGAGCGGTTCGTTGGCGCCGGGGCCGACGCGGGACCACAGACGGCTGGCGGACGGATGCGGCGTCACCAGGATGTCGCAATCCAGCGCGGCGACCCGATCCAGGGCCTGCCGGAAGGCGGCGACGTAACCGGGATGGGCTTGCTCGTCGCCGAAGCGGTACTGATCGCTGGAGAACGCGGAGAGACTGTCGGCATAGACGAACTGGCGGCATTCGCTGCCGTCGCAGGAGCGCCAGGTCCAGGACGCCGCACCCGGGGTATGGCCCGGCGTGGGAATGGATTTCAGCGACAGCGGGCCGACGGTGACGGTTTCCCCGTCGCCGATGGTGCGTACGTCGGCGACGGGAGTGAAGGATTCGAGTTGCCCGAACTGGGGATCGCTGCGGTCATTGGCGCCGCGTCGCAGCGTGGCGGCGGCCGGTTCGCGCGCCAGTACCGGCGCGCCGGTGGCGCGCTGCAGATCGGCCAGGCCGCCGACATGATCGAAATGCTCGTGCGAGATCACGATGGCGCGCACGTCTTCCGGGCGGAATCCGAGCGTGCGGATGTTGGCCAGCACCTGGCGCCCGCCCGCGGCGGTGCCACTGTCGATGAGGACATGCCCCTGCGGCGAGGTGATCAGCAACGCGCTGATGCCGCAGGTGCCCACGAACCAGGTATTGCCATGCAGGCGCAGCGGCTTGGCCGGGTCGTCCCAGCGCGGCTCGGCCGGGCAGGCGGGGGCATCGTCCGCCCAGGCCCGGCCGGCGGGCAGGGCGGCCAGCACCAGGAACGCGGCGGCCGGGATGGACATCCTCGGCGGAAATGGCTTCATGTGGCGATCTCGTCGTAACCGCGGCCAACGAACTGCAACAGGCACCAGCCGTGGCCGAACGGATCGGCCAGGCGCACGATGCGGCCCCAGCGGGCTTCGCGGATGGAGGTTTCGGGTTGGAGGCCGGCCTGGACGGCGGTGGCCAGCGCGGTATCCAGATCCTCGACCACCACGTCCAGGTGCACCGGCGTCCAATGGCGGCCGTAGTGGCGGCGCGAGCCGGGAGCACCCTCGGTATCGGCGGCGGCGCGGATCAGGTAGATGGGCGCCTGCGCGCCTAAAAGTTCCACCACGTCGTCGCCGAAGCGGCGTCCGGTGGTCAGGCCGAACGCACGCCGGTATAGCGCTTCGGCGGCTTCCAGATCCGGCACGTCGAGATTGATCAGCAGTTGCATGGGAGCGGTCCTGCGGAGTCGGCGTGCGGGATCCGGGCGGCCTCAGATCTTCCGGGCCAGCGTTTCGGCCAGTCCGGTGTAGCTGCCCGGCGTCATCTCGCGCAGGCGCTGCTTGGCGTCGGCGGGCAGTTCCAGCGATTCGATGAAGGCGCGCATCGAGTCGGCGGTGATGCCCTGGCCGCGGGTCAGCGCCTTGAGCTGTTCGTACGGATTGGGCAGGCCGTGGCGGCGCATCACCGTCTGCACGGCTTCGGCCAGCACTTCCCAGGCCGCGTCGAGGTCGGCGTCCAAGCGCTGCGGGTTCACTTCCAGCTTGCCCAGGCCCTTGGCCAGCGAGTCCAGCGCCACCTGGCTGTGGCCGAAGGCGGTGCCGAGCGCGCGCAGCACGGTCGAATCGGTGAGGTCGCGCTGCCAGCGGCTGATCGGCAGCTTGGCGCTGAAATGCTCGAACAGCGCGTTGGCCAGCCCGAAGTTGCCTTCGGCATTTTCGAAGTCGATTGGATTGACCTTGTGCGGCATGGTCGAGGAGCCGACTTCGCCTTCCTTGAGCTTCTGCTTGAAGTAGCCCAGCGAAATGTAGCCCCAGATGTCGCGGGCCAGGTCGATCAGGATGATGTTGGCGCGGCGCGCGGCGTCGCCGATTTCGGCCACGTTGTCGTGCGGCTCGATCTGGGTGGTGTAGGGATTGAAGACCAGGCCCAGGCTCTCGACGAAACGCTGCGCGAACGCCGGCCAGTCCACGTCCGGATAGCTGGCGACGTGGGCGTTGTAGTTGCCGACCGCGCCGTTGATCTTGCCGGTCAGTTCGACCGCCGCGATCTGCCGGCGCTGGCGTTCCAGGCGTGCGACCACGTTGGCGATTTCCTTGCCCAGGGTGGTCGGCGAGGCGGTCTGGCCGTGGGTGCGCGAGAGCATCGGCTGGCCGGCCTGGGCGTGGGCCAGCGCGCGCAGCGAGGCGGCGACGGCGTCCAGCGACGGCAGCAGCACCTCGCGGCGGGCCTGTTCCAGCATCAGGCCGTAGCTGAGGTTGTTGATGTCCTCGCTGGTGCAGGCGAAATGGACGAACTCCAGCGCCGGGGCGAGTTCGGCGTCGTCCTTCAGGCGCTCCTTGATGAAGTACTCCACCGCCTTGACGTCATGGTTGGTGGTGCGCTCGATCTCCTTGACCCGGGCGGCGTCGGCGACCGAGAAACCGTCGGCCAGTGCGCGCAGGCGGGTGGCCGCCGCGTCGGAGAAGGCCGGCAGTTCGACGATGCCGGGCTCGGCGGCCAGCGCCAGCAGCCATTCGACCTCCACCTTGATTCGCGCCCGGATCAGCCCGTACTCGGAAAAGATGGGACGCAGGGCGTCGACCTTGCCGGCGTAGCGGCCATCGAGCGGGGACAGGGCGAGCAGGGCGGATTCCGACATGGGGGGCGTGGGGCTGAAAAGGAGCGTTCTAGTTTACCGCGAGACGGCCTCCGGCCGGCCTGGCGTATGCTGGCGGCCCTCGCAAGCAGCCGGTTCCACCACCCGGCGCCAGCCGTAGACCATCCCCACAGGAGGCGCTGATGAGCAGGAAAACCAAGGCGGGTGCGGCCCGCGACGAACGGAACCGGGTGGAACGGGACAGCATGGGCGAGCTGCGGGTGCCCGCCGACGCCCTCTGGGGCGCGCAGACCCAGCGCGCGGTGCAGAACTTCCCGATTTCAGGCCGGCCGATGCCGCGCGGCTTCATCCGCGCGCTGGGGCTGATCAAGGCCGCCGCCGCCGAGGTCAACGCCGGCCTGGACCTGTTGCCGCAGGTCACCGCGCGGGCCATCCGTGCCGCCGCGCTGGAAGTGGCCGCCGGCGAACACGACGCGCACTTCCCGATCGACATCTACCAGACCGGTTCGGGCACCTCGTCGAACATGAATGCCAACGAGGTCATTGCCGCGCTCGCCAACCGTTCCGGCAAGGCCGGGCGCAAGGGTGTACATCCGAATGATCACGTCAACCTGGGCCAGAGTTCCAACGACGTCATTCCCACCGCCATCCGCGTCTCCGCGCAGCTGGCCGTGCTGGAAGACCTGCTGCCGGCGGTGAAACACCTGTGCCGGACCATCGATCGACGTGGCAAGGCGCTCGGCAGGATCGTCAAGACCGGCCGAACCCATCTGATGGACGCGATGCCGCTGACCTTCGCCCAGGAGTTCTCGGCTTGGTCGGCGCAATTGGCCTCGGCCGAGGAGCGCATCGCCGACAGCCTCAAGCGGCTGCGCCGGTTGCCGCTGGGCGGCACCGCGATCGGCACCGGCATCAACGCCGATCCGCGTTTCGGCGCGCGGGTCGCGAAGGCGCTGTCGAAGCAGACCGGCGCGCGGTTCGAGAGCGCCGGCAACAAGTTCGAAGGGCTGGCGGCGCAGGACGACGCGGTCGAACTGTCCGGCCAACTCAGCGCACTGGCCGTGGCGCTGACCAAGATCGCCAACGATCTGCGCTGGATGAACGCCGGGCCGCTGGCCGGCCTGGGCGAGATCGAACTGCCGGCCCTGCAGCCGGGCAGCTCGATCATGCCGGGCAAGGTCAATCCGGTGATTCCGGAAGCGACCGTGATGGTGTGCGCGCAGGTGATGGGCCACCACACCGCGATCACGGTGGCCGGGCAGACCGGCAACTTCCAGCTCAACGTGACCCTGCCATTGATCGCGGCCAATCTGCTGGATTCGATCCAACTGCTGGCGAATGTGTCGCGCCTGCTCGCCGACACCGCCATCGACGGACTCAAGGTGCGTGAGGACAACATCAGGCGAGCACTGGATCGCAATCCGATCCTGGTGACCGCGCTGAACCCGGTGATCGGCTACGAGAAGGGCGCGGCCATCGCCAAGCAGGCCTACAAGGAGAATCGCGCGGTGCTCGACGTGGCGCGCGAGGTCACCGGCCTGCCGGAGAAAGTGCTGAAGCCGTTGCTGGATCCGGCCGTGCTCGCCAAGGGCGGCATCCACGGCAAGCCGGGCGGCGGNCCTCCACCGCGGTGGCGTCATATGGCCGGATCTTCAGACCGGATCATTCCGCCGCGGGAATGAACTCGGCGGCCTTCATCGCGGTGATGGCCGCCCAGTCGTGTGGCTTGCCGTCCAGGCGCGCGGCGACCAGGCGGTAACCCACCGAGTAGCCCGCCCACATCGGGATACCGGCCTGCGGATTGCCGAACATCGAGCCCATCAATACCTGTGGAGAGGTCTCGCCCAGGTTGGGACGGAACGCGGCCAGGGTCGCGGTGTACTGGGCGTCGTCCAGGGCGTGGATCCACGGGGCCGGGTGCGCGCCGAACACCTGGTTGGCGTAGTAATCGGCGCGGCCTTCGAACACCAGATAGTCGGCGAGGGTGAACGCGGCATCCGGATGGAACTGCTCCTGCGCCAGTAGCTGTGATGGAGCTCGTGCGCAAGCACGTACGGCAGCAGCTTCGCCCAGTCAGCCTGTGGATGCAGCTTGACGACGACTTTGCCGCTGCCGGCGGTCAGCGCGATCACGCCCTGCATGCGATCACGCGTGAACGCGTCGTCCGGAGTGGTGAAATCCACGCACAGCGTCAGCCGGCCCTGCGGCAGATCGGCGACCACGCGGTCATAGGTGGATTGGGCGATTTTTTCGAAATGGGCCCGATCGAAGCCGTTCTCGGCCGATTCGCGCTGTTCGCGGGTCAGGCGCGGATCCGGCGCGTAGCCGCGCGCCAGGTCCGCGAACTGGCCGCCTGACGCGCAGCGGGCGAACCAGGCGTCGCCGACGGCCTTGGCATCGGTGGCCGCCAGCACCTGCGGGTTGGTGTAGTGGAAATCGATGGGCTCGCCGGCGATCGCCAAACCGGGCACGAGCAGGAACAGCAGCAGCGGAAGTCGGCGTTTCATGGGAAGTCCTGGAAGAGCGGCGCGGGATGCGTCCGGAGATCAGGACGCGCGGGGCTCGCGGGTGTGACCCGGCGTGGGCGAATGGTCATCGGGAGGCAACCTTGGCGGGCAGCGGCCAACCGGTGCAGGGGGGATGCGGTTGCGCATTGGCATCCGGCGCGCGCAATTCAGGATGGTCGTAGGGCAGGTAGCTTTGCCAGTACCAGGGAAAGCAGACCGGTCCCAGCTTGTACTCGATGAGATAGGGGAAAATGCTGTCGGCATTGGAGCTGTTGCTCATCAGCAGCAGGCAGTCACGCCCGTCGCGCACGCACACCGCGATGTTGCGGGTGCCGTCGTCGTGCCCGCCCTTGAAGAACGCCCGGCCTTCCTGTGTCCGGTACACACTCCAGCCGAGCCCGTAGGCCAGTTCGATCGCCGCGTTGTCGGTGGTGGTCTCGGTGGACAGGGTGGGGAACTGCTGGACCGAATCGATGCGCACCTGCGTGCCGAACAATTCGTCGCGTGTCCCGGCGTCCAGCCCCTCGTTGCGCGACAGGCCGGCCAGGAACGCCGCGAAATCGCGCAGGGTGGTATCCATCGAACCGGCGGCCCGCACCGCGCCGCGCTGCTTGTGGCCGAGGGATTCCCCGTCCTCGTCGTAGCCCTGCGCCAGGTTGGCGGCGAACGCGTCGCGCCAGGTCATGCCGCTTCCGCGCATGCCGAAGCGATCGAACACCCGTTCCTGCATCAGCGTGCCGACATCGACGCCCAGGCCATGCTCGATCACGAACTGCAGCAGGTTGATGCCCTCGCCGGAGTAGGCGAAACGGCCGCCGGGGTCGAACGCGAAGGCCAGCTTCGCGTGTTCGTCGTAGCCTTGCGGAGTGAAGAACCGGAAATTCGGGAAGCCGGCGGTATGCGCCAGCAGCATGCGCGGGGTCAGTCGCCGCCAGCGTTCGTCGCCGGCCAGATCGGCGTACTTCTCGTACTCCGGCAGCGGGCGGGGCAGGTAGTCGGCGATGGAGCGATCCAGATCCAGCCGCCCGTCCCGCACCAGCCCCATCACCGCGTACGCGAAGGCGCCCTTGGTGAGCGAAGCGGCGTACATCGTGGTATCGGGCGTCAGCGGCAGGTTCCGTTCGACGTCGCGCAGGCCGTAGGTCTTCAACTCGGCCACCTTGCCGTCATGAATGACGGCCAGTGCGAGGCCAGTCACGCGGGCCTCCCGCATCAGCGTTTCGACCGGGTCGGGGACGCTTTCCGCGGCCATGCCCGCAACGGGGACGGCGACGGTGCACAGGCACAACAACAGCGACCACATCCCTTTCATGGTTCGGCCTCGCGTCTTGTCGTGGAACCGCCGCGGCAAACCCCTTGCCGCGGCGGGAAAATGACCGGTCCTGCGGAAGGATCAGTCCTTGCCGCAGTCGTCGATGTCTTGCTGATCCAGGTTGGCGTAGGGACGGAATGCCGGCACCTGCGCCGCCAGCGCGTCCTGGGCGGTGCGCAGTCCGGTCAGGCGGGTGCAGATCTTGTTCGCCTCGGCCTCGATCTTCTTGGCCTCGGCGTCCATCCGCGCGTCGATGTCGTCGGTGTTGCCGCTGATCACGCCGCTGATCGCCGCCCCGACCGCCTTGCCGGCCATCTTGGCGCCCTGCTTGCCGACCGCGATGCCGGCCTGGGTGATGCCTTCCAGTTCGCCGTAGTAGGCCGAGACCAGCTTGCGCTGATCCGGCGTCAGCGCCACCGCCTTGCCGTCGATGACCAGGTCGCCGTTGGCGCCGATTTTGGCCTTGGGATAACCATCGGCGTTGATGGTGAGTTCGCCGTCGCCGAAGCGGGCGATCTTGCCGTTGCCATTGTCGATGCTGGCCTGCGGCTTGCAGGCGGCCAGCGAGAGGGCCAGGACCAGGCCGACGCCCAGGCTGGCGGAAAGGGACGGAGTGCGCATGGCGGAATTCCTCAATGGCGACGGGGAAGGGAAACGGTGCCGGCGACACCGGAATGATCGATCGAGCCGCTGCCGACGGAACGCACGCTCAGGCCGCCGCGGACTTCGCGCGCGCCGACATTGCCGGAACCGACGCTACCGATGACAACGTCGCCGCCGATGCGGGACAGCTCGGCATCGCCGGAGCCGATGGATTCGATCTCGACCCGGCCCTGACCATCCTCGAGGTCGAAATCGCCCGAACCGATGGTGCCGATGCTGACCGGCCCGCGGACGTGGCGCGCCTGCGCGTCGCCGGAGCCGATGCTGATGCCTTTCAGCGAGCCGGCGCCATCGACTTCGACATCGCCGGACCCGACATCGAAGGCGACCAGCCCGCGGGTTTCGCGGATCACCGCGTCGCCGGAGCCGACGTCGGCGCTGACGATGGCGGCACCGCGTACCTCCGCGTCCCCCGACCCGACCTTGAGCTGGACCGGCATGTTATCGGGCACGCTGCCGTCGAGTTCCAGGTAGGCGTAGTTCTTGCTGAAGAAGATGCTCTGGCTCCGGCCTTCGCGTCGCAGGAGCACCACCAGCTTGTCGCCCTCGCGGCGCTGGGTGACGGACAACTGCGGCAGCAGCTTGGCGTCGGAGGCGCAGGCCCGGCCCCGCAGCCCGTGGTGGTTGCCGGAGCGGGCCACCAGTTTCAGGTCATGCGAGGCCACGTCGAACACCACGGCCTTGGCATCGCCGATGTCCAGGTCCAGTTGGCGGGGCTCGGTGTGCTTGCAATTGTCTTCGGCGGCGATTGCCGGGGCCGCGATGGCGATGGCAAGGGCCAGGACGGGCAGCGACAGGAAAACACGGTGCATGGGAATCCTCCGTACGGAACGCGGGTGGTTGACCGGGGGGGCGGCGGNCCCGGGCCGGATCACTCGCTGTCGCGCCAGCGGCGCAGGTAGATGGCGGCGGCGATCAGGCCGGCGCCGATGACCGCGCCGATCCACAGGTCGGCAGTGCCGAAGACCTGCCAGTTGTTGCCCAGGTTCATCATCCGCACCAGGTCGTCGGGGGTGTTGACGTTCTGGCCGGCCAGCTGGTCGTTGCTCAGGTTCAGCGGTGACCAGGTTCCTGGCACCACACTCAGCAGGCCGCGATAGACCACGGTGTACCAGAGCGGGCCATACGGGATGTCGATGCCCAGGATGCCCAGCATGCTGATGATCACGCAGGCCAGCACCGGAATCAGCACCGCCCACAGGAACGGCTTGCTGCGCGCCCAGGCCGAGCAGAACATCAGCCAGCCCACCGCGGGCAGCGCCCAGAACAGGTAGATCGGCAGGGTCGACAGCACGTTGGCGATGATGCTCAGCGGATGCGAATGGGTGAACATCGCCCAGCCACCCGGTACGCCCATGATGCCCATCGCGCTGGCGGCGATGATCCACAGCGCCACGCCGACCAGTACGCCGATGCCGATGGCCAGCAGCGGTCCCAGGAACAGGGCCCAGGTCGCCTTCGACAGCACCATCTGGGTATCGGTGACGGGCAGCGACTTCCAGAACAGGATGCTGCGATCACGGCGATCGTCGTGCAGGGTGCCCAGGGCGTAGAAGAACACCACGAACGCCAGCACGATCTGGGTCAGGCCCATGCCGCCCATCAGGATGCCGTCGCCGACCTGGCCGATCTGGCGGACGTGATCCAGCATGTCACCGTCCACGTTCATGTTGAAGTCCATGTCGTTCTTCACCTGGAAGAACTTGATGACCCCGATCATGGCGGCGATGAAGGACAGCACGGTGATGATGGCGCCGGTGATCACCGGCGCCCACAGGAAGCCGCCGCGGTTTTCCCAGAACTCCCGTTTCAACAGCCACTTGAAGGCGGAGCCCTTGGTGGCATGCACAGTGGTGGCGGTGTTCATGCGTAGGTTCCTTTCATGATGGCGACGAACAGATCGGCCAGGCCGGGATTGCGCGTCTCGCCCAGTTCGGCGAGCCGGCCGCGGTCGATGCCGTCATACAGGAAAACGCTCTTGCCGAATGGCAGGCCGCGTTCGTCGATGGGGTTCAGGGCGCGCGCCTGTTCGACCTTGTCGGAAGAGACCAGCAACTCCGTGTAGCGCTCGGCCACCTCGTCCATCTGCGCGGTCAGCACGATCCGGCCGTCGCGGATGAACATCACGTCGGTGAGGATGTGTTCGATCTCCTCGACCTGGTGGGTGGTGACGATGATGGTCTTCTGCTCGTCGAAGTAGTCCTCCAGCAGGCGCTGGTAGAACTGCTTGCGATAGAGGATGTCCAGGCCGAGGGTCGGCTCGTCCAGCACCAGCAGGCGGGCGTCGATCGCCATCACCAGGGCCAGGTGCAACTGCACGATCATGCCCTTGGACATCTCGCGGACCCGCAGGTCCGGGCGCAACTGGGTGTTGGCCAGGAAACGCTCGCATTTTGCGCGGTCGAAGCGGGGATGCACGCCGGCCACGAAATCGATGGCCTCGCGAACCCGCATCCAGCGCGGCAGCACCGCCACGTCGGCGATGAAGCACACGTCGTTCATCAACTGGCCACGCTGCTTGCGCGGATCCAGGCCCAGCACCTTCAGGTCGCCCTCGAACGGGGTCAGGCCGAGGATGGCCTTCAGCGCGGTGGTCTTGCCGGCGCCGTTGGGGCCAATCAGGCCGATGATCTTGCCGGCCTCGATCTGGAAGCTGGTGTTGTCCAGCGCCAGCTTGCTCCGGTAGGCCTTGCGCAGGCCCTGGGCGGTCACCACGGGATTGGAAATCACGGCGCTCATCACTTGTTCCCCTTGACTTGCAGCAGTTCCTCGATCGACAGCCCCAGGCGTTCGATGCGCTGGGCCACGGCCGGCCATTCATCGTGCAGGAAGCGCTCGCGTTCGCTCTTGAGCAACTTCTTGGAAGCCTCGTCGGTGACGAACATGCCCAGCCCGCGGCGCTTCTCCACCAGCGCCTCGTCGGCCAGTTCCTGGTAGGCGCGCGAGACGGTGATCGGATTGAGCTGGTACTCGGCCGCCACCTGGCGGACGGAGGGGAGGGCGTCGCCCGGTTTCAGAACTCCGTCTAGCATCATGGCGATCACCCGATCCTTCAGTTGGCGGTAGATGGGAGCACCGTCGCTCCACTGGATGTTGACCATGGCTCAACCCCGTGGGCGCAGCGACTGCGCGAATGAGAAATAGGGCATCGACAGCGTGGCGCGGGCGCGGCGGCGCGGGTGGACCTGCGCATCCTCGGCGGCGGCCGCGGCTTCGATGGTGGAATCGACGCCGGCCAAAGGACTGCCTTCCATGGCATTCCGCTGGCGGGTCCCGGTGGTGCCCATCAGCAGACCCAGGGTCAGGAGGGCGCCACTGGCCGCCAGGCCGGACAGCGTATTGAGCAGTTTCGGTTTCATTGCGTCTCCCCCTTCATTGGGTGAGTGGTGTTGTATGTAACTATAACACCAGAACACAGGCCGTCAACTACCCGGGCGCCGTTTCGTAACCCAACTGAAGGCATACTTGTCGCCCCCGACCGGCAGGAACTCCAGATGAAGCGCAAGTGGCTGAAAAACATGACTTTAATCGTCGCTTTGGTGGCGGCGGGAAGCGTCTGGGCCGCCGGGCTGCTGGACGTCAGCTATCGGCCGCTGGCCGGCAAGACCACGGTCCGGCTGAACGAGAAGTACGCCGGGCAGGTCCTGCTGATCGTCAACACCGCCAGCAAATGCGGCTTCACGCCGCAGTACGAGGGCCTGGAAGCGCTGCACCGGAAGTACGCCGGGCGCGGATTCGCGGTGCTTGGCTTTCCGTCCAATGATTTCAAGGGCCAGGAACCCGGCAACGAGCAGCAGATCCAGGAGTTCTGCACGCTGACCTACGGGGTCAAGTTCCCGATGTTCGAGAAGGTGCATGTGATCGGCCCGGAAACCACGCCGTTGTATCGCTCGCTCAGCCAGGCCACCGGTGTCGCGCCAGGCTGGAATTTCCACAAGTACCTGGTCGCGCGCGATGGCCGGGTGGTGGCGAATTTCCCCAGCAAGATCAAGCCAGATGACCCCGCGCTGGTGGCCGCCATCGAGCGCGAACTGAAGGCGGCGCGGCGTTGAACCCTGCACGCGGCCGTAGCTTGCGTGCGACAATACGGGATTGGTGCCGCCATCGCGGCAAGTTGCGAGGAGTCGAGGGATGAAGCGGTCGGTGCGCGGTTTCGCCGCGGTTGTGGCAATCACTTTTTCGATGCTGGGAGGCAGCGTGTCTGCACAGGAAAAAACCGCGCTGACGAATGAGCGCGAAAAGGTCAGCTACTCGGTCGGCCTGGATCTGGGCCAATCGTTCGAACCGATTGCGAAGTTCATTGACCTGGCCGCGTTCGAGCGCGCCATGAAGAACGCGATGGACGGTGGCAAGCCGCTGATCAGCCAGGAAGAGGCGCAGGCCACCGACCAGGCGCTGCGCATCAACCTGGCCGCCAGCCAGGGCCAGCAGATCCCGGGCATGCCGCCGGGCAGCCCGCCGCCGGCCGTGGCCAAGGACAAGGTCGGCCTGATGCTGGGCAGCTACATGGTGGGACCGTCGCTGGCCCCGCTGAAGCAGGATCTGGACATGGCGGTGGTGATGCAGGGCATGCGCACCGCGCTGGACAAGAGCGCCAAGCCGCTGCTGACCGCCGAAGACGCGAAGGCGACGATGGAAGCCTTCATGATCCGCCGGCAGAGCGAGAGCGCGCAGCGCAACCGCAACGAAGGCAGCAAGTTCCTGGCCGAGAACAAGGCCAAGAAGGGCGTGATCACCACGCCGTCGGGCCTGCAGTACATGGTGCTGCGCGAAGGCAACGGCGCGCGTCCGACCCCGAGCAGCCGAGTGCGCGTGAACTATGTCGGCGCGTTGCTGGACGGCACCGTATTCGACAGTTCCTACGATCGTGGCCAGCCGGCTGAGTTTGGCCTGAACCAGGTGATCCCCGGCTGGACCGAGGGCGTTTCGCTAATGCCCGTCGGCGCCAAGTACCGTTTCTGGATTCCCGGCGACCTCGCCTACGGCAAGGAAGGCGCGCCCGGCGGCAAGATCGGGCCGGACGCCACGCTTACTTTTGACGTTGAGTTGATGGGCATCCTGCAATAAAGCCCGTTCCCCCCAATAACGGAATTCCAGCATGCGAGTAGCGATCTTCGGCACCGGTTATGTCGGCCTGGTGACGGGTACCTGTCTGGCCGAGGTCGGCCACGACATCATCTGCGTCGATATCGATGCCGCCAAGGTCGAAGGCCTGAACAACGGTGTCATCCCGATCTACGAGCCCGGGCTGGAACCGATGGTCAAGGCCAACCATGCCGCCGGCCGCCTGCGTTTCACCACCGACGCGGCAGAAGCGATCGCGCACGGCGAGGTGATCTTCATCGCCGTGGGCACGCCGCCGGACGAGGATGGCAGCGCGGATCTGCAATACGTGCTGGCGGTGGCCCGCACCATCGGCCAGCACATCCAGCGGCCGACCGTGGTGGTCGACAAGTCGACGGTGCCGGTCGGCACCGCCGATCGCGTGGGTGACGCGATCCAGGCGGAGCTGCAAAAGCGCGGCATTGAAGTCCCGTTCGATGTGGTCTCCAACCCGGAATTCCTGAAGGAAGGCGACGCGGTCAAGGACTGCATGCGCCCGGACCGCATCGTCATCGGCGCCAACAATCCGGCCGCGGTCGAGAAGCTCAAGCGCCTGTACGCGCCATTCAACCGCAACCACGAGCGCATCGTGGTGATGGACGTGCGTTCGGCGGAACTGACCAAGTACGCGGCCAACGCGATGCTGGCGACCAAGATCAGTTTCATGAACGAGATCGCCAACATCGCCGAGCGTGTCGGCGCCGACGTCGAGCATGTCCGCCAGGGCATCGGCTCGGATCCGCGCATCGGCTGGTATTTCATCTATCCGGGCGCCGGTTATGGCGGTTCCTGCTTCCCCAAGGACGTGCAGGCGCTGGCCCGCACCGCCCAGCAGCATGGCTACACGCCGCGCCTGCTCGATGCCGTGGAAGAGGTCAACGACGCCCAGAAGGGACACCTGTACGAACTGATCCAGCGCCACTACGACCGTGGCGAGGACGAGGGCGTGCGCGGTCGCACCTTCGCGGTGTGGGGACTGGCATTCAAGCCCAACACCGACGACATGCGCGAAGCTTCCAGCCGTCGCCTGCTGGCGCAGTTGTGGGAGGGCGGCGCCAAGGTCCGCGCCTACGATCCGGAAGCCAGCCATGAAGCGCGCCGCATCTTCGGCGAGCGCGATGATCTGGTGCTGTGCGACTCCGCCGCGTCCGCGCTGGACGGTGCCGATGCGCTGGTGGTGGTGACCGAATGGAAGCAGTTCCGCAGCCCGGATTTCTCCCGGCTCAAGAGCCTGCTCAAGGACGCGGTCATTTTCGACGGCCGCAATCTCTACGAGCCGGCCGAAGTCGAACAGGCCGGCCTCGCGTACTACGGCATCGGCCGCGGACGTTCCATCCATGCCGAGTGACCTGTTCGCGCAGGACCGGCTGGAACAGCGCCTGGTCGAACTGGAGACACGCCTGACCTTCCAGGAGCAGGCCATGGCCGAGCTGAGCGAGGCCCTGGCCGACGCCCGCGCCGAGAGCGGGCGCAATACCGAGCTGCTGATGAACCTGTTGTCGGACCTGCGCAAGCTGCGGGGCGAGCTGTACGCCGATCCCGCCGACGAGCCGCCGCCGCCGCATTATTGATACGCTTGGCACCGCGCCCGCCACGGGCGCGCTGTGTTCACCGCCGAATTACCCGCAATGAGCGATTCCCTCCGCGATCAACTCCTCGGCCTGGGCTTCAAGCCCGCACCGAAACCCGAGCGCAAGCCGCAGGCCGACCAGCATCCCAACAAGCCCCAGGGCAGGCATCCCGGCAAGCCGGGACAGGCCAACAAGGGGAAGCCGGGCGGCAGGCGCGGCAAGCCGCATCCGCCGGCAGGCCAGGGCAAGGGCGGCAAGCGCGAGGGCGACATCGATCTCGCCAAGGCCTACGCGATCCGCGCGCAGAAGGAAAAGGACGAGCGTATCGAGACCGAACGCCAGAAGCAGGAAGAGGCGCGCCTGCGCCGCGAGGCCAAGGCGCGACTGGAAACCCTGCTGAAGGATCAGGCGCTGAATGATCCCGCGGCGGAAATCGCGCGGCATTTTCCGTATGGCGGCAAGATCAAGCGCATCTATGTCAACGAAGCCCAGCTCAAGGCGCTCAATGCGGGCGAACTGGGCGTGGTCCAGTTGAATGGCCGCTACCTGCTGGTGAGCGCGGATGTGCTGGCGCAGGCCGAGGCCACGTTCGCGCCTGCGGTCGCGTTGAAGGTCGATCCCGATGCACCGGCCGAAGCCGATCCCTACGCGGATCCCAAATTCCAGGTACCCGACGATCTGGTCTGGTAAGCCGTCCGGTGAACACGCGGGCGCCGACGCTGTGCCTGCTGCCCGGCCTGGATGGCACCGGGCGCCTTTACCGGAATCTGGCCCGACGCCTGGACGCGGATTTCGAGGTCCGCACGCTGGCCTATGACAGCCGCCGGTTCGACGGCTATTCGCCGTTGGCCGACGCGCTCGCACCGCAGTTGCCCCGGGACCGCGACTTCGTCCTGATCGCCGAATCCTTCGCGGGACCGCTGGCGGCCGAGCTCGCGGGCCGATTCCCGCAGGGACTGCGCGCGCTGGTGCTGGCCGCGAGCTTCGTGTCCTCGCCGTTGCCGGCCAGTCGCCTGTTGGCTGGTGTGCTGGAACATCTGCCGGCGACGCTGCCGCCCGGCCTGTTGCTGGAACGGATGCTTGCCGGTCGCGGCGCGGGTGGCGAACTGAGGGCGGAATTGCAGGCGGTACTGCGGACCATCCCGACGGAAGTGCTGCGCCGCCGCGCGCTGGCGGCACTGCGCAGCGACGCGGGGAAGGCGCTGGCGAGCCTGCAAGTGCCGGTGCTGTATCTGCAAGGGACGCGGGATCGCCTCATCGGCCGGTGGGCCGGGAACCAGGTGCTTCAACTGGCGCGGGATGCCGAGTTGCGCCGGATCGACGCGCCGCATTTCCTGTTCCAGGTCGCCACCGACGCCGCCGTCGCGGCGATTACCGGATTCCTCGAACGGCGAGGGCTTGCCTAGCCCACCGCAGGATGGGCGGTGGGGCGTGGGGACACCAGCCAGCGCCAGGCGATGAGCGCGGCGAGCAGGGCGAAGCCACCCGCGGCCGCGAACGCCACGGAGCCGCTGAAGCGCCACAACTGACCGGCGATCAGGGCGCCGGCCACGCCGCCAATGCCGGAGGAGAGGCCATAGAACACGCCCTGGCCATGGCCATTGAGCCGACCGGGGAAGAACCGGGCGAGCAGTTGCATCGCGGCGGCGAAGAACCCGCCGAAGTTGAGCGCATGGGTGATTTGCGCCAGTCCCAGCAGCCAGGCGTTGTCCGGCCAGAGCGCGGTCGCCCACCAGCGCAGAGCGGCGCTGAGCATCGCCACCGCCATCACCTTGCCCGCGTCCCAACGCCGGAAAATCCGCGCCGACAGGAAGAACACCCCGATCTCGGCGAGTACGCCGACCGTCCAGAACAGGCCCAGGCGGGAGGCGGAGTAGCCGTGCTCGCTCAAATAGATGGCGAAGAAGGTGTAGTAGGGGCCGAACGAGATCTGGATGAGGAAGGCGGCGACGAAGAACGCGCGCACCGCAGGTTGCTTCAGGCGTGCCCGGAAACCGGCCTGGTCCGGGGAATCCGCTTCCCGCGGCGGATGCTCGTAATGGTTGGCGTAGGCCGAGGCCAGCAGCGCGGCCAGCAGCGGCAGCATCAGCCAGGGCAGGCTGCCGGCACCGAAACGGTCGAGCAGTGGCCCGTACGAGGACACCACCATGATGAAGCCGATCGAACCCCAGACCCGCACCTGGCCGTAGCGATGCGGCTGCGCGGCGAGATGGCCCAGGGTGATCGATTCGAATTGCGGCATCACCGCGTTGTAGGCGAAGCAGAACGCGCACATCACCACGAACAGGCCGGTGAATCCCAGCGGCAGCAGGAAGAGCGCGAACGCCAGCAGGGTCAGCCAGCATCCCAGGTGCAGCCAGCGGATGGGGCGCGGCGAACGTGCCGCCAGCGTGGTCCAGGTGCTGGGCGCGAGTATGCGGGTGGCATACCACAGGCTCATCAGTACGCTGATTGCGCCGACCTGCATGCCACGCGATTGCAGGAACAGGCTCCAGTAGGGCGAGAACGCACCCAGTGCGGCGTAGTACGCGAGATAGAAGCTGGACAGCCGCGCCATCGGAACGGCGGCGGACGGTGTCACAGCAGATCCTGCACGGGGGCAGCCAGCAGTTCGCGGGTGCCGTGCGCCAGCCGGCGCAGGCGCGAGATGCCCAGATCCCGGATCAGCGAATGGCTCTGGTGCGGCAGCGGCGAATCGTAGAGGTCGTGCGGGGCCACGTTCTTGCCCGGCACGCCGGGAACGAATTCCAGTCCGGCGGCGGCATAGCAGTGCTGGACCAGCGCCGAACAGTACAGCGCGCCTTCCTTGGCCAGCAGATTGTCGCGTTGGCGCAGGCGCGTACTGTGCAGGGCGAACAGCGTGCCGACCAGTTCGCCCAGCGAATAGCTGGACAAGCCGGCCAGCAGTTCCAGCCCGGCGACCTGCACCTGCCGGATCTGGGTCTCGTCCAGTCCGAAGTCCAGCACGGCGAGGTTGGGGAACGTCTCCTCGTCGAAATAGCGGGCCAGCCGGTTTTCCTGCACGCCGAGGCGAATCTGGCGGTAGCGCAGATCCAGATCCGACTCCAGCACCCACCAGTGCCCGTCCACGCGCTGTTCCATGAAGATGAATGCGTGCGACCACAAGCTGCGATGGCCATCGCCCGTCAACGGCCCCTGCGCCTTGCGGATCAGCTTGTTGATCCAGTCACGCCCGCCGGAGAGGCCGATGCGCCCGGGCGCGGCATGCTTGAGCAGGAAGGCGGCGTTGGTGCTCTGGGCAGCGTCCATGCGGAGGCGATGCGGTAGGGAACGCGGATCCTAAACGATGCGCGCTGGACGAGCTTGCCGCGGCATGATGCGGCGTGCTTTCCAACCCTGTTGTTCCACAAGGCGCAGGTAGCCCCCTTGACCAGCCATTCGGCTGTTGAAAGCGAAAAAGGGGGCGGGCACCTGCGGAGCAGGTGACGAGGGATTGGCTCTTTGCGCGAAAAGCAAATCCCCCTCAATCCCCCTTTTGCAAAGGGGGAGGCAAAAGCCGAGCCTTTCCCGATTCCCGATTCCCGATTCCCGATTCCCGATTCCCGATTCCCGATTCCCGATTCCCGATTCCCGATTCCCGATTCCCGATTCCCGAATCCCGGCTTTCAACGGCCGCATGGCCGGTCATCCCGAATCCCGGCCCTATTCCGGGTCGTAATCCAGATTCGATGCCAACCAGCGCTCGGCCTGGACCAGGTCCACGCCCTTGCGGCGCGCATAGTCGGCAACCTGCTCCTTGGACAGCCGGCCGACCACGAAGTACTGGCTCTGCGGATGGCTGAAGTAGTACCCCGATACCGCCGCGGTCGGCAGCATGGCGAAGCTTTCGGTCAGGGTCATGCCGGCATTCGAACCGGCATCGAGCAGCCGGAACAGCGTGGCCTTCTCGCTGTGCTCCGGGCAGGCCGGATACCCGGGCGCGGGACGGATGCCGCGGTAGCCCTCGGCGATCAGCGCGTCGTTGTCCAGTGATTCGTCGGCGGCAAAGCCCCAGAACTCGGTGCGCACGCGCTGGTGCAGGCGCTCGGCGAAGGCTTCGGCCAGGCGGTCGGCCAGCGCCTTGAGCAGGATCGCGTTGTAGTCGTCGTGATCGGCCTCGAAGCGCGCCACGTGCTCGTCGATGCCGATACCGGCGGTGACCGCGAACATGCCGATCCAGTCGGCCTTGCCCGATGCCTGCGGCGCGATGAAATCGGCCAGGCAGAAGTCAGGGCGTTCGACCGGCTTGTCGACCTGCTGGCGCAGGAAATGCAGGGTCTGCGGACCCCCTTCGGTCTGGATGACGACGTCGTCGCCGGTCGACTGCGCCGGCCACAGGCCGAACACGCCGCGCGCGGTCAGCCAGCGCTCGCGGATGATCCGGTCCAGCATCGCGCGCGCATCGCGGTACAACTCGCTGGCCTGCGGGCCAACGACCTCGTCGGTCAGGATGGCCGGATACTTGCCGGCCAGTTCCCACGCCTGGAAGAACGGCGTCCAGTCGATGTATTCGACCAGTTCGGCCAGCGGATAGTCGTCCAGCGCGGTGATGCCGGGCTGGCGTGGCGCGGGCGGGTCGTAAGTGTCCCAGCCGCCGTCGAACTTCTGCCCGCGCGCCTTCTCCAGCGAAACCAGCCGCTTGGCGTCGCCACGGTTGCGGTGGCGCTGCCGGATCTCGGCATAGTCGGCGTCGTTGGCGGCGACGAAGGCCGCGCGCATGTCGCGCGAAATCAGCGATTGCGCCACGCCGACCGCGCGCGAGGCGTCCTTCACCCAGACGGTCGGTGCGTCGTAGTGCGGATCGATCTTCAGCGCGGTATGCGCGCGCGACGTGGTCGCGCCGCCGATCAGCAGCGGCATGGAAAAACCCTGGCGCTGCATCTCGCGGGCGACATGGGTCATTTCCTCCAGCGAAGGCGTGATCAGGCCGGACAGGCCGATGATGTCGGCGTTCTCGGCACGGGCGGTGTCGAGGATCTTCTGCGCCGGCACCATCACGCCCAGGTCGACCACCTCGAAGTTGTTGCAGGCCAGGACCACACCGACGATGTTCTTGCCGATGTCGTGGACGTCGCCCTTGACCGTGGCCATCACGATCTTGCCGTTGGACTTGCCGGCGTCGCCGGTCTTCAGTTTTTCCGCCTCGATGAACGGCAGCAGGTAGGCCACGGCCTTCTTCATGACCCGCGCCGACTTCACCACCTGCGGCAGGAACATCTTGCCGGCGCCGAACAGATCGCCGACCACGTTCATGCCGTCCATCAGCGGACCTTCGATCACGTCCAGCGGCCGTGTCGCCTGCTGCCGCGCTTCCTCGGTGTCTTCCTCGACGAACGCATCGATGCCGTGCACCAGCGCGTGCGCCAGGCGCTCGCGCACCGGCTTGCCGCGCCAGGCCAGATCCTCGGTCTTGCTTTCGCCCTTCTTGCCCTTGTAGCGGTCGGCGATTTCCAGCAACCGCTCGGTCGCGTCGCTGCGGCGGTTGAGGATGACGTCTTCCACCCGCTCGCGCAGTTCCGGGTCCAGGTCGTCATAGATCGGCATCGCGCCGGCGTTGACGATGCCCATGTCCATGCCCGCCTGGATGGCGTGGTACAGGAACACCGAGTGGATGGCCTGGCGCACGGTCTCGTTGCCGCGGAAGGAGAACGAGACGTTGGAGACGCCGCCGGACACATGGCAGTGCGGCAGCGTGCGCTTGATGATGCGGGTGGCCTCGATGAAGTCCACCGCGTAGTTGTCGTGTTCCTCGATGCCGGTCGCGACCGCGAAGATGTTGGGATCGAAGATGATGTCTTCCGGCGGGAAGCCGACCTGCTCGGTCAGGATCCGGTAGGCGCGCGTGCAGATCTCCACCTTGCGCTCGCAGGTATCGGCCTGGCCGGTTTCGTCGAACGCCATGACCACGGCGGCCGCGCCATAGCGCAGTACCTTGCGGGCGTGCTCGATGAAGGCTTCCTCGCCTTCCTTCAGCGAGATGGAGTTGACCACGCCCTTGCCCTGCAGGCATTTCAGGCCGGCCTCGATGACGGTCCACTTGGAGGAGTCGACCATCACCGGGATGCGGGCGATGTCCGGCTCGGAGGCGATCAGGTTGAGGAAGCGGCTCATCGCCTTCTCGGAATCGATCAGGCCCTCGTCCATGTTGACGTCGAGGATCTGCGCGCCGCTGGCGACCTGCTGGCGTGCGACCTCGACCGCCTCCTCGTAGCGCTCTTCCTTGACCAGCTTGCGGAACTGCGCGCTGCCGGTGACGTTGGTGCGTTCGCCGACGTTGACGAACAGCAGGTCCGGGGTGATGACCAGCGGTTCGAGCCCGGAGAGGCGGGTATAGCGGGGCGGGGATGTGTTGTTGTCCATTACCAGACCTTGTAGACCTGTCCTGTCTGCACGCCTTCGATGCTGCGCTGGAAGGCCAGCGCGGCGCGGGCGGCGGAAACCGGCTCGAAGCCGGGGAAGAAATCGGCGTAGGCGTCCCAGGCTTCGCTGAGCACAGTGGGGCTGACGGCGTTGATGCGCAGTCCGCGCGGCAGTTCGCAGGCGGCGGCGCGGACGAAGCCCTCGACCGCGGCATTGACCGCGGTGGCGTTGGCGCCCTGGCGGATCGGCTGCTCGGCGAGGATGCCGGTGGTCAGCGTGATCGAGCCGCCATCCCGCAGATGATGCTGGCCGATGAGCGCCAGCCGCACCTGGCCGAGCAGCTTGTCCTGCAGGCCGGTGTCGAACTGGGCGGCGGTCATCCCGTCCAGCGGACCGAAATGCACGCTGCCGGCGGCGCTGACGATGGCGTCGAGCTGTCCGGTCGCGGCGAACAGGGCGCCCACGCTGGCGTCATCGCGCAGATCGACGCGATGCTCGCCGCTGTTGCGGCCCGCGGTGATCACCTGGTGACGCTCGCCCAGATGCCGAGCCACCGCGCGTCCCAGGGCGCCGCTGGCCCCCACCACGAGAATCTTCATGCGCGCGCTCAGGCCGCCCGGGCCAGCGGCTGCCTCAGGCGCCGCGGTGGAATTCCCGCCACCGCCTGGGCGATGGCCTGGATGTGCGCGGGCGAGGTGCCGCAGCAGCCGCCCACCAGGTTCAGCAGGCCGGACTGGGCGAATTCCTTCAACGTGGCCGCCATTTCCTCCGGCGTCTCGTCGTATTCGCCGAAGGCGTTGGGCAGGCCGGCGTTGGGGTGGGCACTGACGTAGCCGTCGGCCACGTTGGCCAGGGTTTCCACGTGCTCGCGCAGATCGCGCGCGCCCAACGCGCAGTTCAGGCCGATGGACAGCGGGCGGCTGTGTGCCATGGAGGTGTAGAACGCTTCCGCGGTCTGCCCGGACAGAGTGCGTCCGGACGCGTCTGTGATGGTGCCGGAGATCATGATCGGCAGGCGCGCGCCACGGGCGTCGAAGGCTTCCTCGATGGCGAACAGCGCGGCCTTGGCGTTGAGGGTGTCGAAGATGGTTTCCACCATCAGGCAATCCGCGCCACCGTCGATCAGGCCGTCGATGGCCTCGCGGTAGGTGGCGCGCAGTTCGTCGAAGCTGGTGTTGCGGAAACCCGGATCATTGACGTCGGGGCTGATCGAGGCGGTGCGGCTGGTCGGGCCGAGCACGCCGATGACGAAACGCGGCTTGTCCGGCGTCTTCGCTTCGACCTCATCGCAACACGCGCGCGCGACCTGTGCGCCGGCCTTGTTCAATTCGTAGACCAGGTGTTCCAGGTGGTAGTCGGCCTGGCTGACCGCGGTCGCGTTGAAGGTATTGGTCTCGACCAGATCCGCGCCGGCTTCAAGGTACGCGGTATGCACACCGGCGATGACCTCGGGTTTGGTCAGCAGCAGCAGGTCGTTGTTGCCCTTCAGATCATGGCCGCAACCGGGGCCGTGTCCATTTTCCGGCTGCCGGCTGTCGAAGCCGTCCACGAACCGCTCGCCGCGATAATCGGCTTCCTGCAGGCCGTGGCGCTGGATCATGGTGCCCATCGCGCCGTCGATGATCAGGATGCGTTGCTCGAGGGCGTCGAGCAGCAACCGCACGCGCTGCGGGTGCAGCCAGGGAAGGGTGTTCATGGTTTGACTCCCAGCAGGGAAATGACTTCGAAATGCGGCGGACGGCGTTCGCGGGTGACGGTCTCGGCGCTCACGATCTGCAGCCCGGCCTTTTCGGCGAACTTGCGCAGTTCCTTCTCGGTGAAGCCGAGATTGACGTGGCCGTAGGATTCGACCACGGCGCGATGCTCGTGCTTGCCCAGGCTGCTCAACAGCAGGCGCCCGCCCTTGCGCAGCACGCGCGCGGCTTCGGCGACCGCCTGGGCCGGCTTGCTGGCATAGGTCAGTGCATGCATCAGCACCACCAGATCGAAACTGCCGTCCTTGAAGGGCAGGGCGTGCATGTCGCCCTCGCGGACTTCCACATTGGGAAAGCGGCGCAACCGCTCGCCGGCGGCGGCGACCACGCGGGCGCTGGTATCGATGCAGACATAGCGGTGCGAATGCGGCGACAGCAGTTCCGCCAGCACGCCATCGCCGGAGGCGATGTCGAGCACGTCGCCGGTTTCCAGCAGGGGCAGGGCGGTTCGCGCCAGTGCCTCCCAGGTGCGGCCGGGGGAATAATGGCGTTCCATGTCGCCGGCCACCGAGTCGGCCCAGTTCTGGTCGGCGGCGCGGCTGGCCAGCACCGCCGGCAGGCGCTCGGCGTCCTGGCGCAGCAGGGGATCGTCGCTGCCTTCTTTCAGGGCCCGCCACAAGTCCCGCTGGGCCGGGTCCAGTTTGTCCTCGTCGAAGCGATAATAGGCGGACACGCCGGCGCGCCGGTCGCGCACCAGGCCGGCTTCCTTGAGTTTGGCCAGGTGGGTGGACACGCGGGGCTGGGCGAGCTGGGTGATGGCGGAGAGCTCGGCCACGGTCAGTTCCTCGCCGGCCAGCAGGGCCAGCAGGCGCACGCGGGTCGCATCGGCGAAGACCTTGAGTCGGCTCGACCAGGCTTCCAGATCCATAAATATCTTCCTATCGCGATATAGAGATATTTTCCGCCTGACGCCGGGTCCGGTCAAGCGGCACATACGCCAGCGCATGGTGTGGGGTCGCCGGGTTACAATTGGTATTCAAAATATTTTGGAGTGAGGGGTTTTAGCCGTGGATTTCGCATTCACCGAAGAGCAGTTGATGATCCAGGACGTGGCGCGCCGGATTGCCCAGGAAAAGATCGCCCCCAGTGCGGAGCACCACGACAAGACCGGCGAATTCCCGCTGGAGAACATCCGCCTGCTCGGTGAGAACGGCCTGATGGGCATCGAAGTGCCGACCGAGTACGGCGGCGCCGGCATGGACCCGATTGCCTACGTGCTGGCGATGGTCGAGATCGCCGCCGGTGACGCGGCCCACTCGACCATCATGTCGGTGAACAACTCGCTGTTCTGCAACGGCATCCTCAAGTTCGGCACCGAAGCGCAGAAGCAGAAGTACGTGCGCGCGATTGCCGAAGGCAAGGAAATCGGCGCCTTCGCGCTGACCGAGCCGCAGTCCGGTTCCGACGCCACCGCCATGCGCTGCCGCGCGGTCAAGCAGGCCGACGGCAGCTACGTGATCAACGGCAAGAAAAGCTGGATCACCTCCGGGCCGGTCGCCAAGTACATCGTGCTGTTCGCGATGAGCGAGCCGGACAAGGGCGCGCGCGGCATCACCGCGTTCCTGATCGATACCGACAAGGCGGGCTTCCATCGCGGCAAGACCGAACCCAAGCTGGGCATCCGTGCCTCGGCCACCTGTGAAATCGAGTTCACCGACTACGTGGCGCCCGCCGAGGATGTATTGGGTGCCGAGGGCGAGGGCTTCAAGATCGCGATGGGCGTGCTGGATGCCGGTCGCATCGGCATCGCTTCACAGGCCATTGGCGTGGCCCGTGCCGCCTATGAGGCGACGATCGCCTATGTGAAGGAGCGCAAGGCCTTCGGTGCGCCGATTGGCACCTTCCAGATGACCCAGGCCAAGATCGCCGACATGAAGTGCAAGCTGGACGCGGCGCTGCTGTTGACCCTGCGCGCGGCCTGGGTGAAGGGCCAGGACCAGCGTTTCAGCAACGAGGCGGCGATTGCCAAGCTGACCGCCTCCGAGGCGGCGATGTGGATCACCCACCAGGCCGTGCAGATCCACGGCGGCATGGGCTACTCCAAGGAAATGCCGCTGGAGCGCTATTTCCGCGACGCCAAGATCACCGAGATCTACGAAGGCACCAGCGAAATCCAGCGCCTGGTCATCGCCCGCAACGAGACCGGCCTGCGCTGAGCCGGCCGCGCCTTTCCGCTCCCAAGGGACGGAAGGACCCGGATGAGAAACCCCGGTTTGCCGGGGTTTTTTCATGGCCCGGTGCTGCCGAACCGCGCCGGCAAACCGTCCGGTCGGTGCCGGAAAGCCGGAATCAATCGGAATCGACAACGAACCGGAATGGATCGGGCGGATCGACGAAGCGAACTGTGCGGAGGCGTCCGGTCTCCACGAAGCGTTCCCCGTCGATGCGATGGTCGATCAGGCGGGCGCCGATAGGCTGCCCGTTTTCATCGCGGACACGGTGGACGGCGGGGAACGAGAGTTGTCCATCCGGTGTGGCGGTCACGGCCGCGCAGGAGGTAAACAGCCCAGGCAGGCGATACAGTCGGGCCCCCGCAGACAATGGGTCGACGAGCAGGAAGAGCGGAATCTCGGAGACACCGGCATCCTCGTCGCCGGGATGGCTTTCGATGCAGAACAGGGCCGGGCGATCACCGTGGCGCGATGCCACGTGCAGGTCGACGTACATCGGGTGATGCGTTGCGGACGTCTCTTCGCCGAATGTCCGCGCGTCGTCGAAACGAAAGCTGCGTTCACCCACCGTGACGCCATCGTACGCAAGCCACACGTCGACGTCCTGGCCATCGATGTACGGCTGGAAGCGCGCACGCGGATCCTCGATTTTCTCCCGGCCGTACACTTCCCTGCTGACGTAGATATTGCGGACCGAATGCCCCCGTTCCGAGTACGCCGGCGCGGTGAACACGCGGCCGGGCTGCCCGGCGAACAACTCCGCGTAGCCATGGCCGGTGGCGCTTCCGTAAATCGTCCGCGCAATTGCCGTTCCGGGGATGAGCACCGGCAGCATCATGGCCAGCAGCAGAAGCACCTGGCCGGAGACCGACCGGCGGCGCCGGGATTCGTGGGACATGGTGTCGCGTGGAAGCAGGGAAAGGAGATACCAGCCTGTGCCGGTGCGCCGGCCGACACCATCGGAGGATTCCCAAACCGCCTCGCGACCCAGCGGGAACACAAATGAAAAAGCCCCGGCATGGCCGGGGCTTTTCCTTGCAATCACGACGGATTCGTCGTCTTTCAGTGCCCGGGCGCGGGTTCGCTGGGCAGGGCCGGCGGAGCGGTCTCTCCCGCATGCGCGCGTTCACGGGAATGATCGCGGGCCAGGTACAGGTAGAACGCCGGCAGCACGAACAGGGTGAACATGGTGCCGATGGTCATGCCCGAGGCGATCACCACGCCCATCGAGAACCGCGACGCGGCGCCCGGGCCGGTGGCGATCAGCAACGGGATCATCGCGAACACCAGCGCGGCGGTGGTCATCAGCACCGGGCGCAGGCGGATGGCGGCCGCTTCCTCGATGGCTTCGCGCTTGGACAGACCACGTTCGAGTTGCAGCTTGTTGGCGAACTCCACGATCAGGATGCCGTGCTTGGAGATCACGCCCACCAGCGTCACCAGGCCCACCTGGGTGTAGATGTTGATGCTCATCCCGGGGAAGGCTTCGATACCCATCATCTGCAGGATCTGCGCGGCCAGCGCCAGCACGTTGAGGGTCAGCAATGCGCCGCAGATCGCCATCGGCACGGTCAGCAGCATGATCAATGCGTCGCGGAAGCTCTCGAACTGCGCCGACAGCACCAGGAAGATCACGATCAGGGCCAGCACCAGGGTCATCAGCATCGCCGAACCCTCCTGCTTGAACTGACGCGATTCGCCGGCGTAGTCGACCGAGTAGCCCTGCGGCAGCACTTCCTTGGCGGCCTGGTCCAGGATGGCCAGGGCTTCGCCCTTGCTGACGCCGGGACGCGGCGCGAACGTGATCGACACCGCATTGAGCTGCTGGAAGCGCTTGAGCGACTGCGGCTGCGCGCTTTCCTTCAGGGTCACGATGGTCGACAGCGGTACCAGTTCGCCGTCGCGGGTACGGGTGTAGTAGTTCTCGAGATCGCTGGCGTTGAGGCGGTCATTGCGCTGCACCTGCGGAATCACCAGGTACGAGCGGTTCTGCATGGCGAAGCGGTTGGTATAGCCGCCCGACAGCATGGCCGACATGTCGGCTGCCAGCGTCCGCATGTCGATGCCCAGGCTGGCCGCCTTGTCGCGGTTGATCTCCACCTCGATGCGCGGCTTGTCGATCTTCAGGTCCTTGTCCAGGAAGATGAAGCGCTTGCTGGCCATGGCCTTCTGCAGGATGGTGTCGGCCAGCTCGTTGAGCTGGCTCAGCTCGCCCACGCCGCCGATGATGAACTCGCCACCGCCGTCGCCGCCCGCGCTGGGCAGGGACGGGGGCACCAGCGCGAACACGTTCAGGCCGCTGACGCCGCTCATCTTCGGCTGCAGTTCCTGCTCCAGCACCGCCTTGGTCGAACGCTCGCGCTGGCTCCAGGGCTTGAGCACGAAGCCGGCCATGGCGCTGGGACTGGCGCCGCCACCGCTGCCGCCGAAACCGCCGTTGAACAGGAAGTAGTCCTGGATCTCGGGCACGCCCTTGGCAATCGTGGTGACTTCCTCGGTATAGCGCTCCACGTAGTCCAGCGTGGAGTAGGGATCGGCGCTGGCGATGGAGAAGATGAAGCCTTCGTCTTCCAGCGGCGCCGGTTCCTGCGGCGCGGAGGTGTACAGGAAGGCGCACGAGGCGAGCACCAGCAGGCCGAAGATGCCGATCACCGCCTTGGTTTCCAGGGTGCCGTGCAGGCGACGCTGGTAGCTGCGGTGCAGGGTCTCGAAGCGGGCGTCCAGCCACTTCTCCAGCTTGCCCTTGCCGCCGGCGCTGTGCGGCTTGAGGATCTTGGCGCACATCATCGGGCTGAGGGTCAGGGCGATCACGCCCGACAGCAGCACCGATCCGGCCAGGGTGAAGGCGAACTCGGTGAACAGCACGCCGGTCAGGCCGCCCTGGAAACCGATCGGCAGGTAGACCGCGACCAGGGTGGTGGTCATCGCCACCACCGGCCAGGCCAGTTCGCGCGCGCCCTTGATCGAGGCGTCGTAGGGCGACATGCCTTCCTCGATGTGGCGATGGATGTTCTCCAGCACGATGATAGCGTCGTCCACCACGATGCCGATCGCCAGCACCATCGCCAGCAGGGTCAGCAGGTTGATGGTGAAGCCCATCAGCAGCATCAGGAACAGCGCGCCGACCAGCGACAGCGGCACGGTCACCGCCGGAATCAGCACGCTGCGCAGCGAGCCCAGGAACAGGAAGATCACCACGATCACGATGATCACCGCTTCGACGATCGTGCTGACCACCTCGTCGATGGCATCCTGGATGGACTCGGTGCTGTCGTAGGGGATCGTCGCCTTGATGCCTTCCGGCAGCTGCGGCACGATTTCACCGTCCCACAGCTTGCGCACTTCCTTGATCACGTCCAGCGAGTTGGCGTCCGGGGCGACGAAGATGCCCATGAAGGTGGCCGCTTCGCCGTTGATGCGCACCGAGGTGCCGTAATTCTCCGAGCCCAGGACCACGTCCGCGACGTCGCCCAGGCGGACGATCGCGCCGTTCTCCTCGCGCACGATCAGGCGGCGGAACTCGTCCGCGTTGCGCAGATCGGTGCGTGCGGTCATGTCGATCGCGACCATCTCGCCCTTGGTCGAACCCACCGCCGACAGCACGTTGTTGTTCTGCAGGGCGCTGGCGACATCGCTGGCGGTGACCCGCAGCGCGGTCATCCGGTCGGGCTTCAGCCAGACGCGCATGGCGAAGGTGCCGGCGCCGAGGATGTCGGCACGCTGCACGCCGGACACGGTCACCAGCTTGGGCTGGACGACGCGGGTCAGGTAGTCGGTGATCTGGTTGTTGTCCAGGGTCTCGGAAGCGAACGACACGTACATCGCCGCGATCTGCTGGCCCTGCTGCAAGTCGATCACCGGGTCCTCGGACTCCGGCGGCAGCTGGC
This sequence comes from Pseudoxanthomonas sp. 22568, assembly GCF_052044485.1. Taxonomy (NCBI): domain Bacteria; kingdom Pseudomonadati; phylum Pseudomonadota; class Gammaproteobacteria; order Lysobacterales; family Lysobacteraceae; genus Pseudoxanthomonas; species Pseudoxanthomonas sp. 22568. The sequence goes on from NZ_JBQENC010000004.1 coordinate 203,953, forward strand.
CACGCATCTTGTTGACCTTGGCGGCGATCTGGGTCAGCGCTTCGTTCGGATCCTGATCCAGGCGGATGTAAGCCTGGATCAGGCTGACGCCGGCCGAACTGGTCGAGCTGAGGTACTCGATGCCCTCGGCGCTGGCGACCTCGCGTTCGAGCGGGGTGGTGATGAAGCCCTGGATCAGGTCGGCATCGGCACCGTAGTAGGTGGTGCTGATGTTGACCACCGCGTTGCGCAGTTCCGGATACTGGCGCACGTTCAACTCGGTGAACGAGCGCAGCCCGAACAGCAGGATGAACAGGCTGACGACGACCGCCAGCACCGGTTTGTTGATGAAGATGTCGGTGAATTTCATCGCCGGGTCTCCGTCAACGGTTTTCCGGAACCGGCGCGGCGTTGGCGCTCGGCTGGACCTTGTTGTTGACCACCACCTCGGCGTCGTTGCGCAGCTTCAGCAGGCCCGTGGTCGCGACCCGTTCGCCGGCCTTGAGGCCCTCGGTGATCGCGATCAGGTCACCACGGGTGGCGCCGGTCTTGACGAAGCGCTGCTTGACGATCAGCTTCTTGCCGGTCAACGGCTTGCCCTGCATGTCGGTCTCGCCCTTGGCGCGGGCGATTTCCTGGATCACGTAGACCGCGTTGCCGTAGGGATTGAAGCTGACCGCGGTCTGCGGCACCACCACCACGTCCTGCGCACTGCCGGTATCGAAGCCGACATGGGCGAAGGTGCCCGGACGCAATGCGCCGTCGGGATTGACCAGGGTCGCCTGGACCTTGAAGTTGCGGGTGGCCACATCGACCAGCGGTTCCACCGCGGTGACCTCGCCCTCGAACACCTGGCCGGGGAGCGCATCGACCGTGGCACGGATCCGGCTGCCGCGGGTCACCTGTCCGACGCGTTGCTCGGGCAGGGTGAAGTCGAGGTAGATCGGATCCAGCGTCTGCAGGGTGACGATCGCGTCGCCCGGACTCAGGTACTGGCCCAGGCTGACCTTGCGGATGCCGAGCACGCCGCTGAACGGCGCGGTGATGGTCTTCTGCGCGATCAGGGCGCGCTGCGCCTCGACCTGGGCCTGCGCGGTCGCGGCCTGGGTGCTGCGCTCCTCGGCGTCGGCCTGCGAGACCAGCTTGTCGCGGGCCAGCGCCTGCCAGCGATCGCGTTGGACGGCGGCCAGCTTGGCGGAAGCTTCCAGCGAACGCAGCACCGCCAGTTCATTGGCCGTATTCAACCGCGCCAGCACCGCGCCCGCCTTGACCGGCTGGCCGACGTTGATCGAAAGCTCGCGCACCACGCCACCGGCCTCGGTGGTCACGTCGGTGCCCTGGATGGCGACGAACGTGCCTACCGCCTGCTGGGCATCGACCCAGCGTTCCCGCTTGGCGGTCCAGTCGGTCACGGTGGAGGCCGGCTGGGGCATGTTGTCGAAGAACTGGTTCATGCCCTGGTTCATGAACGCCTTGATGGCGAACACGCCACCGAAGATCAGGACCACGCCCAGCAGCATCAGGACCATGCGGCGGGTGGTGGAAGGAGGTTTCCGTGCAGTGGCGTTCCGTGTCATGGCGGGCATCGATGGTGGGGGATTCAGGAAGACGACGAACGGGCGGGGCCCGGATCGACATCTTGGATCGCGCGATTATCACGGGATGAGACGGGACGCCGGAAGGGAAGGAAGTCACCTCCCGCGCGTTAAATAATGGCCATTACAAAAATGGCGACTGCACCGCGCATGCCTTGAATCGCATCCGCCAGAAACGGAAAACCCCGGCCAGGCCGGGGTTTCCGTGTGCGTTGGCACGCCTTGGCGGCGTCAGCGCGAGGTGGGCACGTCGTGCGCCTCCAGGTACTCGCGGGACGGCTCGTCCATCTTGTCGCCGAGCACGCGCCGCACCGCGACGAAGAACACCGGGATCAGCAGCAGGCCCAGGAACGTCGCCGCCAGCATGCCGCCGATCACGCCGGTACCGATGGCGTGGCGGGCATTGGCGCCGGCGCCGGACGAGATCGCCATCGGCAGCACGCCCATGATGAACGCGAACGAGGTCATCAGGATCGGGCGGAAACGCAGGTGGGCGGCGGTGATCACCGCATCCCGCAGGGTCTTGCCCATCTTGCGCTCCATGACCGCGAACTCGACGATCAGGATGGCGTTCTTGGCGGCCAGGCCGATGATGGTGATCAGGCCGATCTTGAAGAAGATGTCGTTCGACAGGCCGCGCATCATGGTGAAGGCCAGCGCGCCCAGGGCGCCCAGCGGCACCACCAGCAGCACCGCCACCGGAATCGACCAGCTCTCGTACAGGGCGGCCAGGCACAGGAACACCACCACGATCGACAGCACCATCAGCAGCGTGGCGCTGTTGCCGGCCAGGATTTCCTGGTACGACATGCCGCTCCAGTCATAGCCGAAGCCCTGCGGCAGATCGTTGGTCACGATGTTCTCCATCGTGGTCATCGCCTGGCCGGAGGAACTGCCCGGAGCGGCCGCGCCGTTGATGTTGACGGCGGCATAGCCGTTGTAGCGCGACAGCGACGGCGGCACCGAACCCATCTCCGAATGGACCACGGTGGACAGCGGGATCATCGCGCGTCCGCCGCTGGCGTCGGTCTGCAGGCTGCTGGGCGTGTAGATGCGGCCCAGTGACTCGGCGCCCGTGCGGTATGGAGCATCGGCGCGCATGTTCACGCGCTTGATACGGCCCTGGTAGAAGAAGTCGTTGACGTACACCGGGGCCAGCATCAGCTGGATCGAGGTGTAGATGTCGCCGACCGACAGTCCCATCGCCTGGGCCTGCACGCGGTCCACGCTGAGCTGCAGCTGCGGAGCGTTTTCCAGGGTGTTCGGGCGCACGCCGACCAGGGTCTTGTCCTGTGCCGCCTTGCCGAGCAGGGTGTTGCGGGCGGCCAGCAGTGCGGCCTCGCCGGCGCCGCTGCGATCCTGCAGCCACATGTCGAAGCCGCCGAACTGGCCCAGGCCCTGCACGGTGGGCAGGTTGACCACGAAGATCTGCGCGCCCTTGATGCCATACAGCGCGCCATTGGCCTGCTGGATGAAGTCGGTGACCACGACCTCGCGCTCGTCCCACGGCTTGAGCTTGATGAACGCCATGCCGACGTTCTCGCCCTGGCCCAGGAAGCTGAAGCCGGACACCTGCATCATCCCCTCGAAGCCCTCCATCTGGCTGAGGGTGCCGCGGATCTGGGTGAACACCTCGTTGGTCTTGCTCATTGTGTTGCCCGGCGGCAACTGCACGATCGCCAGCGCGTAGCCCTGGTCTTCCTCGGGCAGGAAGCTGCTCGGGATGCGGGTGAACAGGAAGCCGCACAGCACGGTCAGCAGCGCGAACACCACCATCCAGCGCGGGGTATGCCGGATTGCCGCGCCGATGTGTCCGACGTAGGTCTTCTCGACCTTGGCGTAGTACTTCTCGAACAGGCGGAAGACGATGTTCTTCTTCTCGTGGCTGTCATGCTCGTGCTGCTTGAGGAAGCTGGCGCACAGCGCCGGAGTGAAGCCCAGCGCGAGGAACGCCGAGAACGCCATCGAGATGGCGATGGTCAGCGCGAACTGCTTGTAGATCTCGCCCGAGGCGCCGCCCTGCAGCGCGGACGGGATGAATACCGCCGCCAGCACCACGGTGATCGCGATGACCGCGCCGGTGATCTGGTCCATCGCCTTGATGGTGGCCTCGCGCGGCGGCAGCTTCTCTTCCGCCATGATGCGCTCGACGTTCTCGATCACCACGATCGCATCGTCCACCACGATGCCGATCGCCAGCACCAGCGCGAACATGGTCAGCTGGTTGATGGTGAAGCCGATGACGCTCAGGCCCCAGAACGTGCCCAGCAGGGCGACCGGGATGACCAGGGTGGGGATGATGGTGGCGCGGAAGTTCTGCAGGAAGATCAGCATCACCAGGAACACCAGCAGGATCGCCTCGAACAGGGTCTTGACGACTTCCTCGATCGAGATGGTCACGAAGGTGGTGGTGTCATACGGCGAGAACCAGGACACGCCCTGCGGGAAGCTGGGCTGCAGCTCGTCCATCTTGGTGCGCACGGCCTCGGCCACGTTCAGCGCGTTGGCGCCCGGCAGCAGCTGGATGGCGAAGGCGCCGACCGGCTTGCCGTTGTACTGGGTGTCGAAGCCGTAGTTCTGGGCGCCGAACTCGACCCGCGCCACGTCCTTCAGGCGCACGGTGGAACCGTCGCTGTTGGCGCGCAGGATGATGTTCTCGAACTGCTCGGGCGAGGTGAACCGGCCCTCGGCCGACACGGTCGCGGTGAACGCCTGGCCCTCCGGCGCCGGATCGGAACCGACCGAACCGGCGGCGAACTGCACGTTCTGGCCCTTGACCGCCGCCAGCACTTCGCTGGAGGACAGGTTGTAGCCCTGCAGCTTGCCCGGATCCAGCCAAAGGTTCATGGCGTACTCGGAACCGAAGTGCTGGGTGCTGCCGACGCCGGGGATGCGCGAGACCTGGTCAAGCACGCGCGAGGCCAGGATGTCGTTGAGGTGGTTGCGATCCACCGCCGGATTGTCCGACTGAAGGCCCACCACCATCAGGAAGCCGGCGTTGGCCTTGGCCACCACCACGCCCTGCGCGGTCACCTCGGACGGCAGGCGCGGGGTCGCCAGCGCGACCTTGTTCTGCACCTGGACCTGGGCGATGTCGGCGTCGGTGCCGGTCTGGAAGGTCAGGGTGACCGTGGCGCGACCGGAAGAGCTCGACGTGGAACTGAAATACAGCAGGTTGTCGATACCGGTGAGCTGTTGCTCGATGACCTGGGTCACCGAGCGCTCGGTGGTCTCGGCGCTGGCGCCGGGATAGCTCGCGCTGACCGTCACCTGCGGCGGGGCGATGGAGGGATAGGACTCCACGCCCAGGTTGAGGATCGAGATCACGCCCGCGAGCGAGATCAGGATCGACACGACCCAGGCGAAGACCGGATGGTTGATGAAAAACTTGGGCATGGGGGCGGATCCTTATTCGGCCTTGCCTTCCGGCTTCGCGCCTTCGGCGGCCGCGGGCTTCTGGCCCGCCGCGGCCCCCGGCTGGGCCGGCTTGGCGCCGGCGGTCACGGGCTTGGCGGGAGCGCCTTCGCGAACCTTCTGCAGTCCGTCCACGACGACCTGGTCACCGGCGGCCAGGCCGCTGGTGATCAGCCAGTTGGCGCCGACGGCCTGCTTGGCATCCACCGGCTTGCGCACGACCTTGCCGTCCTGGCCGACGACCATCGCATAGGCGCCCTGGGTGTCGCGCTGGATCGCGCCCTGCGGGATCAGGAAGGCATTGTTCTGCTGGCCCAGGGTGGCGCGCAGGGTGACGAACGCGCCGGGCAGCAGCTTGCGATCCGGGTTGGGCAGGGTAGCGCGCAGCGAGACGCTGCCGGTGGCGGGATCCACCACCACGCCGGAGAAATCCAGGGTGCCCGGCTGGTCGTAGATCGTACCGTCGGCGAGCTTGACCTGGACCTGGGCGGTGCCGGTGTCGGACAACTGCACGTTGCCTCCGCTCTGGGCACTGCGCAGCGCCTCCAGTTCGGCCGCGCTGATCGAGAAGTTGACGTACAGCGGATCGAGCTGATCGACGGTGGTCAGCAGGGTGGCTTCACCCTGGCCGACCAGCGCGCCCTCGGTCACCTGCTGCTTGCCCGCACGGCCGGAAATCGGCGCGGTGACGCTGGCGTAGCCCAGGTTGATGCGTGCGGTCTCGACGTTGGCGCGGGCCTGCTGGACCGCGGCGGCGGCACTGCGTTCGGCGGCCTCGGCGTTGTCCAGGTCGGACTTGGACACGAACTTCTGCGGCGCCAGCTGGCGGGCGCGATCGGCGGAGACCTTGGCGTTGGCGTAGGTCGCCTGCGCCGAGGCCAGGTTGGCCTGCGCCGCGCTAAGCGAAGCGCGCAGCGGCGCCGGATCGATCTGGAACAGCACCTGGCCTTCCTTCACGTCGGTGCCTTCCTGGTACACGCGCTTGACCAGCACGCCGGAGACGCGGGCGCGCACGTCGGAACTGCGGACCGGGGACAACCGGCCGACCAGATCACGCTCCAGCGGCACGGTCTGCGGATTGGCCTTGACCACACCGACTTCGGGTGGCGGCATCTGCGGCTGTTCCTGGTTCTTGCTGCAGGCAGCCAGTGCCAGTGCGAGGGCACAGCAAAGGGCGACGGAACGGACGGGGGCGGTCATCGGTGGAGCTCCGTGTCAGATTTGGAATTCTTGGGGGGGTATAGAGGGGGCGTCCGCCGCCGCCGCCCTGCCGATGGCGGGCGGGAAGGCGCGGAGGAACCCGTCGACGGCGAACTCGGCCCAGCGGCGGCGGGCCGCGAGGCTGCGTCGATGCGGTACGGCGAAGCGCTGCCGTTCGAAATCAAGGCCGGTAATCATGCTCAACAGCAACTCGGCCGCCAGGTGCGGATCGTCCTGCTTCAGCAGGCCGCGTTCCATGGCCGAGGCGAGCCAGCGGGCAAGCCGTTCCGTCAGCCGCTCGCAACCGTCCCGGTACAGCGCTTTCGCCTCTTCGGGAAACTGGTGGGCCTCCGCGGTGAGCAACTGGCTGGTTGCGACCACCGAAGGATCGCACAGGTGGGCCAGATGCTCCATCGCGAAGGCGAGCAGGGTCCCGCGGACATCGTTGCCGGTACCGGGACCGTCCTCCAGGCGAACGGTGGTCAGGTCCAGGTGCTCGTCGATCATGCTGCGCAGGAGCGCCTGCTTGCTGCCGAACTGGGCATACAGGGTCTGCTTGGAGCAGCCGGCCCGGGCGGCCACCGCGTCCATGCTGATCCGGAATCCCTGTTCGGCCAGCAACTCGCGGACGGCCGCGTGCACGCGTTGCCGTCGCTGGATCGCGGCGAAGGAGGGGAGGACGGACGACATAAGGCGTTGGACTATACCGTCCAGTTTAGAATTTGAACAGGCTTGAAAGGCGGCTTGGCGTGTGTGCAAAGGGCGCCATTCATGCTGGAGGCGCCAGAGGTTCCCCGATGGGGATTCCATCGGCATGCGCATGGCTCCGTCATCGCACCGGGAATCACCGATGAGGCAAATCGCCTAGTCCTTCGTCTAGTGCTTTGCAACCCCTTCTTATGACGCCGCGCAACAAGTTTTGTCATGGCGACGGGGGATACAATGACCATTCGACTACCAATCGTAGAGTCTCCATCTGCATGAACGCTGTGCGCAGCTCCAAGAAAGCCCCGAAGAAACAGAAGCCCAAACCGGCCGCGGCCAAGTCCGCCAAGGCGGTGACGCCGAAGAAGACCCCGACCAAGAAGGTGGCTGCCCGACCGGAGACCGGCGCGGCCAAGGCCGCGGGGGCAGCGGGCAAGGCCGCGGCCAGCAAGACCAGCAAGGCGGTCAAGACCATCCCGGCGGGCAGCGCGGGCAAGGGGCCGGCGGTGTTCTCGCTGGAGCCGATTTACGCGGCCATCCGCAAGCGCGTGCCGGCGGCGCGCCAGGCCGAGGCGCTGGCCTTCACCGAAGCGTTCTACAAGCGGATGGCGGATGACGAGTATCCGCACCACGCACCGGAAATCTGGGCGGCCATCGCCGCCGACATGCTTGAATTCGCGCGGGCGCGCAAGCCCGGCACCGCCAACGTGCGCGTGTTCAACGCCACGGCCCAGGCCAATGGCTGGGAAGCGCCGCACACCGTGCTGCAGATCATCAACGACGACATGCCGTTCCTGGTCGACTCGGTCAGCATGGCGCTGGCGGAGATGGGCGTGGGCGTGCACGTACTGGGCCACCCGCTGGTGCGTTTCACCCGCGACAAGGCCGGCAAGGCGACCGCGGTGGGCGAGGGCAAGCCGGAATCGCTGATGGTGCTGGAGATCGATCGCCAGCAGGCCGGCGACATGCCGCGCATCGAACAGCGCATCCGCCAGGTGCTGGGAGAAGTGCGCGCGATCGTCCGCGACTGGAGCGTGATGCGCGAGAAGATGCTCACGCTGGCCGACGACCTGGCCACCCGCCGCCTGCCGATCAGCGACGCCGGCCGCCATGAGGCGCAGGAATTCCTGCGCTGGGCCGCCAATGACCACTTCACCTTCTTCGGCTACCGCGAGTACCGCGTGGAGAAGGGCAATGGCGACGGCATCCTGCGTGCGGTGGAAGACAGTGGCCTGGGCCTGCTGCGGGGCGACGACGCCTCGACGCCGCGCAGCGTCAAGACCCTGGCCGCGCACTACATGCCGCAATCCGGTTCGGTCGATGCATTGATCCTGACCAAGACCAACCGCCGCTCGAACGTGCATCGCCCGGGCAACATGGACTACATCGGCGTGCTGGAATTCGACGCCAAGGGCACCCCGATCGCCGAGCAGCGCTTCATCGGCCTGTACACCTCCAGCGCCTACAACCGCCGCCCGTGGGAAATCCCGCTGGTGCGCGAGCGCCATGAATTCGTGATGCGCAATTCCGGCCTGTCGCCGAGCAGCCACAGCGGCAAGGCGTTGCGCCACATCCTGGAAACCCTGCCGCGCGAGGAACTGTTCCAGTCCAGCGAGGAAGAACTCAACCGCACCGCGATGGGCATCCTCGGCCTGCAGGAGCGGGTGCGCAGCAAGCTGTTCCTGCGCCGTGATCGCTATGGCCGCTTCTTCTCGGCACTGGTGTACATCCCGCGCGATCGCTTCAACACCGACGTGCGCCTGCGCATCGAGGCGCTGTTGAAGCAGGCCCTGCATGGCGAGTACGTCGATACCAACGTGCAACTGGGCGAGTCGCCGCTGGCGCAGCTGCACCTCACCATCCGCCCGAAGGCCGGCGAGCAGATCGACGTCGACACCGCCGCGCTGGAAGCCGACATCGCCCACCTGCTGCGCAACTGGCAGGACGATCTGCGCGAGACGCTGATCGCGCGCCACGGCGAAGGCGAGGGCCTGAAGCTGATGAGCCGTTTCGGCCGCGCGCTGCCGGCCGGCTACATCGAAACGGTGTCGCCGGAATTCGCCGCCAACGACGTGGAGAACCTGGCCGCGCTCGACGGTCCGGACGCGCTGCGCCTGAGCCTGCACCGCTCGCGCCGCGCGCGCGCCGGCGAGGGCCGGTTGCGGCTCAACCTGTATCGCCAGCAGGCCGATATTCCGCTGTCGGACGCGCTGCCGCTGATGGAGAACATGGGCCTGCGGGTCATCTCCGAACACCCGTTCCGGCTGGAGGCCGCCGAGCCGGTCTACATCCAGGAGTTCGAGGTGGAAGCGGTGGGCGGCGCGATCGATACCGATCGCCTGCACGCGCAGTTCGAGGAGGCCTTTGCCCGGATCTGGCACGGCGACGCCGAGAACGACGGCTTCAACCGGCTGGTGCTCGGCGCGAGCCTGGCCTGGCGCCAGATCGCGATGCTGCGTGGTTACTGCAAGTACCTGCTGCAGACCGGCGTGCCGTTCTCGCAGAGCTACGTCGAGGAGACGCTGAACCGTTATCCGCTGCTCGCTCGCCTGCTGGTCGAACTGTTCGAGGCGCGTTTCGATCCGGCGGTCGGCCATGAGAGCAAGGCCGAAATCAAGGCCGGCCAGGAGCGTTTCGCCGCCCAGTTGCGCGCGTTGGCGCAGGGCGACGAAGCCACGCTGACGGCGTTGCAACCGGTGCTGGACGCCCGTGGCGGCAAGCGCGAGGAACAGGTCGAGGCGACCCACAAGGCGCTGCTCAAGCTGATGGATCGCGTGTCCAGCCTGGATGAGGACCGCATCCTGCGCGGTTTCATCGGCGCCATCGAGGCGACCCTGCGCACCAGCTACTACCAGATTGGCGTGGATGGCCAGCCGGCCCACACGATCGCTTTCAAGTTCGATTCGGCCAAGGTGCCGGATCTGCCCAAGCCGCGCCCGTACCGCGAGATCTTCGTGTACGGCCCGCGCGTGGAAGGCGTGCACCTGCGGTTCGGCCCGGTCGCCCGCGGCGGCCTGCGCTGGTCGGATCGCCGCGAGGATTTCCGCACCGAGGTGCTGGGCCTGGTCAAGGCGCAGATGGTGAAGAACACCGTGATCGTGCCGGTCGGCGCGAAGGGCGGTTTCTTCGTCAAGCGTCCGCCGGTGGGGGGAGATCGCGACGCGGTGCTGGCCGAGGGCATCGCCTGCTACAAGATGTTCATCCAGGGCCTGCTGGACATCACCGACAACATCGTCGGCGGCAAGATCGTTCCGCCGCTGAACGTGGTCCGCCACGATCAGGACGACCCGTACCTGGTGGTCGCCGCCGACAAGGGCACGGCGACGTTCTCCGACATCGCCAATGGCCTGGCCATCGCCCACAACTTCTGGCTGGGTGATGCGTTCGCCTCCGGCGGTTCGGTCGGCTATGACCACAAGGGCATGGGCATCACCGCGCGCGGTGCCTGGGAATCGGTCAAGCGCCATTTCCGCGCGTTGGGCCGCGATTCGCAGACCCAGGACTTCACCTGCGTGGGCATCGGCGACATGTCCGGCGACGTGTTCGGCAACGGCATGCTGCTGTCGCCGCATATCCGCCTGGTGGCCGCGTTCGATCATCGCCACATCTTCCTGGACCCGTCGCCGGAAGCGGCGCGCAGCTTCCAGGAGCGCCAGCGCCTGTTCAAGCTGCCGCGTTCCAGCTGGGCCGATTACGACACCAAGCTGATCTCCAAGGGCGGCGGCATCCATCCGCGTACCGCCAAGTCGATCGAGATCACTCCGCAGGTGCGCGAGGTGCTGGGCCTGGCCGACGGCGTGAAGTCGCTGTCGCCCAACGAGCTGATGAGCGCGATCCTGAAGTCGCCAGTCGACCTGCTGTGGAATGGCGGCATCGGTACCTACGTCAAGGCCAGCAGCGAGACCAACGCCGATGTCGGCGACCGCGCCAACAATGGCCTGCGCGTGGACGGGCGCGACCTGCGCTGCAAGGTGGTCGGCGAGGGCGGCAACCTGGGCCTGACCCAGTTGGGCCGCATCGAGGCCGCCCAGCATGGCGTGCTGCTCAACACCGACTTCATCGACAACTCCGCCGGCGTGGACACCTCGGATCACGAGGTGAACATCAAGATCCTGCTCAACGGCGTGGTGCAGGAGAAGAAGCTGCGCATGGATGCCCGCAACAAGCTGCTGGCGGACATGACCGACGAGGTCGCCCAGTTGGTGCTGTGGGACAACTACCGCCAGAACCAGGCGCTCAGCCTGATGGAGCGGATGAGCGCGGCGCGCCTGGGTTCCAAGCAGCACTTCATCCAGACCCTGGAATCCCAGGGCCTGCTGGATCGCCAGATCGAGTACCTGCCCTCGGATGCGGAATTGGCCGAGCGCAAGGCGCGCGGGCAGGGCATGACCCGGCCGGAACTGGCGGTGCTGCTGTCGTACTCCAAGCTGGTGGCGTTCCAGCAATTGCTGGATTCGGACATCCCGGAAGATCCGTACCTGTCCAAGGAACTGCAGCGCTACTTCCCCAAGCCGCTGCAGAAGAAGTACGCCGCGGACATGGAGAAGCACCGCCTGAAGCGCGAAATCATCGCCACCGCGGTGACCAACACCACCATCAACCGGATGGGCGCGACTTTCCTGCTGCGCATGCAGGAGGACACCGGCCGCAGCCCGGCGGAGGTCGCCAAGGCCTTCACCATCACCCGCGAGACGCTGGACGCGCGTGAGCTGTGGGTGCAGATCGACGCTCTCGACGGCAAGGTGCCGGAGTCGGTGCAGATCGACGCGTTGCAGGTGATCTGGTCGGTGCAGCGTACCTTCACCCGCTGGTTGCTGACCCGCCAGGGTCCAATCCCGGCGATCGCCACCGCGGTGGAGCGCTACTACGACGGCTTCAACGAAATCCGGGCCGCCGACGGCGTGCTGCCGGACTCGCTGCGTCCGGCGTACAACGCCAGCCTGCAGACCTGGAAGGACAAGGGCCTGCCGGCCGGCCTCGCGGGCCAGTTGGCGGCGCTGCCGTACCTGGAGCCATCCTGCGACATCATCGAACTGGCGCGTGCCCGCAAGCTCAAGCCGGTCGAGGTGTCGAAGGTCCACTACCGCCTGGGCGAAGCCCTGCACCTGCCGTGGCTGGTGGATCAGGTCGACGCGCTGAAGGTCGACGGGCGCTGGCATGCGGTGGCCCGTGGCGTGCTGCGCGACGAGCTGACCAACCACCAGCGCACGCTGACCTCGCAGGTGCTGTCGATGCCCGGCAACACCGCCGACGCCAAGGTCCAGGCCTGGCTGCAGCGCGGTGACGCCGGCCTGCGCTTCACCCTGGCCATGCTCAACGAGCTGGCCGCGCAGAAGACGCTGGACTATCCGACCGCTTCGGTGGCGGTGCAGCGGCTGGGCCAGTTGGCCGCGCAGGGCTGATCGCGGCGCTCGTGATGGCGAAAACAGGCCGGGGCAACCCGGCCTGTTTTTTTGCGCGGCCCGGAACGGATGGCATCGCGGTCATCCAATCCCGGGCTTCTGCCGTTATCCTCTCCGGCAAGCCACCAGGAACCCGGGATGAGCCAGACGCCCCGCATCGCCTTTCTCGCCAGTCCGGCCGCCGAAGCGCAGCACGCGCTGGCCGAACTGACCGCCCTGCACGGCAGCCAGGATCCGCAGGAAGCCGACGTGCTGTGCGCGCTCGGCGGCGACGGTTTCATGCTGCAGACCCTGCATCGGCACGGCAGCCTGGGCAAACCGGTGTTCGGCATGAAGCTGGGAACGGTCGGGTTCCTGATGAACCAGTACCGCAGCGAGGATCTGCTGGACCGGATCGCCCAGGCCGAGCCGGCCAAGCTGCGGCCGCTGGAGATGCTGGCGCTGACCGAATCCGGCGCCAGTACCGGCTCGCTGGCCTACAACGAGGTCTCGCTGCTGCGCCAGACCCGCCAGGCCGCGCACATCCGCATCGATCTGAACGGACAGACCCGGCTGGACGAACTGATCTGCGACGGCGTGCTGACCGCCACGCCGGCCGGCAGCACCGCCTACAACTTCTCCGCGCATGGGCCGATCCTGCCGCTGGGTTCAAGCACGATCGCGCTGACCCCGATCGCGCCTTTCCGCCCGCGCCGCTGGCGCGGCGCGATCCTGCGCGCGAACACCGAGGTGCGGTTCCGGGTGCTGGACCCGTACAAGCGGCCGGTCAGCGCCACCGCCGACTCGCACGAAGTCCGCGACGTGGTGGAGGTGACGATCCGCGAATCGCAGGACCGAACCGTGACCCTGTTGTTTGACCCGGAGCACAATCTGGAGGAACGTATCCTCAGCGAACAGTTCGTGGTGTAACGGGCGGTGCGGGGAAGCGGCGTGGGGACGCCGCCATGCAGCAAGCAACGTCAGGGCCGTCCGGCACCGGGAGGAGTGCGGACGGGGTAGTCCGATGCCGAACAGGAGTCAGGGGATGAAACACTGGTGGTTGTGGGGGCTTTGCGCGCTGTTGCCCGCGCAGGGCGTGCAGGCGTGCGGACTGAACACGCACATGGCGCCTTTCGAACTGCAGGCCGGGGCCACGCCCACGGACGCGCCGGAAGACACGCTGCGCGCGCCTGAACTGAAGGTCACCGAGATTACCCGCGGGCTGGGCGGCATGGCCGGCACCTGCGACGGTTCGGGTCTGCTCGGGGTGCGCCTGGACTGGCCGCGCGGCGATTACGGACTGGAAGACATCGGTTTCGAGTTCCGGGTGGTTTCGGCGGACACCAGCTATGCGGTGTTTCCGGCCGAACCGGTACGGGTGATCAGCAACAGCCGCCGCGCCGAACTGCTGTTCCTGTGGCCGGATGACGCGCCCGCGCAGCAGAAGCCGCTGCGCATGGAGGTCGAGGTGCGCGCGGTGACCCGCGATTACCGGCGTGGTCCGCCGGCGCGCTTCATGGTGGATTCGACCGAGGATTGAGCGGCGGCGGGCGGGGCCGGCTCGCGGGGAAGCCCCGCGATGGCGGATACTGTGCGCATGGCCGACAACACCCCCCGCCTGTTGACCGTCGCGGTGACATCGCGCGCCCTGTTCGATCTGGAGGACAGCCACGCGCTGTTCGAACGCCAGGGCGTGGATGCCTACAGCGACCACCAGCGCAAGCACGAGGACGACGTGCTCGCGCCGGGCGTCGCGTTCCCGGTGGTGCGCAAGCTGCTGGCGCTGAATGCCGGCGCGCCCGACGACACGCCGCGGGTGGAGGTCATCCTGCTGTCGCGCAATTCCGCCGACACCGGCCTGCGCATCTTCAATTCCATCCAGCACCACGGCCTGGGCATCGTGCGCGCGGTGTTCACCTCCGGCGAGCCGACCTGGCCTTACATCCGGCCGTTCGGGGCGGACCTGTTCCTGTCCGCCAACCCGGATTCGGTGCGGCGTTCGCTGGAGCATGGCATCGCCGCGGCCACCATCCTGCCGGCGCAGGCGCACCGGCAGCGCCACGAGGACCAGTTGCGGATCGCCTTCGATGGCGACGCGGTGATCTTCGGCGACGAGAGCGAGCGGATTTCGCGCGAGCAGGGCGTGGAAGCGTTCGGCCGGCACGAACGCGAGAATGCGCGCGCGCCGCTGTCGGGCGGACCGTTCAAGGGCTTCCTGTCGGCACTGCACCAGTTGCAGGAAATGTTCCCGGCCGGCGAACACTCGCCGATTCGCACCGCGCTGGTTACCGCCCGTTCGGCGCCGGCGCACGAACGGGTCATCCGCACGCTGCGCGAATGGGGCGTGCGCCTGGACGAAGCGCTGTTCCTGGGCGGACGTCACAAGGGGCCATTCCTGGACGCCTTCGGCGCCGACATCTTCTTCGACGATTCCCAGCACAACATCGACAGCGCACGCCCGCACGTGGCCGCCGGCCACGTCCCGCACGGCGTGGCCAACGATCCGGCGCCGTGAACGAAGGCGCCCCCCGGGTCCATCGCGGCTGGTGGTACACCACGCTGCAATTCAATCGCGACGTGACCCAGAGCCGCATGCTGACCTGGTGGCCTGACGTGCTCCAGGTCGGCTACACCCGCACCATGCTGGCCGCGCTGCTGCTGCGCCCGCGGCCGCCACGGATCGGAATCATCGGACTGGGCGGCGGATCCCAGGCCAAGTTCTGCCATCGGCACCTGCCGGAGGCTTCCATCGAGGCGTTCGAAAGCGATGTCCGCGTGCTGGCGTTGCGCGATGCCTTCCGCGTTCCCGCCAACAGCGGGCGCTTCCAGGCCCGGCTGGGAGACGGCGCGGCGATGCTGCGCCAGCGTCGTGGCGCCTATGATCTGCTGCTGGTGGATGCCTACGAGGCGGAAGGCATCTCGCCCTCGGTCTCGACCCAGGCGTTCTACGACGACTGCCGGGATGCGCTGGCCGAAGGCGGGGCGATGGCGGTCAATCTCTACGCCACCGACGCGCGCCGGCATCTGGTGCGGATGCGGCGCAGCTTTGGCGGACGCGTGCTGGCGCTGGAGGAACCCCGCATGAGCAACCGGATCGCGTTCGCCTGGCAGCCGGGCGGTGTCGTTGCCGATCCCCGCGAGGAGCTGGCGCGCCTGCCGCGCGCGGCGCGTTGGCAACTGGCCGCACGGTTCCTGCGCCTGGCGCGCGCACGCCGGGATTGGCAGCCGCGCGATCGCTGACCCTTGGAGCCGGGCTTGCTTGGCTGGTGGGGCGTTCGGGCACGTTGGACATACGAGGAAGCGGAGCAAGCTCCGCTCTACGCCGGTGTGTAGAGCCGAGCTTGCTCGGCTGGGGATGTCTGGGCGTTCGGATATATTGGGCGGCCAGGAAAGCGGAGCAAGCTCCGCTCTACGCCGGGTTGTAGAGCCGAGCTTGCTCGGCTGGGGATGCCTGGGCGTTCGGATGTGCTGGACAGCCGGGAAAGCGGAGCAAGCTCCGCTCTACGCCGGGTTGTGGAGCCGAGCTTGCTCGGCTGGGGGGCCTGGCGTTCGGACGTGTTGGACGGCCGGGAAAGCGGAGCAAGCTCCGCTCTATGGGCCGTCCAGGGGCAGGCGGATGTCGGTGAGCCGCCAGCGCAGGCCCTGGCGGGTGAACACGCAGACGACCGGGCGGCCGTCCTCGTCGTGGATGGTCGCGGTGAAGCGCGAGAGGGATTCGAAGCGGTGCTTGGCGTCCTTCAACGGATCCGCGGGTACCGGGGGCGCATGGGTATCGCCGCCGACGGTGTCGCCGACCGCCTTCTTCCACATCGAACGGCCCTGCAGGATGGCGCCGATGCCCAGCGGCGTGACCATCGTGTCGACGCCGCTGCCGATGACGTTGTTCGCCACCGACAGCGCGAACGCGCCGAGCAGGCTGGACTGGAACCCGGGGCCGGCGCGGCGGGCCAGTTGGTCTTCCACCTGCGCGCGCAGGTTGACCCGCAGGGCGGGGAAGTCCACGTGGCGTTCCAGCTTGGCGGTGTCCTGTTCGGCCAGCGCCTGGCGGATGCCGTGGATCGCGAGGTAGGGGCCCGCGGCGAGGTAGCCGAGCAAACCGGCGATCAGCAGGACGGCCAGGGCGATCCACTTCTTCATGGCTAGAACTCCAGGTCCAGGGCCGCGCACAGGTAGTCGACGAACGGCGCCAGCGCGGCCAGGTCGGCGCCCAGCACCTGGCGCAGTTTCGGTCCGGTCATCACGCTGTCGTCCAGCGAACGCCAGAACACGAAGTTCTTGTGCTTGAGATCGTCGATGAATTCGAACTCGGCCGGAAACCCGCGCGGCGGCCGGGTCAACATCTCGCTTTCCTCGAAGTCGAAGCGCCGGCGGAACTTCGGCGCGTGCGCGGCGGCTTTCCAACTGCCGGGATTGTCGAAGATGAACTGGCGCACTCGGCGCTGGGTATCCGGTTCCGGATGCCACAACCCGGCGCCGACGAAGCATTCGCCCGGCTGCAGGTGGATGTAGAACGACGGCGCCGGCACCTGCTTGCGGCGTTCGTGGTACAGGCGTGCGCCCTGCCAGGGTTTGTAGGGCGACTTGTCGGTGGAGAAGCGGGCGTCGCGGTAGATCCGGAACAGCGAGCCGCCGACCGTCTTCGGATCGGAACGGAAATGTTCGCTGACCTGCGCCAGATCCGGTTGCAGGTCGGTCAGCAGGCGCAGGAACGGTTCCTTGACGTGCTCCTCGTACTGCGTCTTGTGCGCGGCGAACCAGGTCTTGTCGTTGTGCCGCGCCAGGCCGCGCAGGAACTTGAAACTGGCGTCGGAAAAATAACTGCTCACAGGCTCTGCTCCAGATCCTGGCCCCAGGCCTGCAACTGGTCGAGCAGGGCCTGCTTCGGGCCGTCGGTGGTGGGGGCCGCGCGCAGCGCGGCGATTTCAGCGTGGAAACTTTCGAAACCGTATTCGGAAAGCCCACTGTCGCCGATCAGGCGCCGGCGACGGTAATCGTCCCAGCGCAGGCGTTCGTCGGCGGTCAAGGTACCCGGCCAGTTGCGCGCACGGTAGCGGAACAGCAGTTCCGGCAGGCGCGGGTCGCGGAAACCGAAGTCGCGCTGGCCCAGCAGTTCCGGCGGGGTGGCGCGCAGATCGGGAAACCGGCGGCGGTCGGCGTCGCCAAGGAAACCGCCATACAGCGAGGCATCGACATCGGGCACGGCGAACTCGCGTTCGCCGGCGAACACGCGGCGCACCTTCTCGGCCAGCGCCGGTCCGGCCGCGCGCAGGCGGATGGCATTGGCCTCGGTGATCAGCAGGTCGATGCGCAGGCGTTCGAAGTCGGCGTCGCGCAGGTGTGCCAGGGCGACCAGCACCGGTGCCTTGTTCAGGTGGATTTCCTTCAGCGGAATGCGCGATTCACCCGGCGGCAGATCCGCCGCGGGCGTGTACAGGCGATCGGCGATGGCTTCCGGTGCCAGGTGCAGCAGCGGATCCGGGTCGGCATCCAGGTCGTACACGATGATGCGGTTGTCGTATTGCGGATGGCGCGCCAGCGGCAGCACCAGCGCCGCGCACATGCGGCTGGCCGGATAGCGCTGGGAGATATGCAGGACCGGGGTCATCGCCACCGTGTCCAGCAGGCTGGCGGCGAAGCGCTTGTCGCGCAGTTTCAGCGCGTATTCCCACAGGCGGGGTTGCGCCTGGCGCATCCGCCGGGCCATGCCGATGGTCGCGCGCACGTCGGACAGCGCCTCGTGCGCATCGCCCTGGCGGACATCGTTGGCCAGCGCGAGGTGTTCCAGCCGGAACGAGGTGACGCCATCCTCGCGCTGCGGCCAGACGATGCCGTCCGGGCGCAGTGCGTGGGTCAGCCGCATCACGTCCAGCAGATCCCAGCGCGAATTGCCGCCGCGCCATTCGCGCTCGTAGGGGTCGAAGAAGTTGCGGAACAGGCCGTGGCGGACGAACTCGTCATCGAAGCGCAGCGAGTTGTAGCCCAGCGTGCAGGTATCCGGCCGCGACATCTCGTCGGCGATGCGGGCGAACGCCGACGCCTCCTTGACGCCCTGGCGCGCGGCCTGCTGCGGGGTGATGCCGGTGATCAGGGTGGCGGTGGGCGAGGGCAGCAGATCGTCGGCGGGCTGGACGAAGAAATCGATCGGATCCTCGATCGGATTCAGCTCCGCATCGGTGCGCTGGGCGGCGAACTGGGCGATGCGGGTACGGCGCGGATCCGCGCCGAACGTCTCCAGATCGTAGAACAGGAAGCTGGCGCTCACCGCGCTTCCGCCTCCAGCGGTTGCAGGCGACGGATCACTTCGGCGTCCACCCGCGCCCAGTCCACCTGATCCAGACGTTCCAGTCCCTGAGTGGCGGCGACCAGTAGATCGCGCTGGACGATGCTGCGCTCCAGCGCGACCCGATAGGGAATGCGCAGGAAGGTGACCATGGTGTAGTGCGGTACAAAGCGGCCCGGATGGCGCTCCTGCAGGGTCCGTTCCAGCTCGCGCTGGAGCAGGAACGCCGCGTCGTCCACCTTGTCGCGCATTTCCACGTAGTTCTCCAGCGCCATTTCCTGGATAGCGCGCGCATTGGGCTGGCGCTCGCGCTGGAACGCGTCGAACGCCTCGGCGCGTTCCCCGTGGCGCTCCAGTTGCTCGGCCAGCGCCACGCAGTCCTCGAAGGCGCAGTTCATGCCCTGGCCGTGGAACGGCACCATCGCATGGGCGGCGTCACCGAGCAGAACCGCGCGGTCGTCGATGTACCAGCGGTCCAGGTACAGGGTGGCCAGCAGGCCGACCGGGTTGCGGTGCCAGTCCTCTTCCAGGTGCGGGATCAGCGGCACCGCATCGGGGAAGTCGCGTTCGAACAGCGCGCGCGCCTGCGCCGGCGTGTGCACGGTGTCGAAACCGGGGTCGCCGTGGTTGGGCAGGAACAGGGTGACGGTGAAGGTCTTTTCGTCGTTGGGCAGGGCGATGCACATGTAGTGGCCGCGCGGCCAGATGTGCAGGGCGTTGGGTTCGATCTGGAAGCCGCCGTCGGCCGCCGGCGGGATTTCCAGTTCCTTGTAGGAGTGGTCGAGGAAATCGGTGCGCTCGCCGAGATCGGTGCGCAGCCGCATCGCCGCGCGCAGCGACGAACCGGCGCCGTCGGCGCCGACCAGCGAACGGAAGTCGATGGGATGGCGGCTGCCGTCGCGATCGTCGATGAAGGTGGCCACCCGGTCCTGGAAATCCACCGTGTCCAGCTGGCGGTGGAAATGCAGCGAAGCACCGGCTTGTTCGGCCAGGTCGAGCAGAGTGATGTTGAGATCGCCGCGATGCACCGACCAGATCACTTCCGAATCGTCGCGACCGTAGCGCTGCAGCTGCGGCTGGCCGTCGCGCGGGTGGACCATGCGCCCGCGCATCATCACCGCCTGCTTCATCACCGCCTCGTCGGCGTCGGCCTGGCGCAGCGCGTGGCGGCCGCGCTCGGCCAGGGCCAGGTTGATCGATCGGCCGCCGCCATAGCCTTTGACGCGCGGGTCGCCGCGTTTTTCGTACACGTCCACCCGCCAGCCCTTGCGGGCCAGCAGGGTCGCCAGCAGCGCGCCGGCCAGGCCGGCGCCGATGATGGTGAGGGAACGGTCGTTGGATGCGTTCAAGGGGTTGCTCCGGTCAGACGCCGCGCCAGGTCTCCACTTCCTCGACGAAGCGGTAGACGTCCATGAAACGGTTGTACAGCGGGGTCGGCGAGATCCGGATCACGTCCGGTTCGCGCCAGTCGCCAATCGTGCCGACCGACGCCAGGTATTCGAACAGGTCGCGCCCGCGCTCGCGGCCGCCCACCACCCGCAGCGACAACTGCGCGCCGCGCTGGGCCGGATCGGCAGGCGTGACGATCTGCAGCGCGTCGCCGACGCGGGCGCGGATGAGCGCCTCCAGGAAGCCGGTCAGTTTTTCCGACTTGGCGCGCAGCGCGGACATGCCGCCGGCCTGCGCGATCAGTTCCAGCGAGGCGCGCAACGGGGCCAGGCCCAGGATCGGCGGATTGCTGAGCTGCCAGCCGTCGGCGCCGGGCGTGGGCACGAACTCGGGTGCCATCCTGAACCGGCTTTCCTTCTGGTGGCCCCACCAGCCGGCGAAGCGAGGGCGGTCCGTGTGTGCGTGCCGCTCATGCACGAAACAGCCGGCGACCGCGCCCGGCCCGGCGTTCATGTACTTGTAGTGGCACCACACCGCGAAGTCGGCGCCACTGGCGTGCAGCTGCACCGGCAGGTTGCCGGCCGCGTGGGCCAGGTCGAACCCGACCAACGCGCCCTGCGCGTGGCCGAGGCGGGTGATTTCCGCTAGGTCGAACGCCTGTCCGGTTCGATACTGGATGCCCGGCCACAGCACCAGGGCCAGGCGATGGCCATGCTCGCCGATGGCGCGCTCGATGGCCTGCATCGACAGCGTGCCGTCGGGTTGATCCGGTTCCAGCTCGATCAGATCGCGCGCCGGGTCGAAGCCATGGAAACGCACCTGCGATTCCAGCGCGTGGCGGTCGGACGGGAACGCGCCGGCTTCCATCAGGATGGCCGGACGCTCGGCGGTGGGCCGGTAGAAGCTGACCATCATCAGGTGCAGATTGGCGGTCAGCGAGTTCATCGCCACGACCTCGGTCGGCTGCGCGCCGACCACTTTCGCCAGCCCGTCGCGGACCAGCTCGTGGTAGGTCATCCACTGCGCCGGCTCGGTGAAGTGACCCTCCACCGCCTGCTCGGCCCACTTGTCCAGCACCTCCTGCACGTACTTGCGCGCGCCGCGCGGTTGCAGGCCCAGCGAGTTGCCGCAGAAATAGAGCTGCTCGTTGTGCTTGTGCTTCGGAATCAGGAACTCGTTGCGCAGGGCGCGCAGCGGGTCGGCGGCATCGAGGGCGATGGCATGGGTACGGGACAGCGCGTCGGTCATGAAGAGGCCGGTGAAGAGATGGGAGGAACGGTGGTCTTGCGGTAGCTGGCCGGAAGTTCGCCGACTTCCGCGCAGATCTGCAGGGCGTGCGGCCCCGCCGGAAGGTGCGTGCGCAGCGCGTGCAGCAGCGCCTCGGACAACTGCACGCGCACGGCCTCGTCACGGCCGGGAAGGATGCGCAGGCGTGCATGGACGAACGCGCGCGCGGCATGGGCGTCGGTGCCGACCAGAAAGTCGGACAGCGCGACGGCGCGGCTCTTGATCGCTTCCTCGTTGAAATGCCCGCTGTCGAGCAGGACCTGGTTGAGCCGCGACAACAGCGCGCGCGCGTCCAGGACGAGGTTGTCGGTGTATTGCAGGGTCAGGTGCGGCATGGGTCAGTCGAACCGTTGCCGGGACAGGCCCAGCCATTCCAGCGCGGTGCCGTGGTAGAGGCGGGCCTGTTCGGCTTCGCCCAGGGCCAGCGCGGCGATGCCGGCGCCGGGCTCCTGCTCGCCCAGCGGAAATGGATAGTCGGTGCCCAGCATCACCCGGTCGATGCCGACGGTGTCCAGCAGGTAGCGCAGCGCGCGCGGATCGGCCACCCATGAATCGAAGTAGACCCGATCCAGGTACTCGCGCGGGTTGCGGTGGTTGTCGGTGGCGACCAGGTCCGGACGCATGTTGAAGCCGTGTTCGATGCGGCCGATGGTGTAGGGGAAGCTGCCGCCGCCGTGGGCGAAGCAGACCTTGAGGCCGGGCAGGCGTTCCAGCACGCCGCCGAAGATCAGGCAGCAGGCCGCGCGCGACTGCTCGGCCGGCATGCCGACCAGCCAGGGCAGCCAGTACTTGGGCATGGAGGCCGCGCCCATCATGTCCCAGGGATGCACCAGGATGGCCGCGCCCAGTTCGCTGGCGGCCTGGAAGAACTCGAACAGTTCCGGCGCGTCGAGGTTCCAGTCGTTGACGTGGCTGCCGATCTGCACGCCCTGCAGGCCGAGCTGATCCATGCAGCGTTCCAGTTCCTGCACCGCCAGCCGTGGTGACTGCAGCGGCACGGTGCCGATACCGGCGTAGTGGCGCGGGTAGTCGCGGCAGGCCGCGGCGGTGTGATCATTGAGCGCCTGGTGCAATTCCAGCGCCTGGTGCGGCTTGGCCCAGTAGCTGAACATCACCGGCACCGTGCTGATCACCTGCACCTGCACGCCGAACTTGGCGTAGTCGGCGATGCGCTCCACCGGATCCCAGGTCTTGGGCCAGATCTCGCGGAAAAAACGCCCGTCCTTGTAGATGCGATGGCGGCCGTCGTCGCCGTGGTGAATGACCGGGAAGCGGTTGTCGCCGTACTTGCCGGCCAGATCGGGCCAGTCGCGCGGCAGGAAGTGGGCGTGGGTGTCGATCTTCAGCATGGAGCGCTCAGGTATCCGCCATCACGTACTTGCCGGGTGCCGGGTTCAGGTGCCCGCACTGCGTGCAGGTCCGGTGCGCTTGCGAGGAATAGAAGCGGTCGAACACCGGTGGGAAATCCGTCTCGATGTTCTTCAGGATGAAGTACTCCTCGTACAGCTTGTGATTGCAGCGCTCGCAGTACCACAGCAGCCCATCTTGTTCGTGCGGCAGCCGCCGGCGTTCGATCACCAGGCCGACCGAGTCGGGCATCCGCTGCGGGGAATGCGGCACGCGCGGCGGCAGCAGGAAGATCTCGCCGGCGCGGATCGGGATATCGCGCACTGCGCCGTCTTCCTGGATCTTCAGCACCATCTCGCCTTCGAGCTGGTAGAACCATTCCGGTCCTTCGTCGTAGTGGAAGTCGGTACGCTGGTTGGGGCCGCCGACCACCATGACGATGAAATCGCCCGCGTAGATCACCTTGTTGCCGACCGGCGGCTTGAGCAGGTGGCGGTGTTCCTCGATCCAGGCCAGCAGGTTGATCGGTCCGGGCAGCATGTCAGCGTTCCTCGGGCAAGGCGGCGACGCACTTGAGTTCGATGGCGATGGGCGTGGGCAGGGCGGTGATGCCCAGGGTGGTGCGGCAGGGCGCACGCGCCGCGTCCGGGAAATAGTCGGCCCAGACCTGGTTGTAGGCCTTGAAGTCGCGGGCCATGTCGGTGAGGTAGACGGTCACGTCGACCAGATCCTCCCAGCGCGCGCCGCTGGCTTCCAGCACCGCGCGCACGTTGGCGAACACCGCGCGCGCCTGCGCCTGGATGTCGTAGCTGCGCACGCGGCCGTCGGTGAAGTAATCGTTGCCGGGAATCGTGTCGGTGGCCGGATCGCGCGGGCCGATGCCGGACAGGAACAGCAACGGGCCGACCCGGCGCGCGTGCGGATACGCGCCGACCGGCACCGGTGCCGTCGTGGTCCGGATGCCTTCACCCATCGCGACGGTCCCCGCGCGCGGGCATCCGCGCCAGCGCCTGTTCGTAGGTCGGGTGCAGCCGGTCGGCGGCGTCCACGTCCATGCCCAGTTCGCGCACGCGGCCGTCGAACAGGCTGTAGACCCAGCCGTGCACGGTCAGCGGCTGGTTGCGCGCCCAGGCGTCCTGGACCACGGTGGTCTGGCAGACGTTGAACACCTGCTCGATCACGTTCAGTTCGCACAGGCGGGCGTGGCGCAGCGACTCTGTGTCCTCCTCGGCCAGGCGGACGGCATGCTTGGTGGCCACGTCGGCGACGTGGCGCAGCCAGTTGTCGGCCAGGCCGACCCGGGCGCCGGTCATCGCCGCGTGCACGCCGCCGCAGCCGTAGTGGCCGACCAGCAGGATGTGCTCGACCTTGAGGATGTCGACCGCGAACTGGATCACCGACAGGCAATTGAGGTCGCCATGCGACATGACGTTGGCGATGTTGCGATGGACGAACACCTCGCCCGGGTCCAGCCCCAGGATCTGGTTGGCGGGCACGCGCGAATCGGAGCAGCCGATCCACAGGTAGCGCGGCGACTGCTGCTGCGACAGGCGTTTGAAGAAGCCGGGATCCTCGTGCTTGATCCGTTCGGCCCATTCACGGTTGTTGCGCAGCAGGTTTTCGAGTTCGCTATCACTCACGGGCGGTTTCCGGTTCTGGCGGGGGAGGGTGGAGCGCTCGGCGGTCCACCGCGTAGTTTGCGCCCATCGCCGGCGATCGTCAGCAGCCGGCCGTGCGCCGGATGGCGGGGAAGCGGGGTTTCAGCCGGTGGCGATGCAGACATTCCGCGCCTCGGTGAAAAACCGCATCGCCTCCATGCCGCCTTCGCGGCCCAACCCGGACCGGCCCATGCCGCCGAACGGGGTGCGCAGATCACGCATCAGCCAGGTGTTGATCCAGACGATGCCGGCACGCAGCCGCGCGGCCATGCGGTGGGCGCGGTCGAGGTCGCGGGTCCAGATCATCGCGGCCAGCCCATAATCGCCCGCGTTGGCCAGCGCCAGCGCCTGCGCGTCGTCATCGAACGCCTGGAGGGTCGCCACCGGCCCGAAGATTTCCTCGCGGTTGCTGGCGCTGTCCGGTCCCAGCCCTTCTATCAGGACGGGTTCCACGAACCAGCCGCCGCGCGCTGACGCCTCGCCTCCCAGCAGGAAGCGGCCGCCTTCGATGCGGGCGCGGGCGATGCAGGCGGTGACCTTGTCGTGATGCGCCTGCGACACCAGCGGGCCGAGATCGGTGGCCTCGTCGGCGGGATCGCCAACCCGCAGCGCGGCGGCGCGGGCGCTGAAGGCCTCGCGGAACTCGTCGTAAATGGCACGCTCCACCAGCAGGCGCGAGCCGCACAGGCAGATCTGCCCGGAGTTCTGGAACGCCGAACGCACCAGCGTGTCCAACTGGTTGCGCCAATCGCTGTCGGCGAACACCAGGGTCGGGTTCTTTCCACCCAGTTCCAGCGAGATCTTCTTCAACTGCGGGCCGGCCAGGGCGGCGATGCGCTGGCCGACTCCGGTGCTGCCGGTGAAGGACACCGCCTTGATCCGTGGATGCAGCACCAGCGGCTCTCCGACCCGCGGACCGGTGCCGTGCACGATGTTCAGCACGCCGGCCGGAAAGCCGATCTCCGCGGCCAGTTCGCCCAGCATCGTCGCGGTCAGCGGCGTGACCTCCGAGGGCTTGGCGACCACGGTGTTGCCGGCGGCCAGCGCGGGCGCGATCTTCCAGGTGAACAGGTACAGCGGCAGGTTCCAGGGCGAGATCGTGGCGACCACTCCGAGGGGCTGGCGCAGGGTGTAGTTCAGGCCCGCCTCGCCGTGGTGCGCCTCGCTGCCGATCTGGGTGGCTGCGTGGGCGAAGAAACGCAGGTTGGCGATCGCGCGGGGAATCTCGATCTGGCGCGCCAGCCGGATCGGCTTGCCGCCGTCGCGGGACTCGGCCTGGGCGAACGCTTCCAGGCGGGACTCGAGTGCCGATGCCAGGCGTTCCAGCCAGGCCGCGCGTTCGGAACCGCGCAGCGACGACCACGCAGGCCAGGCGCGGGTCGCCGCCTGCACGGCCGCCTCCACGTCGGCCTCGTCGCCATCGGCGAGGCGTGCGTATTCGCGGGTGTCGGCGGGCGCATGCACCGCGCGCCAGCCGCCGTTGCGGGCCGCCTGCGGCTGGCCGTCGATCCAGTGGGTCAGCGATAGCATGGCGCAAGCTTAACCCGGCCCGTGTCGACGGCCTGCTGCATTGCGGTCGGCGCGGGAACCGCCGCCGGAGTCCTCAGATGGATTGCATGCGTCCGCCGTCCACCGCCAGGCTGACGCCGCTGATGTAACCGGCGGCGGGCGAGGCCAGGAAGGCGATGGCCGCGGCGACTTCGGCCGGATCGGCGAAGCGGCCGGCCGGCACCGTGGCCAGCATGCCGGCGGCCACGACGGCTTCGTCCTTGCCGCTGGCGGCGCTGCGATCATCCAGGATCTGCTGCAGCCGGCGGGTGCGGGTATAGCCCGGCAGCACGTTGTTGACGGTGATGCCGTCGGCGCCGAGTTCGCGCGACAGGGTCTTGGCCCAGGACGCCACCGCGCCGCGGATGGTGTTGGACACGCCCAGGTTGGGAATGGGCTCCTTCACCGAGGTGGATACCACGTTCACGATGCGGCCCCAGCCGGCATCCCGCATGCCCGGGACCACCAGGCCGGCCAGCAACTGGTTGGCCAGCAGATGGCGCTGGAACGCGCCGAGATAGGCACTCGCGTCGGCATCGATGGCGCGTCCGCCCGGCGGACCGCCGGTGTTGTTGACCAGGATGTGCACGGGGGATCGGGCCACCAGCGCCTCGGCGCCCGCGCGTAGCCCGGCAGGATCGGCCAGATCCGCGGCCAGCCAATCATGCGATTGGCCCGAGGCGACCGTCGGCAGGTCCGCTGCGACGTCCGCCAGCACCTCGGCCCGTCGCGCCAGCAGGGTGACGCTGGCACCGAGCAGCGCCAACTCATGTGCCGTCGCGCGGCCGATGCCTTCTGAGGCGCCGCAGACCAGCGCGTGACGACCGGACAGGTTCAGATCCATCAACGTTCCTCGATATGCCGAACCCGCAGTCTACCGATTGCCATCCTGTAGGAGCGACGTCAGTCGCGACCGCCGTGCAAGGACGAGCGGAGGCCGATCGGTTGGCGGTTCTTCCGGTCGCGACTGACGCCGCTCCTACAGGGAAGAGGGCGGCAGTGTGTTCAGTCGGCGCGGCGAGCCAGGCGGTCCAGCATCCGCGTGGCGATTTCGTGCGCGTTCGGGTCGTCCTGTTCGCGCAGGCCGGCGGCGGCACCGCGGACATTGGCTTCGGGATGGTTCTGGCTCAGTTTGAACTTCAGTTCGACCCGTTCGACCCGGAAGCGGAAACCGACGATGCCGCGCAACTGGCTGGCATGATCCTGGCGCTCGGGTTCGAACCGCCAGTCCTTGCCCACCCGCGCCTCGTTGGCCTGGCTCAGACGATCCACGATGCCGGCGAGCGCGGCAGTGTCCTCGGTGGGTTCCAGCGTGCCGTACAGGTGCGCGATCGCGTAGTTCCAGGTCGGCACGCGCGCGGCGGTTTCCTTGTCCGGATACCAGCCG
The DNA here is from genome assembly GCF_052044485.1 of Pseudoxanthomonas sp. 22568. Classification (NCBI taxonomy): domain Bacteria; kingdom Pseudomonadati; phylum Pseudomonadota; class Gammaproteobacteria; order Lysobacterales; family Lysobacteraceae; genus Pseudoxanthomonas; species Pseudoxanthomonas sp. 22568. The sequence continues at coordinate 231,123 of NZ_JBQENC010000004.1, forward strand.
GGCGAAAGATAGGCGTGCGGGCCGTGCACGATCAGCAGGGCAGGGCCGGCGTGCCGCGCCTGCGGGTTGGGCCGCGCCCAATGGCCCTCGATGAGGATGCGTTCGCCGTCGCGCGCGTACAGCACGGGCAGATGGCTGGCGAACGGCGCGCCATCGGCGTCGGTGGTGATCAGGGTGACGAAGGCGTCGCGCGCGATCAGCCGGTCCAGTTCACCCAGATCGGTCTCGGCGAAGGCGCGCGGGGTGTACATGCGCGCCCGATCAGGCCCGGCCGCCGAGCTGTTGCACCATCTGCGCGGGCAGCGCGTCGTCGCTGTCGGCACGCGGCGGGCTGACTTCATCCAGCGAGAAACCACGCTGCAGCGCGTCTTCCTCGTCCAGTCCGTCGTAGGCGACGAACTCGGCGTCGAACAGCGCCGCGCGGGCGCTGTCCTCGCTGTCGTAGGTCAGGGTGTTGCCATCGCTGTCCAGCACCTGCGCGGTGCCGGCCTCCAGCACCCGCAGGCGGGCCCAGATCAGGGTCCGGCCGAGCGAGGCGACGTACCAGGCGTCATGGATCGTATCGTTCATTTGAGCACCAGCGAGAACACCGTCAGCAACCCCGACGACACCAGGGCAACGAAGATCACCAGCAGCGAAATGCGCGCCGGCGCGGCCAGGCCGCTGAGCGAACGGTCGCGCAGCGGCAGGTAGCCGCGCGCCAGCAGCCAGCGCAGCGCGATCGGCTTGAGGAAAGCGCCTTCGCCCCACTGGCCGCCGAGCGCGGCATGCCGATCCCGGATATGCACCAGCGTGAGCGGCCAGAAGATCACGAACGCGCAGAAGCCGGCGATGGCGACGCCGACAAAACACAGGGCAAAGAACAGCAGCATCGTTGCAATCCGCTCCGGCTCAGAACTCGGCGCTGCCGGGCGCGCGCGGATAGGGAATGGCGTCGCGGATGTTGGTCAGGCCGCAGACGTAGACCACCAGCCGCTCGAAACCCAGGCCGAAGCCGGCGTGCGGCACCGTGCCATAGCGGCGGAAGTCGCGGTACCAGCCGTAATGGGCCGGATCCAGGCCGAACTGCGCCATGCGCGCGTCCAGCACGTCCAGGCGCTCCTCGCGCTGGCTGCCGCCGATGATCTCGCCGATGCCCGGGGCCAGCACGTCCATGGCCGCGACGGTCTTGCCGTCGTCGTTCAGGCGCATGTAGAAGGCCTTGATGTGTTCGGGGTAGTTCATCACCACCACCGGGCGGCCGACGTGCTGCTCGGTCAGCCAGCGCTCGTGCTCGGTCTGCAGGTCCAGGCCCCATTCGACCGGGAAGTCGAACTTCTTGCCGGATTTCTGCAGCAGGCCGATCGCATCGGTGTAGTCGATGCGCTCGAACGGCGCGTTGATGAAGGTTTCCAGGCGGGTGATGGCGTCCGGCTGCACGCGCTCGGCGATGAACGCCATGTCGTCGCCGCGTTCGTCCAGCACCGCGCGGAACAGGTACTTGAGGAAGTCCTCGGCCAGGTCGGCGTCGGCGGCCAGATCGGCGAAGGCGATCTCCGGCTCGATCATCCAGAACTCGGCCAGGTGGCGGGTGGTGTTGCTGTTCTCGGCGCGGAAGGTCGGCCCGAAGGTGTAGACCTTGCTCAGCGACAGGCAGTAGGCCTCGACATTGAGCTGGCCGGACACGGTCAGGAAGGTTTCCTTGCCGAAGAAGTCGCGCGAGAAATCCACCGCGCCCTTGCCGTCGCGCGGCAGGTTGGCCATGTCCAGGGTGGACACGCGGAACATCTGGCCGGCGCCCTCGGCGTCGGAGGTGGTGATGATCGGCGTGCTGATCCAGTAGAAGCCGCGCTCGTGGAAGAAGCGGTGCACGGCCTGGGCCAGGCAGTTGCGGATGCGGGTGACCGCGCCGAACAGGTTGGTCCGCGGACGCAGGTGGGCGACCTCGCGCAGGAACTCCAGCGAATGGGCCTTGGGCTGGATCGGATAGGTTTCCGGGTCCTCGACCCAGCCGACCACCTCGATCCGGCTGGCCTGGATCTCGAAGCTCTGGCCCTGGCCCTGCGAGGGCACCAGGGTGCCGGTGGCGACCACCGCGCAGCCGGCGGTCAGGCGCTTGATCTCGGATTCGTAGTTGTCCAGGTCGCTGGGCGCCACCACCTGGATGGCGGCGAAGCAGGAGCCGTCGCTGACATTCACGAAGGACAGGCCCGCCTTGGAATCGCGCCGCGTGCGCACCCAGCCGCGTACCGTGACCTCGCCGCCGGCCGGGATCTTGCCCGCCAGCGCATGTTCGACGCTCACCACCGTCATGACTTGAATCCTTCCGTAACAGGACTATTTATGGAACGGTGGAGTTTACCGGAGCGACGGGCCCAGCGGCTCGTCCACGGCCTATAATCGACGTCCCGCCTGGAGGAATGCATGGCCATCACCCTGACCCCCGTCGCCCTGGAGCGCGTGCAGCGTTTCGTCGAGCAGACGCCGGGCGCGCTGGGCCTGCGTTTCGGCGTTGCCCGCACCGGCTGCTCCGGTTGGGGCCATGTCGCCGATCTGGCCCGCGAGGAGCGCGAGGGCGACACCGTGTTCGAGTTCGAGGGCGTGCGCATCTACGTTGACGCGCAGAGCCTGGCGCTGGTGGACGGCACCGAGATCGACTTCGCCAAGCAGGGCTTGGGTGAAACCTTCCTGTTCCGCAATCCCAACGCCACCGCCGAGTGTGGCTGCGGCGAAAGCTTCACCACCCAGGCCGACGCCGCCTGACCGACGCCGCTTGATCCGGGTTCCCGCCGCGGCACTGCCGGTGGAGCGGGGCAAACGTTAAGCTTGCCGGCTTTCGCACAGGGAGCCGTCGATGTTCCGTTCACTGATGCTGGCCGCGCTGGCGGCCGTCACCGTGGCCGCGCCGCTGCGCGCGCAACCCGCGACCGACAAGCACGCGGCGCTGGAGGCGCTGTTCGCCGCCGAGTGGGAACGCGGCCTGCGCGAAAGCCCCGAGAACGCCAGCTACAACGGCGACAACCGCTACAACGACCGCTGGAGCGACCGCAGCCTGGACGCCATCGCCCGCATCGAGGCCAACGATCGGGCCGCGCTGGAAAAACTGCACGCCATCGGCCGCGAGGGCCTGTCGCCGGCTGACCAGCTCAACTACGACACTTTCGAATGGAACCTGCAGCAGGCGGTCTCCCGCCAGCGCTTCAAGGAATACCTGCAACCGATCGGCCACCAGGGCGGGGTGCAACTGGCCGACGGCATGGCCGAGGTGGTGCCGTTCGCCAGCACGCAGGACTATCGCAACTGGATCACGCGCCTGGCCGGCCTGGACACCCTGATCGACCAGACCCTGGCGCTGATGCAGCAGGGCGTGGCCGAAGGCTACATGCCGCCCAAGGTGCTGATGCAACGCGTGCCGGCGCAGATCGCCGCGCAGATCGTCGACGACCCGTCGAAGAGCCCGTTCTACCGCCCGTTCCTGAAGTTCGCCGACAGCGTGCCCGAGGCCGATCGCGCCGGCCTGCAGCGCGAAGCCCGGCAGGTCATCAGCGCCGAGGTGGTGCCGGCCTACCGCAAGCTGCAGGCGTATTTCAACCAGACCTACCTGCCGGCCAGCCGCGCCAGCATCGCCGCCACCGACCTGCCGGACGGGCAGGACTTCTATGCCGCCATGGCGGCGTATTACACGACCACGCCGCTGACGCCGCGGCAGATCCACGACGTGGGCCTGAAGGAGGTCGCGCGCATCCGTGCCGAGATGGAGAAAATCAAGGCGCAGGTCGGCTTCAAGGGGGATCTGCACGCCTTCTTCGACCACCTGCGCAGCGACCCGAAATACTTCTACAAGACTCCGGCCGAACTGCTGGAGGCCTACCAGGCGCTGTCCAAGCGGATCGACCCGGAACTGGTGAAGGCGTTCCATACCATTCCCCGGTTGCCCTACGGCGTGCGGCCCATCCCGGACAACGCCGCGCCCGACACGACCACCGCCTACTACCAGCCCGGCGCCGCCGACGGCAGCCGCGCCGGCTATTACTACGTCAACCTGTACAAGCCCGAGACCCGGCCGAAGTGGGAAATGATGGCGCTGTCGCTGCACGAGGCGGTGCCCGGCCACCATTTCCAGATGGCGCGCGGCATCGAACTGCCGGACCTGCCGATGTTCCGCAAGACCGCCTACTTCGTCGCCTACGGCGAGGGCTGGGGCCTGTACGCCGAGCGGCTGGGCTACGACATGGGCCTGTACGACGACCCTTACGACCGCTTCGGCCAGTTGACCTACGACATGTGGCGCGCGGTGCGGCTGGTGGTGGACACCGGCATGCACTCGATGGGCTGGAGCCGTGAGAAGGCCATCGCCTATTTCAAGGACAACGCCGCCAAGACCGACCAGGACATCGTCAACGAGATCGACCGCTACATCGCCTGGCCGGGCCAGGCGCTGGCCTACAAGATCGGCCAGTTGAAGATCTCCGAGCTGCGCGAGCGCTCGGCCAGGGCACTGGGCCCGAAGTTCGACCTGCGCGACTTCAACGACGAGGTCCTCAACACCGGCTCGGTACCGCTGGAGGCGCTGGAGAAGCGCATCGACGCGTGGATCCAGGAGCAGAAGGGCGCTGAAGCCGGCAATGGCCCGAGGGAGCGCACCGGGAATGCCGGCCGCTGAAGCCCCGTCGTCCCGGCGAATGCTGAAACCCATTTCCGCGGCCACGCAACGCCACGAAGAATAGGAAAAAATAAGCAAAATCAAATATTAACTGGATATTTTTAGAGTGATTTCACGGAAACCCGATATCCATCGCGGATGCCGCGTTCCTACGCCGAGGGCTTCCCGTTATCGCCGCCTGCCTCTCCATTTGCCTGCAAGTCATTGACCTGCCATAATTTCCAGCTCCCTGACGCCCATGCGGGCAACGGGGTCCTTGCTCCACCGCGCCCATCCGGGCGACGGGGGGCTGTCCCGCCCGGCGCCGCGAGGCCGCCGGGCCCACATCCGAAAGGTAAAAACGATGCGTCACTATGAAGTCGTATTCCTGGTCCACCCGGACCAGAGCGAGCAGGTGCCGGCGATGATCGAGCGCTACAAGGGCTTGATCGAGAACGGCAACGGCAAGATCCACCGTCTGGAAGACTGGGGCCGCCGCCAGCTGGCCTACCCGATCCAGAACCTGGTGAAGGCCCACTACGTCCTGCTCAACATCGAGGCCGACCAGGCCGTGCTGAACGAGCTGGTGGAAACCTTCCGCTTCAACGACGCGATCCTGCGTCACCTGGTGATCAAGCGCGATGGCGCCGACACCGAGCAGTCCCTGATCATGAAGAACAAGGACGAGAAGGGTGAGAAGTCGGAGCGTGGCGAGCGTCGCCGTCGCGATGACGACGAAGGCGAGAGCAACGAAGCCGCCGCCGAATCCTCCGACAACGCTGAAGCCGCTTAAGGAGCACTCCCATGTCCAAGTTCTTCCGTCGCCGCAAGTTCTGCAAGTTCACGGCCGAAGGCGTGAAAGAGATCGACTACAAGGATCTCAACACTCTGCGCCAGTACCTGACCGAGACCGGCAAGATCGTCCCGAGCCGCGTCACCGGCACCAAGTCCCGCTACCAGCGCCAGCTGGCCACGGCGGTCAAGCGCGCGCGTTTCCTGGCGCTGATCCCGTACACGGACAACCACGACGTGTAAGCGTCGATGGCCGGGCGCCCAGGCGCCCGGCGGTGGAGCCTCCCCGCAAGGGAGGTTCCTTTCTTCACTGTCATTCGGACAGCCCACGCTGCGGGCAAACCCCGCTAACGAATACGGAGCAATACGATGGAACTGATTCTTCTGCAGAAAGTCACCAACCTCGGCGTCCTCGGCGACAAGGTCAACGTGAAGCCCGGCTACGGCCGCAACTACCTGGTCCCGCAGGGCAAGGCCGTGCCGGCGACCGCCGCCAACCTGGCCGAGTTCGAAGCCAAGCGCGCCGAGTACGAAGCCAAGGCCAAGTCCGTGCACGATGAGGCCGAAGGCCGCCGCGCCAAGCTGGAAGGCGCCAGCGTGACCATCAAGGCCAACGCTTCGACCGAAGGCAAGCTGTTCGGTTCGGTCGGCCCGCGCGACATCGCCGACGCGTTCACCGCCGCCGGCCTGCCGCTGGAAAAGAGCGAAGTGGTGATGGGCGAAGGCCCGATCCGCAACATCGGCGAGTTCGAAGTCATCGCCAAGCTGCATGCCGACGTCGAAACCCCCATCAAGGTGGTCGTCGAAGCCGAAGCCTGATAACCCGGGCCATGCGGTACCGGAACGGGCGCCTCGCGGCGCCCGTTTCCATTTGTATTCCGACGTGTTGTCTCCACACACGTCTCGTCGAACGGGGCGCGCGGGCATCACGTTGCCGTCCGTCGGCGCACTGCTTCCTTCACCGGCCGGGTCTCAGCTGCTGAGATTCCCACCGGTTATCCACATGGTTATCTGCAACCACCCTGCGGTGGAGCGACTACCATGACCAGTCCCGTTCCGTTCGTCCCGCACCGGTCACAGGAGTCCGTCACCCCCATGTCCGCCCGCCAAGGTTTCCGCAACGACCCGCAGGATGCGCGTATCGAACAGTTGCGGGTGCCGCCGCACTCCATCGAGGCGGAACAGGCGGTGCTGGGCGGCCTGATGCTGGCGCCGGAAGCCTATGACCGGATCAACGACAAGCTCACCGACAACGATTTCTACCGGCGCGATCACCAGCTGATCTACCGCGCCATCAGCGAACTGGCCGAACGCAATCGTCCCTACGATGCGGTGACCCTGGGCGAATGGTTCGAATCGCAGGGACACCTGGAGCAGGTCGCCGGCGGCGCCTACCTGGTGGAACTGGCCAGCTCCACGCCATCCGCCGCCAACATCGTGGCCTATGCGGAAATCGTCCGCGACAAGGCGGTGATGCGCCAGCTCATCGACGTCGGCACCGGCATCGTCAACGACGCCTTCCTGCCCGAGGGCCGCGAGAGCGCCGAATTGCTGGCCGTGGCCGAGCAGAAGGTGTTCGCCATCGCCGAGGCCGGCGCGCGCGGACGCACCGATTTCGTCGGCATGAATTCGGCGTTGAAGGACGCCTTCGAGGTCCTGCAGCACCGCTTCGAGAACGGCGGCAACGTCACCGGCCTGCCGACCGGCTACACCGACTTCGATCAGATGACCGCCGGCCTGCAGCCGACCGACCTGATCATCCTGGCCGCGCGTCCGGCCATGGGCAAGACCACCTTCGCCCTGAACATCGCCGAGTTCGCCGCCATCAAGTCGAAGAAGGCGGTGGCGGTGTTCTCGATGGAAATGTCCGCGGCCCAGCTGGCGCTGCGCCTGATTTCCTCCAACGGCCGTATCAACGCGACCCGCCTGCGCACCGGCCAACTGGAAGACGAGGACTGGAGCCGCGTCACCAGCGCGATCCGGATGCTCAAGGAAACCAAGATCTTCATCGACGACACGCCCGGCCTGTCGCCGGAGGTGCTGCGCTCCAAATCGCGCCGGCTCAAGCGCGAGCACGACCTGGGCCTGGTGGTCATCGACTACCTGCAGCTGATGTCCGTGCCCGGCAACAGCGAGAACCGCGCGACCGAGATTTCCGAGATTTCGCGCTCGCTCAAGGGCCTGGCCAAGGAACTGAACGTGCCGGTGATCGCGCTGTCCCAGCTCAACCGCTCGCTGGAAACGCGTACCGACAAGCGCCCGGTGATGGCCGACCTGCGCGAATCCGGCGCCATCGAGCAGGACGCGGACATGATCGTGTTCATCTACCGCGACGACTACTACAACAAGGAAAACTCGCCGGACAAGGGCCTGGCCGAAATCATCATCGGCAAGCAGCGTAGCGGCCCGACCGGCTCGTGCAAGCTGAAGTTCTTCGGCGAGTACACCCGCTTCGACAACCTGTCCCACGATTCGATCGGCAGCTTCGAATAAGCGCCACGATGCCGCTCGCCCTGGTCTGGTTCCGCAACGATCTGCGCCTGGACGACAACCCGGCGCTGCGGATGGCGCTGGAGGAGGGCTACGCGCCGGTGCCGGTGTACATCCATGCACCGGACGAAGAGGGCGGTTGGCTCCCCGGCGCGGCGTCGGATGCGTGGCGGCATCGTTCGCTGCGCGCACTGGACACCGACCTGCGCACACGTGGCTCCGCGCTGCATCTGCGCACCGGTCCGTCCGACGCGGCGTTGCAGGCGCTGTTACGCGACAGCGGCGCGCGCGCGGTGTTCTGGAACCGCAAATACGAACCGGCGACCCAGCCGCGCGACGCCGCGCTGAAGAAGCGACTGCGCGGGCAGGGATTGCGGGTGGAAAGCGCCAACGGCAGCCTGCTGTTCGAGCCCTGGGATCTGGCGACCGGGCAGGGCACGCCGTACCGGGTGTTCACGCCGTTTTGGCGCAATGCGCGGGCGCGCTGGGAGGCGCTCGCTCCGCGCTGGCGGGATCGATGGCGCGCACCGGCGCGGTTGCCGGCGCACGACGTGGCGGCCGGTGTGCCGCTGGAAGCGCTGGGACTGGCCCCGGCCATCGGCTGGGATCGGGGATTCTGGGATCAGTGGCAGCCCGGCGAAGCCGGCGCGGCGGAAGCGCTGGAAGTGTTCATCGAGGGCGCCTTGCGCGGCTACCGCGAGGACCGCGATCGGCCGGACCGGGTGGGAACCTCGCGATTGTCGCCGCATCTGCACTTCGGCGAGATCGCGCCGTGGCGCATCGCCGCCGCGCTGGAGCAGGCGCGCACGGCGGCCAACGCCGCCGACGTCGAAGCCTATCTGCGCGAACTGGGCTGGCGAGAGTTCGCCTGGCACCTGCTGCATCACTTCCCGCACACCGCCGAACGCAATCTCAATCCGCGCTTCGATGGATTCGATTGGGCCACCCCCGGGGCCGGCGTTCTGGCGGCCTGGCAGCGCGGACGCACCGGCGTGCCCATCGTCGATGCCGGCATGCGCGAGTTGTGGGCCACCGGCTACCTGCACAACCGGGTACGGATGATCGTCGCCAGCTTCCTGACCAAGCACCTGCGCCTGCACTGGTTGCATGGCGCGCGCTGGTTCTGGGACACGCTGGTCGATGCCGACCTGGCCAACAACACCCTGGGCTGGCAATGGACCGCTGGCACCGGTGCCGACGCGGCGCCGTATTTCCGCGTGTTCAATCCGGTCGCCCAGGCGCGCCGGTTCGACCCGCACGGGGATTACATCGCCCGCTGGGTGCCGGAACTGCGCGGACTGCCGCCGCCGGCCCGCTTCGCACCGTGGGAATCGCCGGCGCTCGCCGCGCGGCTGGCACCGGACTATCCCGCCGCGCCGCTGGTGGATCTGGCCGAAGGCCGCGAAGCCGCGCTGGCCGCGTACCGGGCCAGCGGCGGCTAGCCGCGTTGACGCCTTTCGCCGCCGCGTGCTTCACTCGAACGCAGCGAAGGGAGGGCAGCATGGCGACCAAGAAAGGGCCGGGCAAGCCGCGCCGCGAGGCGATGTCGCGGGTGGATACCGCCTGGCTGCGGATGTGCCGGCCGACCAATCCGATGATGATCACCGGCGTGTTGATGTTCGACGAGCCGATGACGCTGGAGCGGCTCAAGCAGGTGATCCGCAAGCGCTTCCTCGCCTATCCGCGCTTCCTCCAGAAGGCGGTCGACACCGCCGCCGGCGCGGCCTGGGTGGAAGACGCGAATTTCGACATCGACTGGCACGTGCGCCTGTCCGCGCTGCCCGGTCGCAGCGATCCGCAGTCGGAAAAGCGCGCGCTGGAACGCTTCGTCAGCCAGATGGCGTCCACGCCCCTGGACAAGACCAAACCGCTCTGGCAGTTCCACCTGGTCGAGCGTTATCGCGGCGGCTCCGCGCTGGTGGCGCGCATCCACCACAGCTATGCCGACGGCATCGCGCTGGTGCAGGTGCTGCTGTCGCTGACCGACACCACCCGCAAACCGGATCGCGGCAGCGAACTGCGCGCCGCCTGGCTCAAGCAGGATGGCGTGGAAGTGGTGCGCCGGGTCGGCGCGATTGATCGCTACGTCAAGCTCGGCGGCAAGATGTTCGGCAAGGGCATGGAGATGTACCGGGATCCGACCCTGGCGACGATGCTGGCGAAGGAGGGCGGCGAAATCGGCCGCGAGCTGCTGGCGGCACTGGCGCTGTCCGACGATCCGCCCACGCTGCTGCGCGGGCCGTTGGGCGTGAGCAAGCGGGTGGCGTGGGCCGAGCCGCTGGATCTGGAGGAGGTCAAGGCGGTGGGGCGCGCCTGCGACTGCACCGTCAATGACGTGCTGATGGCCACCGCGGCCGGTGCGCTGCGCAGTTACCTGCTCGAACGCGGCGAGAACGTCGATGGCGTGACCCTGCGCGCGACCGTGCCGGTCAACCTGCGGCCGCTGGAACACGCGCGCAAGCTGGGCAACCATTTCGGCCTGGTGTTCCTGGATCTGCCGGTCGGCGAGGCCAATCCGATCCGCCGGGTGGAGCGGGTCGCCAATTGCATGAACAGCTTGAAAAACTCTCGCCAAGCCATTGTTGCATTTGGACTTCTTGCGGCACTCGGAATGGCGCCGGCGGCTTTGCAGGGCGTCGCGCTGGAGCTCTTCAGCCGCAAGGCCACCGCGGTGGCCACCAACGTGCCCGGGCCGCAGCAACCGCTCTACATGGGCGGCAGCCGGGTGCGCGACATGATGTTCTGGGTGCCGCAGACCGGTTCCATCGGCATCGGCGTATCCATCCTCAGCTACAACGGCCGCGTGCACTTCGGCCTGATCGCCGACGCGAAGCTGGTCCCGGATCCCGACGCGGTGATCCGCCGTTTCGGGCCGGAGTTCGAGAAGCTGCTGTACCTGGCGCTGATGGGGAACTGGGATTACACCCTCGACGCCGGCGCGGCCGAGTCGATGCTGGAGCAAACCGCGCCAGCAAGCTGAACAGGAAGGTGCATGCTTTTCCGGATCTTCACGGCGCTTTAGCTATCAGACAGAACGGACTCGGTATTTTTCGCCGACGCTGAATGATTTGGCGGGATGCGTTCCCACACGACGAGGAGATGTCCATGAACAAGTACACCGTCAAGACCACGCTGATCGCGCTTGGCGCCGCGGTGGTGTTGAGTTCCTGCGCCAGCTATACCGGCCAGACCAACGATCCCAATGATCCCAACCGCACCCGCACCGGTGCGCTGATCGGTGCCGGCATCGGCGCGGCGGTCGGCCTGCTGAGCGGCAAGGATGCGACCGATCGTCGCCAGCGCGCGCTGATTGGCGCGGGCGTCGGTGGCCTGGCCGGTGGTTCCATCGGTGCCTACCAGGATCGCCAGGAAGCCGAACTGCGCCGCCAGACCGCGGGCACCGGCATCGGCGTCAGCCGCGATGGCGACGTGATCAAGCTCAACCTGCCGGACGGCGTGACCTTCGATTTCGGCAAGGCGGACCTGAAGCCGCAGTTCTACCCGGCGCTCAACAACGTTGCCCGCACCCTGTCCGAGTACAACCAGACCATCGTGGAAGTGACCGGGCATACCGACAGCATCGGCAGCGATGCGGTCAACCAGCGGCTGTCCGAACAGCGCGCCGCGTCGGTCGGCAACTACCTGATCGGCCAGGGCGTGATGCGCGAGCGCTTCGAGATCGTCGGCATGGGCAAGCGCTATCCGATTGCCAGCAACGACACCGATTCCGGCCGCGCGCTCAACCGCCGCGTCGAAATCCGGGTGCTGCCAGTGCGTTCCTGAGCATCGCGGCATTCGCGGAATGAAAAAGGAAAGGGCCGCGCAAGCGGCCCTTTCTGTTTGCGTCTTCCGCCGCGATTGCACACGCTCGCGGGAAGATCAGAATCCGCGCCGCCGGCATTCGCCATCCAGTCGCCTGGCATCGACGTTGCGGCTGTAGTTCGCCGCCTCGCTGGCCGGCATGCCTTCGATCAGTGCCTGGTACATGCCGAGCCGCTTGATCCGCCGGCCAAGCGGGCCATTGACCTTGTTCTCCTCGGCGACCATGCCCGCGTAGAGGATGGTGAACAGCTGATCCACCAACAAGGCGTCCTCGCCATAGGCGGCGGACAGGCCGGTGATCCACGCCAGCACGGCGGGACTGGCCTGCGCGCTGGTGCGGTCGTATACGCGCACGAAATCCTCGTACAGGCGGTAGGCGCCGTGGCGCGCCGCCAACGCCTGCAATTCGCCGAAATACCAGGCATCGCGCGGGGCGAAGCGCGATGCGCCCGGTGGCGTCAGGTAGACGCACCAGTCGTCGAACTGGCCGCGATCGAATTCGATCAGCGCGCCATCGGAGAGGGTCTTGAAGTGCCGGCGCATGCCGCTCAGGCGAAGCGGTCGGCCAGCGCGTCGGTGGCCTGCACCAGCGCGTCGACGATGGCCGGATCCGCGGCGCTATGGCCCGCCAGCACCACCCGCAGATCGGCTTCCGGCCACGCCTGCGCCAGATCGTGGGCGCTCTTCATCGGGCAGATGATGTCGTAGCGGCCGTGCACGATGGTGGCGGGGATGTAGCGGATGCGGTCGACGCCGCGCAGCAACTGGTCCGGTTCCAGGAACACGTTGTGGCGGAAATAGTGGGCCTCGGCGCGGGCGACGCTGACCGCCACCTTCGGATCCTCGAAGTTGCCGGCTTCGGCGGGATCGTGGAGCAGGGTGGTGCTGCCGCCCTCCCAGTCGCTCCACGCGCGCGCGGCCTCCAGCCGGACCGCTGGATCCGGGCCGTCCAGGCGCCGCCAGTAGGCTTCGACCATCTCGTCGCGCTCGGGCTCGGGGATGTAGGCCAGGTAGCGTTCCCAGCGTTCCGGGAAGATCCAGCGTGCGCCGCCGTCGAGTTCGTTGAACCAGCGCAGTTCGCCCGGCCGGCCAAGGAAGATGCCGCGCAGCACCAGGCCGAGCACGCGATCCGGATGCGCCTGCGCATAGGCCAGCGACAGCGTGGAGCCCCACGAACCGCCGAACACGACCCAGCGATCGATGCCGAAGTGCTCGCGGATCCGCTCGATGTCGGCGACCAGGTGCCAGGTGGTGTTGTCGCGCAGTTCCGCCGGCGGCGTGGAACGGCCGGCGCCGCGCTGGTCGAACAGCACGATGCGATAGCGCGCCGGATCGAAGAAGCGCCGATGGTAGGCGGACAGGCCGGCGCCGGGACCGCCGTGCAGGAACAGCACCGGCAGGCCGTCCGGATTGCCGCATTCCTCGATGTACAGCGTATGCAGCTCGTCCACGGCCAGCCGCTGGGTGCGGTAGGGCTCGATCTCGGGGTACAGCTCGCGCACGTGCGGGATCCTTTTACGTTTGCGCGAAGGATAGCGCAGGCGCGTCTCCGGCCATGGGCATGAGCTGAATTTAATCGCCTGTCAACCCGTTTCGCGCACGGTCCGGGGTTGCCACAATCGGCATCCCACCCGGACGCCCGGGTCTTTTTCGACGGAAGCAATGCAAGACAAGAATCCGAAGCTGGCCCTGCAGATCGCCCGGACCATCGCCACCGAGATCGGCGCCCAGACCTCGCAGGCACAGGCCGCCATCGCGCTGCTCGACGAAGGCGCCACCGTCCCCTTCATCGCGCGCTACCGCAAGGAAGTCACCGGCGGGCTGGACGACACCCAACTGCGCAATCTGGAAACGCGCCTGACCTACCTGCGCGAGCTGGAGGATCGCCGCGCCGCGGTGCTGGCGAGCATCGAGGAGCAGGGCAAGCTGACCGACGAACTGCGCGCCGACATCGAAGCGGCCGACAGCAAGGCGCGGCTGGAGGATCTGTACCTGCCGCACAAGCCTAAGCGCCGCACCCGCGCCCAGATCGCGCGCGAGGCCGGGTTGGAGCCGCTGGCCGACGGCCTGTTGGCCGATCCCTCGCAGGTGCCGGAAGCCGTCGCCGCCGCCTACGTGGATGCGGAGAAGGGCGTGGCCGACGTCAAGGCGGCGCTGGAAGGCGCCCGCGCGATCCTGATGGAGCGCTGGGGCGAGAACGCCGCACTGGTCGGCGAACTGCGCGACTGGATGCACGAAGTCGGGGTGATCCGCGCGCGCGTGGCCGATGGCAAGGAAAACGAGGGCGCCAAGTACCGCGACTATTTCGACCACGCCGAATCGCTGGCGAAGATTCCCTCGCACCGGCTGCTGGCGCTGTTCCGCGCGCGCCGCGAGGAAATCCTGCTGCTGGATCTGGATCCCGGCAACGAAGCCGAAGCGGGTCACCTGCTGGCCGAGGGGCGGGTGGCCAAGCATGCCGGCGTCGCCGCGCAGGGCCGCCCGGCCGACAAGTGGCTGCTGGACGCGTGCCGGCTGACCTGGCGCGCCAAGCTGCACATGCACTTGCTGCTGGATCTGTTCAACCAGGCCCGCGAGAAGGCCGAGGCCGAAGCCATCGCGGTGTTCGGTGACAACCTGAAGGATCTGCTGCTGGCCGCGCCGGCCGGTCCCAAGGCCGTGCTGGGCCTGGACCCGGGCCTGCGCACCGGCGTGAAGGCGGCGGTGGTGGATCGCACCGGCAAGCTGGTCGATACCGCCACGATCTATCCGCATGAGCCCAAGCGCCAATGGGATCAGTCGCTGCACGTGCTGCGCGCGCTGTGCATCAAGCACCAGGTGGAACTGATCTCGATCGGTAACGGCACCGCCAGCCGCGAGACCGACAAGCTGGCCGGCGATCTGATCAAGCTGGCCCCGGAACTGAAGATGCAGAAGATCGTGGTCAGCGAGGCCGGCGCGTCGGTGTATTCGGCTTCCGAGTTCGCCGCCCGCGAATTCCCCGGACTGGACGTGAGCCTGCGCGGCGCGGTGTCGATCGCCCGTCGCCTGCAGGATCCGCTGGCCGAACTGGTGAAGATCGAGCCCAAGGCGATCGGCGTGGGCCAGTACCAGCACGACGTCGATCAGTTCCGGCTGGCACGCGCGCTGGACGCCAAGGTCGAGGACTGCGTGAACGCGGTCGGCGTGGACGTGAACACCGCCTCGGCGGCGCTGCTGACCCGCGTATCGGGCCTGTCCTCCAGCGTGGCCGACAACATCGTGGTCTATCGCGACGCCAATGGCGCGTTCAAGTCGCGCAAGGAACTGCTGAAGGTGCCACGCCTGGGCGAGAAGACCTTCGAGCAGTGCGCCGGCTTCCTGCGCATCGCCGACGGCGACCAGCCGCTCGACGCGTCCTCGGTGCATCCGGAAGCCTATCCGGTGGTCGAGCGCATCCTGGCCAAATGCGGCCGGGAGGTGAAGCAGATCATCGGAGACGCCGGCTTCCTGCGCGGCGTGCGCGCCGAGGAGTACACCGACGAGAAGTTCGGCGTGCCGACCGTGCGCGACATCCTCAAGGAACTGGAGAAGCCCGGTCGCGATCCGCGTCCCGAGTTCAAGGCCGCGCGCTTCGCCGACGGCGTGGAGGACATCAAGGACCTCAAGCCGGGCATGATCCTGGAAGGGGTGATCAGCAACGTGGCCGCGTTCGGCGCCTTCGTCGACATCGGCGTGCACCAGGACGGCCTGATCCATATCTCCGCGCTGGCCGATCGCTACGTCAAGGATCCGCGCGAAGTGGTCAAGGCCGGCGACATCGTCAAGGTGCGGGTGCTGGAAGTGGACATCCCGCGCAAGCGCATCGCGTTGACCCGGCGCCTGGACGACACGCCGCCGCCTGTGCGCGAGGAGCGTGGTGCGCAAGGTGCGCGTGGGAACAATGGAGGCGGAAACGGTCTGCGCAACGGCCGCGATGGTGGCGGGCGCGGGCAGGGCGGTGCGTCGCGTCCGTCGGCGCCTCCGGCCGACAACGCGCTGGCCGCGGCTTTTGCGCGGGCGCGCGGGAAGGATTGATGCCTCGTGCTTGATGGAAGTGCCGAAGGCGGGTGAGGGCGAACCGGCAGGGTGGCATCGCGCGAAGAGGGCCCCCCATCCGGCGCTTCGCGCCACCTTCCCCCGCAAGCGGGGGAAGGGCAGGTTGCGGATATAACTGATGCTATCCGCTTGCGTCCGCGGTCAAATGGTCTTGCGACCCAGCATTGGATGCTCCCTTCCCCCGCTTGCGAGGGAAGGGCATGTTGCGGATATGTAACTGACGCTATCCGCTTGCATCCGCGGTCAAATGGTCTTGCGACCCAGCATTGGATGCTCCCTTCCCCCGCTTGCGGGGGAAGGTGCCGAAGGCGGATGGGGGCAAACCGGCAGGGTGGCATCGTGCGAAGAGCGCCCCATCCGGCGCTTCGCGCCACCTTCCCCCGCAAGGGTGGGAAGGGCATGTTGCGGATGTAACTGACGCTATCCGCTTGCATCCGCGGTCAGATGGTCTTCCGACCCAGCATTGGATGCTCCCTTCCCCCGCTTGCGGGGGAAGGTGCCGAAGGCGGATGGGGGCAAACCGGCAGAGCGGCATCGTGCGAAAGGCGTCCTCATCCGACGCTTCGCGCCACCTGCTCCCGCAAGCGGGAGCAGGGCGGTGCCATTCAAGGCCAGCGCATCTCGCCCTTGCTGACCTTGGCGCTCAGTTCCAGCGAGGAAACGCCGCCCAGTTGCGGGTAGCGTGTCTTCATCGCCGCGATCAGCGCGGCGGAATCCTTCGCCTTGGCCGTTTCCTCGTCGTAGGCGCGGATGTAGTCGGCGGTGAAGCGCACCGCGTCCAGGCCCTGCGGCGCGTTTGGTTCGAAGTGGCCCGGGATCACCGTCTCCGGCTTCAGCGCGGCAATCCGATCCAGCATGGCCAGCCAGTCGGCATGCGATTGCGGCGTCTGGGTATCGGCCATCCACACATGTTCACCGGCGATCACCGGGATGCCGCCAACCACCGCGCGGATCGAGGGAATCCAGACGACGCTGCGATCCGGCGTGGGCCCGTCCAGACCGATGATTTGCAGTTCCCGCCCTTCCAGGTCCAGGCGGTCGCCGGCCAGCGGCTCGGGCACGACGATCTGTTTCGGCGCGCCGGCGCCGAGAATCGGACCCCAGTGCGCCAGCTTGCCCGCGCTGGTTTCGCGGATGTGGGCGATGGTCTGCGGCGTGGCCAGGATCTTCGCGTCCGGGAAAGCGGCTTTCAATGTCTCCAGACCGAAGTAGAAATCCGGATCGCCATGGCTGATGTAGATCGTGGTCAGCCGCTTGCCGGATGCCTTGATCCGTTCGACCAGTTTCGCCGCGTCGGCGGTGGAGAACTGCGCGTCGATGAGCACGGCGTCTTCGCGGCCGGTGACCAGCACGGAGGACACCGCGAAGATGCCATCCGGGCCGGGGTTGTAGACCTCCAGCTTCAGCGGTTCTGCGACCGGTTCGGTCGCTTTGGGCGCTTCGACCACGGGCGTGTCGGCGCTCGATGGTGCCTGGCCACCGCAGGCGGCCAGCGACACGGTGAGCGCCAACGCGCCCGCGGATTTCAGGACAAGGGGTTTCATGGACATCGTCTCCTGCTCGATGGACGCGTTCAATGGACGCGGGTGAGGGTGGATTCGCCGCTGAAGAAACTGCCGTCGGGACGGGTGATGTGGGTGTACACCCGTTCCCGCGCGAAGTCTTCCAGGTGCACGACCGTGGTCCGGTCCGCTTCCTGCCAGCGCACCAGGTACAGGCCTTCGCGGATCCGCCGGTGATCGAAACGGATGGTTTCCACCTGGCCCCGCGAGGGTGGCTGCAGCTTGGTGAAGGTCATGCTGTGGTCGGAGGTGAAGTCGATGTCGAAGGCGTTGCCGCTGCCGAAATCGACGCGATAGACATGGCCGGTCGCGGGAAAAACATCTGTATCGGCCACGCTGCTTCCGGCATGCGCCGGCAGGTTCTGGCAACCGCTCAGGGCGCCTGACAGCGCCAGCGCGAACAGGAAGATGCTTCGCATGGGAATGCTCCGGTTAGTCGGCGGAATCAGTAGGCCGCGGTGATGATCCGGCGCGGGTGGCGCGCCTGTTCGAGTTCGGCGACGAAAGCCTCGGCATAGTCGGCGTAGCTGATGGCGCTCTTGCCGTCGGCATCGGCCAGCAGCGCGCCGACCTGGGTGCGGAATTGCCCGCGCGCCTCGCCCGGGCCGATTTCCGCGGCCGGCGAGAAGAACGTCCAGGCCAGATCGTCGGCGGCCTGGTAACGCTTGAGCGCGTCCCGGTGGGCCAGTGCGACCGGCTTGTAGGCGGCGGGGAAATCCGGCACGTCGACCAACTGCACGCCGGGCGCCACTTCCAGGCTGCCGGCACCGCCGACCACCACCACGCGCGGGATGCCGGCCTCGCGGGCGGCGGCGATCAGGGCATCGCTGACGTCGGCGAGGCTGGATTCGGCGCCGGGTTGCGGACCGTAGGCGCTGGCCAGCACGTCATGGCCACGCACGGCGGCGACCAGGGCGTCGGCATCGTCCAGCGGGGCGATGACGATGCGGGCGCCGTCCAGTTCCGGCGGCAGATCGGTGTCGCGGCGGACGATGGCGGTGACGTCATGGCCGCGGGCGATGGCCTGGGCCGCGATCTGGCGGCCGATTTTGCCGGTGGCGGCGGCGAGGGCGATTTTCATGGTGGACTCCGATGAGGTGGGAAAGTGGAGTCACTGTAGTGGGCTGAAAGCGGACGAAAAACCGCGTATAAGGCACTTGTTTGTTGCATGAATCGAGCAAGTCATGGACCGGATGACCGCAATGGGGGTGTTCGTCGAGGTCGCCGAGCGCGGCAGCCTGACCGCCGCCGCCGAGGCGCTGGACATGTCACGGGCGATGGTCACCCGCTATCTGGCCGAACTGGAGGACTGGCTGGGCGTGCGCCTGTTCCATCGCACCACCCGCCGGATCAGCCTGACCACGCCGGGCGAGCAGGCGCTGGAGCGCTGCCGCAAGCTGCTGGAACTGGGGGCCGACCTGCAGGCGGCGGTCGCCAGCGACACCGACGCGCCGTTGCATGGGCAACTGCGGCTGACCTGCAGCACTTCGTTCGGACAGAGCCAATTGGCCGCGGCGGTGGTCGACTACGTCGGCCGGCATCCGGGCGTGCGCATCGACATGCTGCTGCTGGATCGCACGGTCAACCTGATCGAGGAGCGGGTGGATCTGGCCATCCGCATCAGCCACGAACTGGATCCGAACCTGATTGCCCGCCGGTTGACCACCTGCCGTTCGCTGCTGTGCGCCTCGCCGGATTACCTGGCCCGGCGTGGCGCGCCGGTGCGCGCGGAGGAATTGGCCGCGCACGACTGCCTGACCCATCACTTCGTCGGCAAGAGCCTCTGGCACCTGCGCCGCGATGGCCGCGAGGTGGCGGTCGCGGTCGGCGGCGGCATCAGCGCCAACGAGGCCAGCGTGCTGCTGCAGGCGGTGCGCAACGGCGGCGGCATCGCCATGCTGCCGACCTACCAGGCGGCCGGCTACCTGGCGCGCGGCGAACTGGTCGCGGTGCTGCCGGACTACGACATTCCGCCGATGGGCATCTTCGGTGTCTACGCCACCCGCCGGCTGATGCCGCCGCTGGTGCGCTCGTTCCTGGACTTCCTGGCCGGGCGCTTCGGCGAGGAACCGGAGTGGGATCGGGATCTGTTCCCGGCGGGGCCCGGCTGAGGGAAGGCGGCGGGTCCAATTCAGGTTTTCACCATTGGCTTTCACCTGATTAGGTGAAAAGATTCTCGTGTGAGCCTGACCCTGACCCATCGCCAAGCCGCCGTCCTGGAAGCCGTGCGCCAGCACCTGGCCGAGACCGGCAGCGCGCCGACCCTGCAGGAAATCGGCGCCGCGGTCGGCATCGGCCATGTCAGCGCGGTGTTCAAGCACCTCGATGCGCTGGAGAAGAAGGGCTACCTGAGCCGCGATCCCAGCCGGCCGCGCGGCATCCGCCTGATCGAACCGCGACCGGATCGCGACGACGTGATCAGCCTGCCGCTGGTGGGGCGGGTCGCGGCCGGACAACCGATCCTCAACGATGGCGAGACCGAGGCATTCCTGCACGTGGACGCGGCGCTGTTCCGCATGCGTCCGGATTACCTGTTGCGCGTGCAGGGCGACTCGATGCGCGACGACGGCATCCTCGATGGCGATCTGGTCGGCGTGCGCATCACGCCCGACGCGCATCACGGACAGACGGTGGTGGCCCGGCTCGGCGACGCCGGCATCACCATCAAGCGGCTGCACCACACCGCCACCGAACTGCGGCTGCTGCCGCGCAGCGCCGGCCATGCACCGATCGATCCGGATCCCGACGAGGATTTCGCCATCGAGGGGCTGTACTGCGGTTTGATCCGGCGCGACTGATGGGCAGCGTCGTCGCCCTGGAATCCCTGCTGGCCGCGCAGACCCTGTGGCACGCGGGACGCAGCGCCGTCGCTCCGGCCGACAGCGAGAGCACCGGCCATGCCGCGCTGGATCGCCTGCTGCCGCAGGGCGGCTGGCCGCGCGGCGCGCTCACCGAACTGCTGCTGCCAGCCGATGGCGTGGGCGAGATCGAACTGCTGATGCCCACGCTGGCGCGGCTGACCCGCGCGGGGAACGAGGTGGTGCTGATCGCGCCGCCGTATCTGGCCTACGCGCCGGCCTGGCAGGCGGGCGGCGTGGAACTGGCGCACCTGCATCTGGTCGAGGCCGCGCCGCGCGATGCCTTGTGGGCCTTCGAGCAGTGCCTGCGCAGCGGTGCCTGCGCCGCGGTGCTCGGCTGGCCGGCGACCGCCGATGGACGCGCCTTGCGGCGCTTGCAGGTGGCGGCCGACAGTGGCGATTGCCTGGGTTTCGCGCTGCGGGATCGCCGGCATGCGCTCAACGCCTCGCCGGCATCGCTGCGGCTGGAATACGCGCGCGAAAGAGGCGGCGCGGCCGGCGCCTGGCACGTGCGCAAATGCCGCGGCGGGCATCCACCCGCGCAGGCGTTCGCCTGGACCGGTTCGTGAGTCGCGCATGCTCTGGGCCTGCATCTTGCTGCCGCAGCTGGCGCTGGACGCCGTCCTTCGCCGTTGCCCCGATCCCGACGCGCCACTGGCGCTGGTGACCGGACCGGCGCAACTGCGCACGCTGCATGCCGTCAACGCCGCGGCCGCGCAGGCGGGCCTGCGGGCGGGCATGCGGCTGACCGCCGCGTACGCGCTGCTGCCGGATCTGGCGCTGGCCGAGTACGAGCCGCAGGCCGAAGCGCGCTGGCATCGCTTCCTGGCCGCATGGGCCTATCGCCACAGCTCGCTGGTGAGCGCGCAATGGCCTGGCTGCCTGGTGCTGGAAGTGCGCGCCAGTTTCCGCCTGCTGGGCCCGTGGCCACGGTTCGAGGCACGCCTGCGCGAGGAACTGCACGCGCTCGGCTTCAGCCATCGCATCGCGCTGGCGCCGACGCCACGCGCGGCGCGCGTGTTCGCCGGCCTGCGCGACGGCCTGGCGATGATGCAGGCGCCGGGCATGAACGAGGTGCTGGATCGCGTGCCGATCCGGCGCGCCGTGCTGCCCGACGATGCCGGCGAGCGCCTGCACCGCATGGGCATCCGCGATCTGCGCACCCTGCGCGGCCTGCCGCGCGACAGCCTGCGCCGGCGCTTCGGCCTGGAAGTGCTGGAACATCTGGATCGCCTGTATGGCGAGGCCGACGATCCGCTGGTCCATTACGCGCCGCCGGATTATTTCGACGCGCGGGTGGAACTGGGCTACGAAGTGGAAAGCCACACCGCGCTGCTGTTCCCGCTGCGTCGCCTGATCGGCGATCTGTGCACTTACCTGTCGATCCGCGACGGCGGCGTGCAGCGGTTCCTGCTGCGGCTGGAACACGAGGAAAGCCACACCGACGTGGAGGTGGGGCTGCTGTCGGCCGAGCGCGAGCCGGCGATGCTGTTCGAACTGACCCGCAACCGGCTCGAACGGGTGTCGATTCCCGCGCCGGTGGTGGCGGTGCGCCTGCTGGCGCGCGAGTTGCCGCCGTTCGTGCCGGCCGTCCGGGACCTGTTCGACCTGCGCGCGCAGCAGACGCTGCCCTGGCCGCAATTGCGTGAACGCCTGCGCGCGCGGCTGGGTGATGACGCGGTCCACCAGGTGACGCCCACCGGCGATCCGCGTCCGGAGCGGGCATGGCGGCGACTGCGTGGCGGCGATCATGTGGACATCGCGCCGGCGCCCGCGCGTCCGCCGCGCCCGGCCTGGCTGTTGCCGCAGCCGATACCGCTGCGGGATCCGCGTCCGCGCATCCTGTCCGGACCGGAGCGGCTGGAAAGTGGCTGGTGGGATGGTGAAGACGCCCGGCGCGACTACTACGTGCTGGAAACCTCGCAGGGTCAACGCGCCTGGGCGTTCGCGCCGCCGGGCGAGCGGGAACACTGGATGCTGCACGGGTGGTTCGCATGAGCCGCGAACAGGAACGCGATACCGACTCGCCCGGCGGCCGCCCGCCGCGCGCCTGGGAAGTCGCGCAGCGGCTGGGACTGGCGGCGGCCAACGACGACACCGTCGTCGCCGACGATCTGCCGGCCTATGCCGAACTGCACTGCCTGTCGGATTTCTCCTTCCTGCGCGGCGCGGCCAGCGCGGAGGAATTGTTCGCACGGGCCAAGCTCTGCGGCTACGAGGCGCTGGCGATCACCGACGAATGCTCGCTGGCCGGCATCGTGCGCGCGCTGGAAGCCTCGCGTGCGACGCAACTGGACCTGGTGGTGGGCAGCGAGTTCCAACTACTGGACGGCCTGCGGCTGGTGCTGCTGGTGGAAAACCATCGCGGCTACACGCAGCTGTGCCGGCTGATCACCGTAGGCCGGCGCGCCACCACCAAGGGACGCTACCGGCTTACCCGCCAGGACGTGGAAACGGTGCTGGCCGAAGGGGCGTGCGGCCTGTTCGCGCTGTGGCTGCCGGCGCGCGCGCCGGAACCGGAACAGGGAAAGTGGCTGCAACGGGTATTCGGCGAGCGCGCCTTCCTGGCGGTGGAACTGCACCGCGACGAGGACGACGATGCCCGCCTGCAACAGCTGCTGGCATTGGCGGTGGAGCAGGGCATGACGCCGGTGGCCGCCGGCGACGTGCACATGGACGTGCGCCGCCGGCGCGTCCTGCAGGACACCATGACCGCGATCCGCCAGGGCCTGCCGCTGGGCGAATGCGGCGAGCATCTGTTCCGCAACGGCGAACGCCATCTGCGCACGCGGCGCGCGCTGGGCAACATCTATCCGGCGGCCTTGCTAGAGGCGGCGGTTCAACTGGCGCGGCGCTGCACCTTCCATCTGGACCAACTGGAATACCGCTATCCCGTTGAACTGGTGCCGAAAGGCCACACGCCGACCACCTGGCTGCGTGAACTGACCGAACGCGGCATGCATGAGCGCTGGCCAGGCGGCGTGCCCGACAAGGTCAGGCGGCAGATCGAGGGCGAACTGGCGCTCATCGAAAAGAAGAAATACGAAGCGTTCTTCCTGACCGTCGAGGACATTGTCCGTTTCGCCAAATCGCAGGACATCCTCTGCCAGGGACGCGGCTCCTCGGCCAATTCGGCGGTCTGCTTCGCGCTGGGCATCACCGTGGTCAATCCCGACGAGACCCGCCTGCTGATGGCGCGATTCCTGTCGGATAACCGCGACGAGCCGCCGGACATCGACGTGGACTTCGAGCACGCGCGGCGCGAGGAGGTGCTCCAGTACGTCTACAACAAGTATGGTCGCGAGCGCGCGGCCATCGCCGCCACGGTGATCCGCTATCGCGGCAAAAGCGCGGTGCGCGATGTCGCCAAGGTGTTCGGCCTGCCGCCGGATCAGATTGCATTGCTGGCCGACTGCTACGGCTGGGGAAACGGCGAAACGCCGATGGAGCAGCGCCTGCGCGAGGCCGGTTTCGACCCGGACAATCCGCTGATCGCGCGGGTGCTGGCGGTGACCGCGATGCTGCGCGGGCATCCGCGCCATCTTTCCCAGCACGTCGGCGGATTCGTGATCAGCGACGCGCCGCTGTCCACGGTGGTGCCGGTGGAGAACGCGGCCATGGACGACCGCACCATCATCCAGTGGGACAAGGACGATCTGGAAACCATGAAGCTGCTCAAGGTCGACTGCCTGGCGCTGGGCATGCTGACCTGCATCCAGAAGGCGGTGAAGCTGATCGAGGAACATCGTGGTTGCGTCATTGACTTGGCCCGGATACCTGGCGATGACGCCGGAACCTACGACCTCATCCAGGCCGCAGACACGGTTGGCGTTTTCCAGATCGAATCGCGCGCGCAGATGAGCATGCTGCCGCGGTTGAAGCCGAAGTGGTTCTACGATCTGGTGATCGAAGTCGCCATCGTTCGCCCGGGTCCGATTCAGGGTGGCATGGTGCATCCCTACCTGCGGCGACGGCAGGGTAAAGACCCGGTGGTCTATCCCTCCGAAGGCATCAAGGAAATTCTCAAAGATACCTTGGGCATTCCGTTGTTCCAGGAACAGGTGATGGAACTGGTGATCCACGCCGGTTACACGGAAGCCGAAGCCGACGGGCTGCGCCGTTCGATGGCGGCGTGGGGACGCGGCGGCGACATGGAGCCGCATCGGGCACGCATCCGCGAGCTGATGGAGGGCAAGAACTACTCCTCCGAATTCATCGACCAGATCTTCGAACAGATCAAGGGCTTCGGTTCCTACGGCTTCCCGCAGAGCCACGCGGCCTCGTTCGCCAAGCTGGTCTACATCAGCAGCTGGCTGAAGCGGCACGAGCCGGCCGCCTTCACCTGCGCGCTGCTCAACGCGCAACCGATGGGCTTCTATTCGCCCAGCCAGATCGTGCAGGACGCGCGGCGCGGGCGGGGCGGGCGCCTGCCGGTCGAGGTGCGGCCGGTCGACGTGCTGCACAGCGACTGGGACTGCACGCTGGAAGGCGGGCGTTTCCGCATGGGCGACGAGGATGACGCCGGCCAGCCGGCGATCCGGCTGGGCATGCGCCAGATCAGCGGATTGTCGGAGGCGATGGCGAATGCGATCGTCGCCGCCCGCACGCGCCAGCCGTTCCGCGACGTGCGCGATCTGTGCCTGCGCGCGCGGCTGGATGAAAAGGCCCGGCATGCGCTGGCCGAAGCCGGCGCGCTGGAAGCGCTGGCCGGAAACCGCCACGCCGCGCGCTGGGCGGTGGCCGGCATCGAGCGCCAGCGGCCGCTGCTGCCCGGCAGCCCGGACGAGGACGCCATCGCGCTGCCGGCGCCGCGCACCGGCGAGGACGTGCTGTCGGATTACCGCGCGCTGGGACTGACCCTGCGCACGCATCCGCTGGCGCTGCTGCGTCCACGGTTGCAGGGCGAGCGGGTACTGGATTCGCGCCAGTTGCAGGACATGCCGCACGGGCGTGGCGTGCATGCCGCCGGCATCGTCACCCAGCGGCAGCGGCCGGGCACCGCCAGCGGGGTCATCTTCGTGACCCTGGAAGACGAGCACGGTGTGGTCAACGTGGTGGTCTGGCCGCACCTGGCTGCGCGCCAGCGCAAGGCCCTGCTGGGCGCGCGCCTGCTGTCGGTGCGCGGACGCTGGGAGCACGTGGACGGCGTGCAGCACCTCATCGCCGCCCAGTTGCGCGACATGAGCGACTGGCTGGGCGACCTGGTCACCCCCTCGCGGGACTTCCACTGAGATGGATCTGTTTGCCTGCCCCATGCAGCAATTGGTCGACGATGCCCAGGGCGGCATCCGCTACTGGCCGGATTTCATCGACGAGGCACGGGCGTGGCGGTGGTTCCAGGCCCTGCAGGCGGGTGCCAACTGGACCCACCTGCAACGGCCCATGTACGAGAAGGTGGTGGACGTACCACGCCTGCTCGCCAGCTATGATCTCAACGCCTTGCCCGAGGACCTGCCGCTGGCCGAGATGCTGGCGCGGGTGCAGGCCGTGGTGCCCGCGCCCTACAGCCGGGTGGGCATGAACCTCTACCGCGACGGTCACGACAGCGTCGCCATGCACAGCGACAAGCTGCACATCCTGCGCGAAGGCCATCCGATCACCCTGGTCTCGCTGGGCGCGCCGCGCCGCATGCTGATCAAGCGCAAGGGCGAGGGGCACAAGGCCATCGCCATCGATCTGTTGCCGGGTAGCCTGCTCAGCATGAGCCACGCCTCCCAGCTCACCCACGAACACGGCATTCCCAAGACCCGCCGCCCGCAGGCGCCGCGCATCAGCGCGGTGTTCCGGGTCCGGCCCTAGTCCCTGCGGCGCCTTTCACCAGGGCCGGCATTGCCGGACAATCCGCCGGCATGAGCCGCCGACACGCCCGGATGCCATCCCGAAACTGGAAGCGGACCGCCGTGTACGGCGTGGCGCTGGCGCTGGCGGCGATCGGCCTGCAATGGCTGGATTACCAGCGGCTGGCGCGCACCCATTGGGATGACTTCTACATTGGCCTGATCGCGCTGGCCTTCCTCGCGCTGGGGGTGTTCGTCGGCGCCCGCCTGTTCGCTGGCCGCCATCGCCCGCCGGCCTTCGACGGCAACCCGCGGGCGCAGGACAGCCTGGGCATCAGCGATCGCGAACGGGCGGTGCTGCTGGAACTTGCGGCGGGACGCTCCAACAAGGAAATCGCCCGCGAGCTGCACATCGCGCCCAGCACGGTGAAGACCCACGTGGCCCGGCTGTACGAAAAGCTGGGTGCGCGCCGGCGTACCGAGGCGGTGCGGCGCGCGCGCGAACTGGGGCTGGTTCCCTGAACAGGTGGATCGCATGCCATCCTTGGGCGGAAACGGGCCGAATCACCCGTTTGGCCGATTGCCGCACGCCGGGCCGGGCCGCCCAATGACGCCGCCATTCCCGACCCGAGAGGTGTCCCATGCTGCGCAGAATCCTGTCCTATGGCCTGCTCGCCGGCCTGATTGCCGGCGGCGTCCTGTCCCTCATCGTGCTGACCGTGCAGGACGCCATTCCGTCCGGCTACAGCATGGCGATCGGCTACCTGACCATGCTGGTGGCGCTGAGCCTGGTGTTCCTGGCCATCAAGCGCCACCGGGATCGCGAACTGGGCGGGGTGATCCGGTTCTGGCCGGCGTTCGGCCTGGGCCTGGGCGTGAGCTTCATCGCCAGCCTGATCTACATGCTGTCCTGGGAGGCGGCGCTGGCGATCAGCGGCCTGGACTTCGCCGACACCTATGCCAGGGCGATGATCGAGGCGCAGAAGGCCAAGGGCGCCAGTCCCGAAGCACTGGCCAGACTGGCCGCCGACATGGAGACGTTCAAGGCGCAGTACGCCAATCCGCTGTTCCGGCTGCCGATGACGTTCATTGAAATTTTCCCGGTCGGCGTGCTGGTCTCGCTGATTTCGGCCGCCATCCTGCGCAACCCGCGCGTCCTGCCGGCGCGGCGGGGATGAGGCTCAGGCCTTGCGCAGGTAGCGCACCAGCAGTGCGGTGACCTCGTCGATGTAGGCGTCCGCGCGATCGCCGGACACCATTTCCGGCCGCAGCACCACCGCCGCGTGGGTCAGTGCTTCCACCGTGGACACGGCGATGAAGGTCGCCGTGTCCAGATCCTGCACCCGCAGCTCCTCGCGGTGGCTTTCCAGGTACAGGCGGATGAGCGCGTAGACCTCACGATCGATGGCCTCGATGTTCTCCAGCAGTCCCACCCGCGGGGTCTGTTCGACCAGCACCCGGTGCAGGCGGGGATTGATGCGATGCGCGTCGATCATCACCCGCACCAGTTCGCGGGTGGCCAGATCCAATGGCTCCTGCGCCACCCGGGCCAATGCGTCGCGGATGCGCTGCATCATCTCCTGCATGTGCTGGCCGATCACGCCTGCGACCAGCGCTTCCTTGCTCGGGTAGTACTGGTACAGCGAACCGATGCTCACGCCGGCCGCCTGGGCGATGCGATTGGTGCTGGCGCGGTCGTAGCCTTCCTTGACCAGAATGCGAGCGGTGGCTTCCAGCAGCGCGTCCACGGTGGCGCGGGAACGTTCCTGGCTGGCGGTTTTGCGTGGTTTCGTGGCGGGTTTGCGGGCCATGGCGGTCGACGGAAAAGCGAGTAGACAAGGCGAGCGATGACTCACATTCTATGCATGCTTTCATCAGGCGCACAAACCATGCTGACGTTTGATCCACAGGAACGCGTGGTCGGTTTCGACGATACCCGCCGCGCGTCCGATATCCCGCTGGCCAGGCTGAGCGAGGCGACATCCGAATGGATGGTGGCGTTGATCGATATCGTTGATGAGCCGTCGGTGGACGCGCGGTTCTGGGAACGCCATCCCGGGGGCGACAAGATCCTCTACGTGCTGGAAGGCGGAATCGCGGTGACGCTGGCCCCGGAAGGCGGGGAAGAAACCACGGCCAGGGTGATCGCGCCCGACGCCTGCGTCATACCGAAAGACAACTGGCACCGCCTGCAGGTGCTGTCGCCGGGCCGGATGCTGTGCGTGACGCCGCGGGTGGGGACAGAGGATCGCAGGTACGAGTGAGGCGTCCTCCCGCGCTCAATCCGCTCCCGCCGCTTTCTCCAGGAATTCCGCCGAAGGCACGAAGAACAGCGCGCCGGTCACCGCGGTGCTGAAATCCAGCAGGCGATCGTAGTTGCCGGGCGGGTTGCCGATGAACATGTTCTCCAGCATCTTCTCGATGCGCGAGGGAGAGCAGGCGTAGCCGATGAAGTAAGTGCCAAATTCGCCCTTGGCGGCGTCGCCGAAGGACATGTTGTCGCGCAGGATTTCCAGTTCGCGGCCATCCTCGACCAGCGAGGTCAGCGCGTTGTGGGCGTAGCTGGGCTTGGTCGCGTCGTCCAGTTCGATGTTCGACTGCTTGCTGCGGCCGACGATTTTTTCCTGCTCGGCTTCGGGCACCGCGTTCCAGCTGCGCAGGTCATGCAGGTACTTCTGCACGATGACGTAGCTGCCGCCGGCGAAGACGGGATCCTCGGCGCCGACCAGGGTGGCATCCAGCGCCGCCTGGCCGACCGGATTCTCGGTGCCATCGACGAAGCCGATCAGATCCCGGTTGTCGAAATAGGTGAAGCCGTGGACCTCGTCCGCGCCGGTCACCGCGTCGCCCAGCCGCCGCATGATGTGGGTGGCCAGTTCGAAGCACAGATCCTGGCGGGCGGCGCGGATGTGGAACAGCAGGTCGCCGGGCGTGGCGACGGCGTGGTGCCGGCCGTTGATCTCGCGGAACGGATGCAGTTCGCGCGGACGCGGCGCGCCGAACAGTCCGTCCCAGGCGTCCGAGCCGATTCCCAGCACGCACGACAGCGCCGCGTCGGGCACGCGGGAGCCGATGGCGCGTACCAGCCCGCCAAGATCGGCGCACAGGGCGCGGCAGGCCTGCGCCGGCGCGTCTCCGCGCGCCAGGGTGACGACCAGGAAAATCGCGGCGCGCGTCAGCGGCGCGGTGACGGGCTGGGCCAGGATGGGTTGCACGACATCTCCTGCGGAAAGAGAAGGAACAGGCTCACGGCGAGGCCACGAGGCGTTCGGGAAAGGTGTAGAGATTGCAGCCGTCGCCGCGCGCGAAACCGATCAGGCACACGTTGGCCCCGCGTGCCAGTTCGATCGCCAGCGCCGTGGGCGCGGACACGGCGGCAATGAAGCCGATGCCGGCGCGGGCGGCCTTGGTCACCATCTCGTAGCTGGCGCGGCTGGAGATCACCAACATGCCGGTCGCCGGATCATCGCCGGCGCGCGTCATCGCGCCGATCAGCTTGTCCAGTGCATTGTGCCGGCCGACATCCTCGCGCACCCGCAGGATGTCGCCTCCGGCGCCGGCCCAGGCGGCGGCGTGGGTGGAGCCGGTGGCGGCGTTCATGGGCTGGTGCGCGTCGAGCGCCGCCAGTGCCCGCCGCAACGCCTCGACGGTGAAGCTGGGCGTGTGCGTGATCGGGGCGGCGGGACGCAGCACATCCTCCAACTGGCGCGTTCCGCACAGGCCGCAGCCGCCACGGCCGGGCAGCCAGCGTGAATCGCCTTCGTCCAGGGTCGCGGCGGGCGCGCCGTCGGCGACGGTCATTGCCAGCTCGATGCCTTCCAGCTGCCAGTGCGTGCGGACGCCCAGCAGTTGTCCGGGCGCGGTAATCAGGCCCTCGCTCAGCGAGAACCCCAGCGCGAAATCGTCCAGATCGCAGGGCGACGCCATCATCACCGCGAACGGCCGGCCGTTGTAGCGCATGGCCACCGGCATTTCCTCGGCAAGCCGATCCAGCACCGCCTCGGTGGCATCGCCCTGGCGACGCAGGACATGCCGATCCACCCACCCGGAGGTGGCGGAAGGCGGGGCGTCACCGCGTTCGGGCATGGCGTTTCATTTCCGCTGGCTGGCAATTTCCATTTCGTTCGCCGGCCACCGGAGGGAACAACCGGCCGCGGACGAACCGTCGCAGCGTAGCTCATCCGTTTCATCGCGGCGAGGTGGAGCGGGACGGCGTAAAGTGCTTAACTGGCCGCGACGGTTCGCATATGGAGGTATCGGGTCATGAGCGCGCAGAAACCTCCCCGCTACAAGCCCTACCACCAGCCGGCGGGCGGCTGGGGCGCGGCCGCCGCGACCGCCAAGGTGCTGCTGGAACAGAGCGTGGTCAGCAAGGGCTCGCGCGCGCTGCTGGCGATGAACCAGCCCGGCGGCTTCAAGTGCCCGAGTTGCGCGTTTCCGGACGCCGACTGCACCAAGAAGCTGGAGTTCTGCGAGAACGGCGTGAAGGCGCTGGCCTTCGAGGCGACCCAGGCGCGGGTGACCCGCGAGTTCTTCGCCCGGCACAGCGTGTCCGAATTGATGGAACAGTCGGACTACTGGCTGGAGATGCAGGGCCGGCTGACCGAGCCCATGCGCTACGACGCCGCCACGGATCACTACGTACCCTGCGACTGGGACACCGCCTTCGAGATCATCGGGCGCCATCTGCGGGGGCTGAAGAGCCCGCACGAAGCCGAGTTCTACACGTCAGGGCGCACGCCGAACGAGGCGGCGTTCCTGTACGCGATCTTCGTCCGCCAGTTCGGCACCAACAATTTTCCCGACTGTTCCAACATGTGCCACGAGCCGACCAGCCGCGGCTTGCCGCCGGCCATCGGGGTGGGCAAGGGCACGGTGGTGCTGGAGGATTTCGAGCACGCCGAGGCGATCTTCGTAATCGGCCAGAACACCGGCACCAACTCGCCGCGGATGATGACCCACCTGGTCGAGGCGCGGAAACGCGGCATTCCCATCGTCGCGGTCAACCCGATGCCCGAGCGCGCCCTGATCCGGTTCACCGAACCGCAGGACGTGGTGCAGATGGCGACGTTCGGATCGACGGAGATCTCCAGCGAGTTCGTGCATGTCCGCATCGGCGGCGACCTGGCGCTGCTCAAGGGCATGATGAAGGTGCTGTTCGAACGCGAGGCGGCGGGCGAGCCGGTGCTGGATCACGAGTTCCTGCGCGAGCACACGACGGGCCTGGAAGCGGTCCGCGAGGAAATCCTGTCCCTGGACTGGGCGGACATCGTGCGGGTGTCCGGCGTGGCGGAGGAACAGATTCGCCGTTGCGCGGAAATCTACATCCGCTCCAGCGCCACCATCATCTGCTACGGCATGGGACTCACCCAGCACCAGCAAGGCTCGCGGCTGGTCCAGCAGGTCGCCAACCTGCTGTTCCTGCGCGGCAATTTCGGCCGGCGCGGCGCGGGGATTTCGCCGATTCGCGGCCACTCCAACGTGCAGGGCGATCGCACCGTCGGCATCGACGAAAAGCCATCGGCGGCGTATCTGGACCGGGTGGGCGAGGTGTTCGGTTTCGAACCGCCGCGCGCGCACGGCCACCACACCGTCGAGTCCATCGCCGCGATGATGGATGGCACCGCCAAGGTGTTCATCGGCCTGGGCGGCAACTTCGTGCGTGCCGTGCCCGACACCGAACAGGCGTATGCGGCCATGCGCAAGCTCGACCTCACCGTGGGCATCACCACCAAGTTGAACCGCGGTCATCTGGTGCACGGCAGGGAGGCGCTGATCCTGCCGGTGGTCGCGCGCTCGGAACGCATCCAGACCGCCGCCGGCGAGCAGTTCGTCACCATCGAGGACTCGATGTCCAACGTCACCGCCTCGCGCGGGGTGCTGGAACCGGCCAGTCCGCAATTGTTGCCGGAGGTGGAGATCGTCTGCCGGATGGCGATGGCGACGCTGCCGGACAGCCGGATTCCCTGGGCCGACTATGCGGTGGATTACGATCTCGTCCGCGCGCGCATCGCCGATGTCTATCCGGCGTTGTATGCCGGCTTCGTCGAGCGCATCCGCGCCCCGAAGGGCTTCCATCTGGATGTCGCGCCACGCCGGCGGGTCTGGCTCACGCCCAATGGCAAGGCCAACTTCCTGCCGCTGCCGGGCCTGGAAGTGAATGACCCGGTCGCGGATCCGTCGATGCTGCGATTGGCCACCGTGCGTTCGCACGACCAGTTCAACACCACCATTTACAGCTACAACGATCGCTACCGCGGCGTGTACAACGATCGCATGGTCCTGTTCATGAACGATGAGGACCGCCGCGAGCGCGGGCTGCGGCCGGAACAGCAGGTCGCGCTGGAAACCTTCAGCACCGATGGCCGGCAGCGCCGCGTCGAGGGGCTGACGGTGCTCGACTATCCGATGCCGCGCGGCTCGGTGGCCGGCTACTACCCGGAACTGAATCCGTTGCTGCCGCTGGATTATCACGACCGCATCAGCGGCACGCCGGCGGCCAAGTCGATACCGGTGCGGGTGATCGCGATGGATGCGCCGGCGGCGGCGCAAGCGGAGGCCGGCGCGTGAGCAATCCCTACGAGATCCTGGGCGTCCCGGCGAGCGCTTCGGCCGACGAGATCAAGAAGGCCTACCGGCGGCTGGCGCGCAAGCTGCACCCGGACCTCAATCCCGGCGACAAGGCGGCCGAGGAGCGCTTCAAGGACGTCGCCGTCGCCTACCGCCTGCTCGGGGACGCGGAGCAGCGCAAGCGCTACGACGCCGGCGAGATCGACGAAACCGGCGCCGAGCGGCCGCAGCATCGCTACTATCGCGACTATGCAGGCGCCGATCACGGCCATGCCTACGGCAACGACACCGACCATGCCGCCTACGCGGATTTCACCGAAGGCGATGACCCGTTCGCCGAACTGCTCCGGCGCAGCGCGCAGGCGCGCGCGCACCGGCGCGGACAGGACATGCACTACCGCCTGCCGATCAGCCTGGCCGACGCCATCAACGGCACCCGGACCCGGCTGACGCTGCCCACCGGCGATACCCTGGACGTCACCGTGCCTGCCGGGATCGTACCGGGGCAGACTTTGCGGTTGCGCGGCAAGGGTGCGCCCGGCGGCGAGCAGGGCCGGCCGGGCGACGCGCTGATCGAACTGGACGTGATGCCGGATCCCCGCTTCAGCCAGGACGGCGAGGATCTTGGCCTGGAAGTGCCCATCTCGTTGCGCGAAGCGGTGCTGGGCGGACCGATCCGCGTGCCCACGCCGACCGGACACGTCGATCTGACCGTGCCGCCGGGTTCCGACGGCAGCAGCCGGCTGCGGGTGAAGGGCCACGGCATGCCGCGCCGGGGCGGCGGGCGTGGCGACGAGTACGTCCGCCTGCGCATCGTGCTGCCCAAGGGCGGCGATCCCGAACTGAAGGACTTCGTCTCCGGATGGCACGCAGGGCAGGGCCATCATCCCCGCGAGGAACCGTCGGCATGAACATCGATCTGGAAGAATTCCTGAGCCAATCCGGCATCCGCCGCGAAACGCTGACCGTGTGGATCGAGAAGGCCTGGATCACGCCCGCGCGAACCGCCAGCCGCGTCGAACTGACCGAAATCGACGTCGCCCGCGCCTATCTGGTACGCGACCTTTCCGACGATCTGGGCGTGAACGAGGAAGGCATCGACGTAGCCCTGCATCTCATCGACCAGATCCATGGACTGCGCCGATTGCTCGCGCAACTGCGCGGGGAGATCAAGGGCGAGTAGGGTGGATGTGAGTATCTGCGCGGATCGACCGTCATGCAGACATGGGTATCGCGGCTTCGCGCTCGCATCCCCCATCACTATTTCCGCTCATTCGACTTGCCTCGGCCCTGCCTCCCCCTTCGAAGAAGGGGGACCGAGGGGGATTGGCTCTTCGCGGCAGAACCAATACCGATGAACCGCATGCCCGATCCCCATGGCCCGGTGCGAACCCATCTACGAACCACAGGAACATCATGTCCACTCGCGAAGAACTCCTGGCACACCTCTGGGCCGAGGTAATCAACATCCAGCTCAGGCCGGATGGTTTGGCCCAGGTGATCGCCCATGCCAAACAGCGCCCGGATGAGCCGCTGGCCGACAGCGGACCGGCCCTCGAGCGCCTGCTTGCTCTCGGAGCCGATCCCCGGGACATCTGCCTGCTGATGCGGAACACGGCCTACGAGGCGGTGTTCTCGACGCTCTACGCCATCGGCGACCCCGGCGTCGACGGCAACGACGTCTTCATGCTGCACGAGGATCTGCTGTCGGCCGATCCCAGTGGCATGGAGGGAAGGCCTGGCTCCACGTCCTGGCCTGCCTGACCGGCAAGGGAAGGCGTGGTTCATCTATGAACAGGCCACTTATCGGCGCTCCCGCGCTCAGGTAGGCTCAGCCGCTCACCCGCGGATGGCGATGAAATGACGCAGCCGAACCTGGAACGAACTTCTTCCCGTGTGTGGCCGGCGCTTGCACGAAACACGGCATGGGCCCTGGCGTGGTTGATGGTCTCACTCGCGGCCTTCGAGTTCCTCTCCATCGCCTACCAGAAGTACACCCAACTGAATGCCGGCAGCTATGGCATGTTCTGGACCCGGCGCGAGTGGCTGTGGACGCATATCGGTGGTGGCGCGCTGACGGTACTGCTCGGTGCGCTGCAGTTCGTGCCGCGGATTCGTCGGACCTGGCCGCGGCTGCATCGCTGGATCGGCCGGACTTTCCTGCTGGGCATGTTGATCGCCTGCGTGGGCGCGGTGGGCCTGATCCTCACCAGCCCGGCGCCGGACGCAATCCGCACCGCATTCGGCGCCACCGCGCTGGCCTGGCTGGCCACCGCCTTCATGGGCTATCGCGCCATCCGTCGCGGACAGGTGGACGTGCACCGGCGATGGATGATCGGCTGCTACCTGGTCACGCTGGCGCCCATCACCTTCCGTGCATTGATCCGGATTCCCGGCATGATGGAACTCGCCTCGCCGATGGTGATGATTCCGACGTTGCTGTGGTTGAGCTGGGCCGCGCCGCTGTTGATATACGGGGTGGGATTACTGGCGGCCAGGGCGGTCCGCGGTACGGCAGTCCGGCGCATTCCCGGTCTGGAATCGGCGTAGAAGCCGCTTGCCGTCCGCCCTGGCAAGGGATGTTCCTGCCCCGGTTGCCAACGGCGAAACACGGATGTCGGAGCCATCCTGGCTCATCGTCACGACGCGGCATATGCCACGGCCCGCAGGTATCCTGGAAGTAAAATCAAAGGCGATACTCCAGCCATCGGCGTCTCGTCTTGCTCCCCGCTTGGCACCAATGGCCTTCGGTAGCAGTGTGCCGCGGCGCTGCTTCAGGAGCTCATTCCGGCTGTCTGCCCGTTCGATTGATTCGAAATCGAGATGTTGCTTGATGTGTTCCGGCGCAGCGTCCGTATATCCGTTCTCGCGCACGAATTTTTCCGCCAAGGCGACGGCGGCCTGCTTCGATATCGCCTGCGCCCAGGCAGACGGAAGCGGCATTGCCAGGAGCAGCAGGGAAAGGGCGAGCGGAATTCCATTCATGGCTGCAGTTCGATTGATGGACCCGGCAACTTTCGAGCGTCGTCGGTCATGAGCGATACCCGTCGAGCATGATTCCGGGGGAGCTTATACCTCCTGGGAGACCTTCCTGCACAAAATTGATCGCCGGACGCGACGCCGGCCGGGCTACGCGGAAGCAGGAACGGGCGGGAATCGCTTGTTCGCTCTCGTCACCAATGAAGTCGCCCTGACAACGCTTCGGCCACATCCGGCGTGATCTGGTGGCCTTCACCACGCGAACATGCACGGGCGTTCACAGTCCCGCTCCAATCGGGCAAACGGGATCTGGCCATGAACAATAAACCTTCCGCTTTCACCCGCCTGGCCAAGCAGGCGTCCACATTCACCGGTCGGCCGGCGTGTTTCGGGCTGGCATTGGCGGTAGTCATCGCCTGGGCAATCAGCGGCCCCTTGTTCGGCTTCAGCGATACCTGGCAACTGGTGATCAACACCGGCACCACCATCATCACCTTCCTGATGGTGTTCCTGATCCAGAACACCCAGAACCGCGACACCCAGGCGATGCAGATCAAGCTGGATGAACTCATCCACGTGACCTCGCGCGCGAACAACGAGCTACTGGATCTGGAAGAACTGGAAGAATCCGAACTGGAACGCCTGCGCGAGCACTACGAAGCGATGGCGCAGAAGGCGAAGGACGCGCGCCAGCGTCGGGGACACGGCCAGGCGCGGGCCGATCACTAGCCGCTCCTGGACGGAAAAGAAAAAGCCCGCCGAAGCGGGCCTTTTCCTGTGAATGGTGGAGGTGGGCGGAATTGAACCGCCGTCCGAAG
Source organism: Pseudoxanthomonas sp. 22568 (assembly GCF_052044485.1). Classification (NCBI taxonomy): domain Bacteria; kingdom Pseudomonadati; phylum Pseudomonadota; class Gammaproteobacteria; order Lysobacterales; family Lysobacteraceae; genus Pseudoxanthomonas; species Pseudoxanthomonas sp. 22568. The sequence goes on from NZ_JBQENC010000004.1 coordinate 267,468, forward strand.
GCACTCCATCCCCGGTACTACATGCTTATCCCGCCGTTAAGTCTCGTCCTGTGGCAGCACGGTGGGCAAAGCGCACCCCAGGACCAGCCTGTTAGAGGTTGACCGGGAGCTGACAGGCAGCGGCCCCCGGCGATTCCGTGATAATGACCCTACGCTGCGAGCACGGACACAAGCAGTTTCGGGGCTTACGCCTTAAGCGGCGAGAGCGTAGTTGTCGTCGTTGGCAACTAGAGTTTTGCCGCTGGATTAACGAGGAAAGCTGCCCCCTCGGCATGCACCAGGTAACTTCGCAACCCCCGTCGAAGCCAGTGCACCCCCGGGAGCCAGAATGTTTCCTGACCGCGACAGTGTAGGGGCGGGGACGGGGGCTTACAAGGTCGCGGGGCCGGAGCGGTCAACCGGCGGTTAGCGGGGTGAGGGGCGTCGTGCCACCTCTGTAGAAGCGACGTGAGTCGCGACCGGGATTCCGGGCCGACATGTCCTGACCGGGGCGCGATCCGTTCATGAGGTTTGTGGCTGGGGGTTCTGTTCGCACGGTCGCGACTTACGTCGCTCCTACGGCAGGAAAAGGGTAATCAGGCGTCGCGGTTGTGCTGGCGCATCACCCGCGATTTTTCGCGGGCCCAGTCGCGTTCCTTGCTGGCGGCGCGCTTGTCGTGGGTCTGCTTGCCCTTGGCCAGGGCGATTTCGGCCTTGACCTTGTTGCCCTTCCAGTAGAGCGAAGTGGGCACCAGGGTGTAGCCGTCGCGCTCGACCTTGCCGATCAGGCGGTCGATTTCACGCCGGTGCAGCAGCATCTTGCGGGTGCGGCGGTCGTCGGCGACCACGTGGGTGGACGCCTGGATCAGCGGGGTGATCTGCGAACCGAACAGGAAAATCTCGCCATGGCGGATCGTCGCGTAGGCCTCGGTGATGTTGGCCCGGCCGGCGCGGATGGCCTTGAGCTCCCAGCCCTGCAACGCCAGTCCCGCCTCGAGGCGTTCCTCCAGGTGGTACTCGTGGCGGGCGCGCTTGTTCAACGCGATGGTGCCAGTTGCTTTATTCTTGTCCGGTTTCTTGCCCATCCGTTTATTGTCGCCGAAGGCGGAACCACAAGCGAGTCAAATGCAAACCATCCGCCGCAGCGCCCTGGTCGAACACGCCGCCAGCCGCATGTTCGACCTGGTCAACGATATCCCCGCCTATCCCCGCCGCTTCGACTGGTGCCGCGGCGCCGAAATCATCGAGACCGGCGAGCAGCGGCTGGTGGCACGGCTGGACCTGGGGCTGGGTTCGCTGAGCACCTGGTTCACCACCGAGAACACACTGGACCGTCCGCACCGCATCGACATGAAGCTGGTCGACGGGCCGTTCCGCAAGCTGCACGGGCAGTGGGAATTCCACGCGCTGGACGAAAGCGCCTGCAAGGTCAGCCTGACCCTGGAATTCGAACCGTCCAGCCGCCTGCTGCTGCCGGCGTTGACCCTGGGTTTCCAGGGACTGGCCGACCGCATGGTGGACGACTTCGTGCGCGTGGCCGACCGCGGCGAGTGAGATGAAGGTCGAGGTCATTCGCGCCTGGCCGCGCCGTTTCGACACGGTGACGGTGGAATTGCCGGACGGCGCGCTGCTGGCCGACGCGGTGCGGCTGGCCGGATTCGCCGGCGACCCGGACATCACCGGCTATGCCATCCACGGCGTGGTGGCGCGGGCCGAGACGGCCCTGCACGAGGGGGATCGGGTGGAACTGCTGAGGCCCCTGACGGTGGACCCCAAGGAAGCGCGGCGACGCCGCGCCCGCAAGGACTAGCGCCGAAACGGCTCAGCGGCCGCCGCGGCCGCCCTTCTTCTTGTCCTTGGCCAGGTTGGGACCGAACTTGCGCACGTCCGAAGCCAGCTGCAGGTCGTTTTCGGGGAAATATTCGCCTTCCCAGCTGGCCAGCGTGTCGCCCTGGAAGTGCAGGGTCAGCGTCTTGACCTCGGTGGTGCCGCGGCGGTTGGTGCGCTCGCTGGCCGCGTAGTCCCAGCGCTGGGAGTGGAAGGGATCGGCGATGGACGGGCTGCCGATCAGCGCCTGCACCTGCTGCTTGCTCTGGCCCACCTGCAATTGATCCACCGCGGCCTTGTCCAGCAGGTTGCCCTGGTAGATCGGCTGCTTGTAGAGGATGCCGCAGCCGGCAGTCAGGGAGGCGAGGGCGGCGACCAGCAGGAGTTTGCGCATGGGACGGCTACAGGTGGAAAACATGCCGATGATACACTTCCGGCGACCGCCGCAACCCAGCTTCAGGCAGCCGGCGCTAAACCGGTTATGAACGGAGACGCCGATATGGAATCCCAAGAACTTCGCAAGGTTGGCCTCAAGGTCACCCACCCGCGGATGCGCATCCTGGAACTGCTGGAGCAGAAAACCTCGCAGCATCACCTGAGCGCCGAAGACATCTATCGCCAGTTGCTGGAACACGGCGACGAGATTGGCCTGGCCACGGTGTACCGCGTGCTGACCCAGTTCGAGGCCGCCGGCCTGGTGCTGAAGCACAACTTCGAGGGCGGCCAGGCCGTCTACGAACTGGACCGAGGTGGCCACCACGACCACATGGTGGACGTGGACACCGGCAAGATCATCGAATTCGAAAGCCCGGAAATCGAGAAGCTGCAGCGCGAAATCGCGGCCAAGCACGGCTACCTGCTGGAAGAACACTCGCTGGTCCTGTACGTGCGCAAGAAGCGCTGAACCCCGCAACGCCCTCAAGCCTCGGTAGGAGCGGCCTCCCGGCCGCGAGCCCTTCCCACCTTTCACGGGTTTCCCGACCGAAACCGGGAAACCCGAAAAAGGCGCGCGATCGGACGCCTCAGCCCGCGACGTCGGCCAGCAACCGCTTGGCCGCGGCGTGGGCTTCCTTGCTGACCTCGACGCCGCCCAGCATGCGCGCCAGCTCTTCCTCGCGCTGGCGGGCGGTCAGTACTTCGACCGCGCTCTGGGTCATGCCGTCGACCGGGGCCTTGCTGACCCGGTAGTGGGCGTGGCCCTGCGCGGCGACCTGCGGCAGGTGGGTCACGCACAGCACCTGCCGCTGGGCGCCGAGCGCGCGCAGTTTCTTGCCGACGATGTCGGCGACCGCGCCGCCGATACCGGAGTCCACTTCGTCGAACACCATGGTCGGCACCGCGTCCACGCCTAGCGCGGCGACCTCGATCGCCAGCGAGATGCGCGAGAGTTCGCCGCCGGAAGCGACCTTGCGCAGCGGGCGGGGCGGTTGACCGGCATTGGCGGCGACCAGGAACTCGACCCGCTCGGCACCGGCCGGGTCGGGACGGTCGCCTTCGTTGGGTTCCAACGCGATTTCGAAGCGGCCGCCGCCCATGCCGAGTTCGGCAATCAGCGCGGTGGTGGTCTTGCCGAGTTCGCGGGCGGCGCGCTGGCGGCTGCGGGTGAGCCGGGCGGCGGCCGATTTCCAGCTTTCGCGGGCGGCCTCGATGTCCTTGTTGAGGCTGAGCAGGCGTTCGCCGGCGCCGCGCAGGCTGTCCAGTTCGGTGGCGATGGCGTCGCGCACGCGCGCCAGTTCGTCCGGCGTGGTGCGGTGCTTGCGGGCCAGATCGTGGATGCGGCCGAGTCGGCGCTCCAGTTCCTCGAACTGTTCCGGATCCGCGTCGAGATCGTCGCGGACCTGGCCGAGCAGGCCGAGCGCCTCGTCAATCTGGATGTGCGCGCTTTCCAGCATGCCGTCGATTTCGGCCAGGCGCGGCTCGTGCTGCACCAGTCGCGCCAGTTCGCCGCGGGTCTGTTGCAATTGCCGGGACAGGGACGGCGATTCGTCGTCGCCCAGCCGCGCCAGCGCCGCCTCGCAGGCCTGGATGAGGCCGGCGGCGTGGGCCTGGCGGCGATGTCCGGCGAGCAGGTTTTCGATGCTGGCCGGGGCCAGGTCCTCGCGCGCCAGTTCGCCGAGTTGGTGCTCCAGGTAGTTGATGCGGTCGGACACGTCGCCCTGGCGGGACAGATGCTCGCGTTCCCGCAGCAGTTCGGACCAGCGGTCGGCGGCGGCCGCCACCGCCTGCCGTTCGGTCGCGTTGCGGGCATGGCCGTCCAGCAGGTCGCGCTGGCTGGCCTTGTCCATCAACGCCTGGTGTTCGTGCTGGCCGTGGATTTCCACCAGCCGCCCGGCCAGGTCGGACAACTGCCCGAGGGTCACGCTGCGGCCGTTGATCCAGGCGCGCGAACCGCCGTCGGCGCGGATCACCCGGCGCAACTGGCAGGCCAGTCCGTCGTCCAGTTCCTGTTCGCGCAGCCAGGCCAGCGCCGGCGCATTGGCCTCGATGGCGAATTCGGCCGACAGTTCGGCGCGTTCGGCGCCGTGGCGGACCACGCCGCTGTCGGCGCGCAGGCCGGACAGGAAACCCAGGGCATCCACCAGCAGCGACTTGCCGGCGCCGGTTTCTCCGGAAATGACGGTCATGCCGGGGCCGAATTCCAGTTCGGTGGCGCGGACGACGGCGAAATCCTTGATCGCGAGGTGTCTGAGCATGTTCGTATTGTAAGGGCCAGCCATGACACGCATGGCACGCGGCGCCAGCATCGGGGCGCGCCGTCGCAGGAGCCGCGACGGACTACGCGGGCAGCTTCAATACCATCGCCGCCAGCGCCAGCCAGGCCGGCAGCAGGCTGGCGAGGCCGATGCGGTTCCAGCGGCGCAGCAGCGGCTGGCAATCCTCCCAGCGGGCATTGGCGCGCGCGGCCAGCACCTGCAGGCGGTGCTGCAGCGGCGCCAGTGCGGCGAACACCAGTCCGGACAGCACGAACAGGCCGATGCCCAGGCCGAGCCAGCCGGTGCGCAGCAGTGGCCAACCGCCCAGCCAGGCGGCCAGGCCGCCGCTGGTGATGATCACCAGCACCGCCGGCACGGTGAACACCCGATCGCTGCGGATGACCCCGGCCATCGCCTCGGCTAGGTGCGGCGGGGAACGGTGACGGGCGGCGTGGCGCACCCAGAACACGCCGGTGGTGACGTTGCCCAGGAACAGCACCACGGCGACGATGTGCAGCAACTTGAACAGCAGATAGGCCATGGCGGCGGGATCGGTGCGTGCGGGAAGGCCATTGACGCGCACCGGCCGGCCGTCGCCAAGGGGCCGGAAGTCACTTCAATGCTTGCGGTCGCCGGGCGATGCGGCTATCTATTCGCCGATGATGTCCGCATCCGCCGACGCTCCGCTGGATCCCCGTGCCCGCCAATTGCTGCGGGCGCTGATCTCCCGTTACATCCGCGACGGCGAGCCGGTCGGTTCGCAGACCCTGGCGCGTTCGGCCGGGCTGGACGTGAGCCCGGCCACCATCCGCAACATCCTGGCCGAGCTGGAGGAAGTGGGCCTGCTGAGCTCGCCGCATACCTCGGCCGGACGGATTCCCACCGCCCAAGGCTACCGTGTGTTCGTGGACAGCCTGGTCCAGGTGAAGTCGCTGGGCGAGGGCGAGATCACCCGCCTGCGCGCCGAACTGCCCGCCGGGGCGGGCACCCAGGCGCTGCTGGGCAATGCCTCGGAACTGCTGTCGGCGATGACCCATTTCGTCGGGGTGGTGAGCGCGCCCCGACGCGAGCAGTTCGCCTTCCGCTACATCGACTTCGTGCCGTTGGACGGGCGCCGGGTGATGGCAATCCTGGTGTTTGCCGACAACGACGTGCAGAACCGGGTCATCGAGCCACGCCGGGTCTACGACCGTTCGGAGCTGGAGCGGATCGCCAACTACCTGAACACCCATTTCGCCGGCCGTCCGCTGGCCGACATCCGCGCGACCCTGTTGCGCGAGCTGCGCGACGCCCGTAGCGAGATGGAAGGGCTGCTGGCGCAGGCGGTGGATCTGGCCGAGCAGGCGCTGGCGCCGCCCGGCGACGACGTGGTGCTGGCCGGCCAGACCCGGCTGATGAGCGTGCAGGACCTGTCGGACCTGGAACGCCTGCGCGACCTGTTCGAGACCTTCGCCCGCAAGCGCGAGATCCTGCAGTTGCTGGAGCGCACCCTGCGCGCGCCGGGGGTGCGGATCTTCATCGGCGAGGACACCGGCCTGGCCCGCCACGACAGCGTTTCGGTGGTCACCGCCCCGTACATGGCCGGTGGGCAGGTGCTGGGGGTGCTGGGGGTGATCGGCCCGACCCGGATGGCCTACGACCGGGTGATCCCGGTGGTCCAGGCGGCGGCCGATGCGCTGGGGGCAGCCTTGAATCCCGACAGCCCGTCCCAATAAGTGGCCTGTCATGCGGCAGGAACCGCCGCGACGGGACCCGAGATGAGCCAAAACGAACACGATTCCGAACTGGGCCAGACGCCCGAACCCCAAGAAGCCGACAACCCCCTGATCGCCGAGTTGGAAACCCTCCGCAACGAAGTGGACCAACTGCGGGCCGCCTCGCTGCTGGAGCGGGCCGACCTGGAGAACCAGCGCAAGCGGGTGGCGCGCGACATCGAGATGGCGCGCAAGTTCGCCAACGAACGCCTGCTGGGCGACCTGCTGCCGGTCTTCGACAGCCTGGACGCCGGGCTGGCCGCGGCCGGCGGCGAGGCCAATCCGCTGCGCGAGGGGCTGGAGCTGACCTACCGGCAGTTGTTGAAGGTCGCCGGCGACAACGGCCTGACCGTGCTCGACCCGGTCGGCGCGCCGTTCAATCCCGAACACCACCAGGCCATCAGCCAGGCCGACGCTCCCGGTGCCGCACCCGGCAGCGTGGTGCAGGTGTTCCAGAAGGGCTACCTGCTCAACGACCGCCTGCTGCGCCCCGCGCTGGTGGTGGTGGCCAGGCAGGACTGAATGCCCGGGTCGCCGGCGCTTGAACCGCGCCGGCCGGACCCCACATCCAGACCATCCCCGGCGCAGCGCCGGACCAAGACAGACACTTTTTAGGGAGCGAACCCGACAATGGGCAAGATCATCGGCATCGACCTGGGCACGACCAATTCGTGCGTGGCGATCATGGAAGGCGGCAAGGCACGCGTCATCGAGAATTCCGAAGGCGACCGCACCACCCCCTCCATCGTCGCCTACACCAAGGACGGCGAAGTCCTGGTGGGCGCCTCGGCCAAGCGCCAGGCCGTCACCAACCCCAAGAACACCTTCTTCGCGGTGAAGCGCCTGATCGGCCGCAAGTTCACCGACGCCGAAGTGCAGAAGGACATCGGCCTGGTGCCGTACTCCATCGTCCAGCACGACAACGGCGACGCCTGGGTGGCGACCGCCGACGGCAAGAAGCTGTCCGCGCAGGAAATCTCCGCGCGCATCCTGGAGAAGATGAAGAAGACCGCCGAAGCCTTCCTGGGCGAGACGGTCACCGAGGCGGTCATCACCGTGCCGGCCTACTTCAACGACAGCCAGCGCCAGGCGACCAAGGACGCCGGCAAGATCGCCGGCCTGGACGTCAAGCGCATCATCAACGAGCCGACCGCGGCGGCGCTGGCCTATGGCCTGGACAAGGCCGACGGCACCGATCGCAAGATCGCCGTGTACGATCTGGGCGGCGGCACCTTCGACGTGTCGATCATCGAGATTGCCAACGTCGACGGCGAGAAGCAGTTCGAGGTGCTGGCCACCAACGGCGACACCTTCCTGGGCGGCGAAGACTTCGACAAGCGCGTCATCGACTACCTGGTGGAAGAGTTCCAGAAGGACCAGGGCATCGACCTGCGCAAGGATCCGCTGGCCCTGCAGCGCCTGAAGGACGCCGCAGAGCGCGCCAAGATCGAGCTGTCCAGCTCGCAGCAGACCGAAGTCAACCTGCCGTACATCACCGCCGACGCGTCCGGTCCCAAGCACCTGAACATCAAGCTGACCCGCGCCAAGCTGGAAGCGCTGGTGGAAGACCTGATCAAGAAGAGCATCGAGCCGTGCCGCATCGCGCTGAACGACGCCGGCCTGCGCGCCAGCGAGATCAGCGAGGTGATCCTGGTCGGCGGCCAGACCCGCATGCCGAAGGTGCAGCAGGCGGTGGCCGAGTTCTTCGGCAAGGAACCGCGCAAGGACGTCAATCCCGACGAGGCCGTGGCGCTGGGCGCCGCGATCCAGGGCGGCGTGCTGGCCGGCGACGTCAAGGACGTGCTGCTGCTGGACGTGACCCCGCTGAGCCTGGGCATCGAGACCCTGGGCGGCGTGTTCACCAAGATCATCGAAAAGAACACCACCATCCCGACCAAGGCCTCGCAGACCTTCTCCACGGCCGAGGACAACCAGTCCGCGGTGACCGTGCACGTGCTGCAGGGCGAGCGTGAACAGGCCCGCTTCAACAAGTCGCTGGCCCGCTTCGATCTGGCCGGCATCGATCCCTCGCCGCGCGGCTTGCCGCAGATCGAGGTGTCGTTCGACATCGACGCCAACGGCATCCTGCACGTCTCGGCCAAGGACAAGAAGACCAACAAGGAACAGAAGGTCGAGATCAAGGCCGGTTCGGGCCTGTCCGAGGAAGAGATCCAGCGCATGGTCGCCGATGCCGAAGCGCATCGCGACGAGGACAAGAAGTTCCACGAACTGGTGCAGGCGCGCAACCACGCCGACGGCCTGCTGCACGCCACCCGCACCGCCATCACCGAGCATGGCAGCAAGGTGCCGGGCGACGTGATCGGCCGGGTCGAGGGCGCCATCGCCGAGCTGGAAACGGCGATGAAGAGCGATGACAAGGCGCAGATCGAGGCCAAGTCCAAGGCGCTGGAGGAGGCCGGCCAGTCGCTGTACGCGGCCGCCGCTTCCGGCCAGCAGCCGGGCGCCGACGCCGGCGCCGCCCCGGGCGCGCAGCCCGCCGGCGACGACGTGGTCGACGCCGAGTTCACCGAAGTCAAGGACGACAAGAAGTAACGGGAATGGTGAATGGGGAATCGGGAATCGGAAAAGCGGCTCCAGCCGCGCTTCCGTGATACCCGGTTCCCCGTTCTCATATCCGATGGCGAGATCTCCTGCATGACGATTCCCGATTCCCCATTCCCGATTCACGCCCAATGAAACGCGATTACTACGAAGTCCTGGGCGTGGCCCGCACCGCCAGCGATGACGAGCTGAAGAAGGCTTATCGCCGCTGCGCGATGAAGTTCCATCCGGATCGCAATCCCGGCGACAAGGCCGCCGAGGCGTCGTTCAAGGAATGCAAGGAGGCTTACGAGGTGTTGTCGGACGGCGCCAAGCGCCGCGCCTACGATGCCCACGGCCATGCGGCCTTCGAGCACGGCATGGGCGGTGGTGGTGCCGGCGGGCCGGACATGGGCGACATCTTCGGCGACATCTTCGGCAACATCTTTGGCGGCGGTGGCGCGCGCGCCGCCCGTCGCGGCGCCGACATCGGCTACGTGATGGAGCTGGATCTCGAGGAGGCCGTGGCCGGCATCGAGAAGCGCATCGAGATTCCCACCCTGGTGGCCTGCGAACCCTGCCATGGCTCGGGTTCGGAGGATGGCCAGGTCGAAACCTGCGCCACCTGCGGCGGCCGCGGCAACGTGCGCATGCAGCGCGGCATCTTCGCCATGCAGCAGACCTGTCCGGCCTGCGGCGGCCGTGGCCAGACCATCAAGAATCCCTGCAAGACCTGCCATGGCGCCGGTCGCGTGGAGGAAGAGAAGGTCCTGTCGGTCAAGATTCCGGCCGGCGTGGACAACGGCGATCGCATCCGCCTGACCGGCGAGGGCGAGGCGGGACCGCCGGGCACCCCGCCGGGTGATCTGTACGTGGAAGTGCGCGTGCGCGAGCACGATATTTTCCAGCGCGACGGCGACGATCTGCATTGCGAGGTGCCGATCCGGATTTCGCAGGCGGCGCTGGGCGATACCGTGCGCGTGCCCACGCTCAACGGCGAGGCGGAGATCCGCATTCCCGCCGAAACCCAGACCGGCAAGCTGTTCCGCCTGCGCGGCAAGGGCGTCAAGTCGGTGCGCAGCCGCAGCGAAGGCGATCTGTATTGCCGCGTGGTGGTGGAAACCCCGGTCAACCTGACCAGCGAACAGCGCGAGTTGCTGGAAAAGTTCGAGGCGACCTTCGTCGGCGACGAGGCGCGCAAGCACTCGCCGAAGTCGGCGACCTTCCTGGATGGCGTGAAAGGTTTCTGGGATCGCATGACGTCCTGATCCACGCCGACGCTCTGACCTAGAATGAGGGCTCCCCCAAGGAGCCCTTTTTCGTGTCCCCACCCCTGATCGGCATCGTCGGCAGCGCCGGCGCCTACGGGCGCTGGCTGCGCCGCTTCTTCGAGACCCGGATGGGGCTGGCGGTGATCGGACACGACCCGGCGGATCCCGCTTCGCTGCCGGAAGCCGAACTGGCGCAGCGAGCCGATGTGCTGATTTTCTCCGCGCCGATCCGGCATACCGCCGCGATCATCGGGCGCTACGTGGAGCTGGCCGCCGGCACGGAAGCCGGCAAGCTGTGGCTGGATGTCACTTCGATCAAGGCCGCGCCAATCGCCGCGATGCTGCGATCGCGCGCCGAGGTGGCGGGCTTGCATCCGATGACCGCGCCGCCCAAGGCGCCAACCCTGAAGGGCAGGGTGACGGTGGTGTGCGAAGCGCGGCTGGAGGGCTGGCGTCCCTGGCTGGACGCGCTGCTGCGCGCGCTGGAAGGCGAGTACGTCCACGCCGAACCCGAACAGCATGATCGGATCATGGCGCTGGTGCAGGCGATGGTGCATGCCAGCCACCTGGCCCAGGCCGGCGTGCTGCGCGGACAGGCCCCGGCGGTTGGCGCGCTGGCCGAACTGCTGCCGTTCCGTTCGGCCTCCTTCGAGATGGACGCGGCGATCCTGTCGCGCATCCTGTCGCTGAATCCGGCGATCTACGAGGACATCCAGTTCGGCAATCCGCACGCGCATGAAATCCTCACCGCGCTGCACGCGCAGATTGGCCGGATGGCGGCGCTGGTGGGCGAGGGGAGCGACGCCGCGCGCGCGGCGTTCCGCGAGGAATTCCTGGACGGCAACCGGGAAGCGCTGGGCGCGCGGGCGCTGGCCGACGGCAACTACAGCTACGAGCGCTTGGGCTACCTGCTGGCCGACCTGGCCGGCGCGCAGTCGATGAGCGTGCATCTGCCGGAGGATCGTCCCGGTTCGCTGCGGGCGCTGCTGCACGTGTTCGAACGGCACGGCGTGAGCCTGTCGTCGATCCACTCCTCGCGCACCCCGGAGGGCGAGGTGCATTTCCGTATCGGCTTCGATGCGGACGTGGACGCGGACGGCCTGCGCCGCGCGGCGGCGGAAATCGACGCCAGCGGCATCGGCCGGGTGCTGGCCGCCGGCCGCTGACGCGGTACGGCGGCGTATTGGCGCAGTGCGAAACGGCACGCGCCGATATCCCCGTTACACTGCGCCGATGAACAGCCATTTCACCCTGTCCCGCCGCGCGCAGGCGCTGACCAGTTCGGCGATCCGCGAAATCCTCAAGGTCACCGAACGTCCGGAAGTCATTTCCTTCGCGGGCGGATTGCCATCGCCGGCCACGTTTCCGATCGCGCGCATGCGGGAGGCCACCGACAAGGTGTTCACCGAGGCGCCGCAGGCTGCGTTGCAGTACGGGCCTACCGAGGGCTTCACCCCGTTGCGCGAATGGATCGCCGCGCGCCACAGCCGCGACGGCGTGACCGTCCGGCCCGGCCAGGTGCTGGTCACCACCGGTTCGCAGCAGGGCCTGGATCTGCTGGGCAAGGTGCTGATCGACGAGGGCAGCAAGGTGCTGGTGGAAACCCCCAGCTACCTCGGCGCGCTGCAGGCGTTCTCGCTGTTCCAGCCGGCGTTCTCGCCGATGCGCAGCGACGACGAGGGCATCGTGGTGGATGCGCTGGACGAGGCGCAACTGCGCGGCGGCCGCTTCATGTACTGCCTGCCGAATTTCCAGAATCCGACCGGCCGGCGTCTGCCGCTGGAACGCCGCCGCGCGCTGATTGCCCGCGCCCGCGCCGCCGGCGTGCTGGTGGTCGAGGATGATCCTTATGGCGAACTGAGTTACCACGGCGAGCAGTTGCCCAGCCTGCTGTCGATGGATCCGGGCAACGTGGTCTACATGGGGTCGTTCTCCAAGGTGCTGGCGCCCGGCCTGCGGCTGGGTTACCTGATCGCGCCCGAGCCGCTGCACGCCAAGCTGGTGCAGGCCAAGCAGGCGGCGGATCTGCATACCCCGTCGTTCTCGCAGCGGATCGTGTTCGAGGCGGTGCAGGGCGGGTTCCTGGATCGCCACATTCCCGAGATCCGCAAGCTCTACGGCGATCAGTGCGAACTGATGCTGTCCGCGTTGCAGCGCCATTTCCCCGCCGAGGCGAAATGGAACCGCCCGGCCGGCGGCATGTTCATCTGGGTCACGCTGCCGGAAGGCGTCGATGCCGGCGCGCTGCTCGCACGGGCGATTGAACACAACGTCGCGTTCGTGCCGGGCGCGCCGTTCTTCGCGGTGGATCCGCAATCCCATACCCTGCGCCTGTCGTTCGTGACCGTGTCGGCCGAGAAGATCGAACAGGGCATGGCGCGGCTGGGTGCGCTGGTGCGAGAGGAGATCGCTGCCGCGGTGGCGTGAAGGCAAACCTCCGCCAATCTTGTAGGAGCGACGTGAGTCGCGACCGATATCGGTCCCGCGACGCTCGGTCGCGATAGCCGGGATTCCGATCGTCCGGTCGCGACTCACGTCGCTCCTACAGGGGAATGCAGGGAAGTGAACCCAGCATCTTCGCCGAAGAGGCCCGCTCGGCTACCATGCCGGGCATGGAAACCACGCCCACCCGCATTCTCATCCACGGCGCCTCCGGGCGCATGGGCCAGGCCCTGTTGCGCCTGGCCGCCGAACAGCCGCAGCGGTTGCAGGTGGTCGCGGCGGTGATGCGCAAATCGCCCGCGCAGCGGGTGGTGGAAGGCGTGCCGTATTTCGCCACCAGTGAGCTGGGCGGCGTGCCGGCGTTCGACGTGGCCATCGATTTCAGCCTGCCCGAGGGTTTCGCCCCGGTGCTGGCGCTGTGCGTGCAGCGCGGCGCGGCGCTGGTGTCCGGCACCACCGGTCTGGACGAGGCGCAGCGGCAAGCGCTGGCGCAGGCGGCCGGCCGGATCCCGCTGGTGTGGGCCTCCAACTTCAGCCTGGGCGTGGCGGTGCTGACCGAACTGGTCGAACGCGCCGCCGCCGCGCTGGGCGGTTGGGATTGCGACGTGGTCGAGTCCCACCACGTCCACAAGAAGGACGCGCCCTCGGGCACCGCGCTCACGCTGGGCGAGGCGGCCGGTTCGGCAGGCGCGCCGGTGCATTACGCCAGCCTGCGTGCCGGCGACATCGTCGGCGAGCATCTGGTGCAGTTCACCGGCCTGGGTGAACGCATCGAACTGGTCCACCGTGCCACCAACCGAGACATCTTCGCGCGCGGCGCCCTGCATGTGGCCGGGCGCCTGGCCGGCCGCGCAGCCGGTCAATATCGCGTCCGCGATCTGCTCGACTGAGCCTTTGCCCGCATGAGCGAGCCATCCGCCTGCGGGGACGGGCGTGGCGCGCGTGGAAACGAAACCGGGAAGCGGAGTCGCTTTCGCATCGCCGACCGTGCGCTCCGCCGCTCGCGGGTGCGATGAACCATGCGCGCTGCTTGCGTCCACGGACGCGGGCGGACGCTGCGATGCGAAGCCGGGACCACCTCGCTGCGGCGGCCGAGGGAATTGCGCCGGAAGGCATCGCTTCTATGCCGAAAGTCATTTGACGGACCATTCAGCCACCGGCAAGAATCCGGCACGCACCCGCCACATCGCAATTCCGCTTCGTCCCGCTTCATTCCGTTCCGTTCCAGCTCCGCGCTGCGGGGCTCATCGCTGGAGAGCAAGCCTTGCGCAGACGTGACTTCCTGGCCTACAGCGGCCTCAGCCTCGGCGGCCTGATGCTGCCGGCCTACTTCGGCAAGGCCATCGCCGCCGAGGAATTGCAGACCTCCCTCGATGTCGGCCTGAAGAAGCGCCTGGCCGACACCGCCATGACCGCGGCCAAGGAGGCGGGCGCCAGCTACTGCGACGTGCGCATCGGACGCTACCTGCGCCAGTTCGTGATCACCCGCGAGGACAAGGTGCAGAACGTGGTCAACACCGAGTCCACCGGTGTCGGCATCCGCGTGATCGCCAACGGCGCCTGGGGTTTCGCCGCCACCCACGAGCTGACCGCGCAGGGCGTGGCGAAGGCCGCGCAGCAGGCCGCCGCGATCGCCAAGGCCAACAGCAAGGTGCAGGGCAAGCCGGTGCAACTGGCGGCCACGCCGGGCGTGGGCGAGGTGGCGTGGAAGACGCCTATCCGCAAGAACGCGATGGCGGTGCCGATCAAGGACAAGGCGGATCTGCTGCTGGGCGTCAACGCCGCCGCGATCAACGCCGGCGCGGATTTCGTCAACTCGATGCTGTTCCTGGTCAACGAACAGAAGTACTTCGCCAGCACCGATGGTTCCTACATCGACCAGGACATCCACCGCATCTGGGTGCCGATGACCGTCACCGCCATCGACAAGGCCAGCGGCAAGTTCCGCACCCGCGACGGTCTGTCCGCGCCGATGGGCATGGGCTTCGAATACCTGGACGGCGACGCCTCCGGCAAGGTGACCTCGCCAAACGGCGTGGTCAACTACGGCCTGTCCTACGACATGAAGGAAGACGCCATCGCCGCGGCCAGGCAGGCGCGCGCCAAGCTCAAGGCGCCTTCGGTGAAGCCCGGCAAGTACGATCTGGTGCTGGATCCCTCGCATACCTGGCTGACCATCCACGAATCGGTCGGCCACCCGCTGGAGCTGGACCGCGTGCTGGGCTACGAGGCCAACTACGCCGGCACCAGCTTCGCCACCCTGGACAAGCGCGAGGCGGCGTTCCAGTACGGCAGCGACAAGGTCACCCTGTTCGCCGACAAGGTCCAGCCCGGCAGCCTGGGCGCGGTGGGCTACGACGACGAAGGCGTGAAGACCAAGCGCTGGAACCTGATCACCGACGGCAAGCTGGTCGACTACCAGACCATCCGCGATCAGGCGCACATCCTCGGCAAGACCGAATCGGACGGCTGCTGCTATGCCGACTCCTGGTCGAGCGTGCAGTTCCAGCGCATGGCCAACGTCTCGCTGCAGCCGGGCAAGCAGAAGCTGAGCGTGGCGGACATGATCAAGGATGTCGAGAACGGCATCTACATCATCGGCGACGGTTCGTTCTCCATCGACCAGCAGCGCTACAACGCGCAGTTCGGCGGCCAACTGTTCTACGAAATCAAGAACGGCAAGATCACCCAGCAGATCGAGGACGTGGCCTACCAGATCCGCACGCCTGAGTTCTGGAACGCCTGCGCGGCGGTGTGCGACGAAAGCGATTACCGCCTGGGCGGTTCGTTCTTCGACGGCAAGGGCCAGCCCGGGCAGGTGTCGGCGGTCTCGCACGGTTCCTCCACCGCGCGTTTCAACGGCATCAACGTGATCAATACCGCCCGCAGCCTGGGTTGAGGCGTGGAGCTGGGCTTGCCCGGCTCCGCCGAACCCCGAGGTCCCCGACAGCGAAAGGCAGCGGAGCGCGCTCCGCTCTACGAGAGAATCCCAGAACATGAGCATCCTTACCGAAGCGCAGGCCAAGGCCATCCTGGACAAGGTCATCGCGCTATCCAAGGCCGACGAGTGCACGGCAAGCCTGAGCGGGAGCATCAGCGGCAACATCCGCTTCGCGCTCAACGACGTGTCCACCAGCGGCATCGTCAGCAACGCCGATCTGGCGGTGCAGGTGGCGTTCGGCAAGCGCGTGGGCGTGGCGACCATCAACGAGTTCGACGATGCCGCGCTGGAACGCGTGGTCCGCCGCGCCGAGGACCTGGCCCGGCTGGCGCCGGAGAATCCCGAGTTCATGCCGGCCATCGACAAGCAGGCCTACCAGGCCAGTCCCACCTTCAGTGAATCCACCGCCGCCATCACCCCGGAGTTCCGTGCCGAGGTGGCCAAGGCATCCATCGATCCCTGCAAGGCGGAGAAACTGATTGCCGCCGGCTTCCTGGAGGACGGCCAGAGCTTCGTCGCCTTCGCCAACAGCAAGGGCAACTTCGGCTACCAGCGCGCCACCAGCTTCGACTACACCTGCACCGTGCGCACCGAGGACGGACGCGGGTCCGGCTGGGTCGGCCGCAACCTGAAGGACGCCAATGCGTTCAAGGCCGACAGCGACATCCGCACCGCCATGCGCAAGGCCAGCGAATCGGCCGATGCCAAGGCGCTGGAGCCGGGCAAGTACACCGTGATCCTGGAACCGGCCGCGGCCGCGGGCCTGATCTCCTTCATGATGAATTTCTTCGACGCGCGCCAGGCCGACGAGGGCCGCAGCTTCCTGTCCAAGAAGGGCGGCGGCAACAAGCTGGGCGAGCAGGTCTACGACCCGCGGGTGAACCTGACCGCCGATCCCTGGCATCCGGACGCGCCGGTGCTGCCGTGGGATGGCGAGAACCTGCCGCGCGAGAAGATGGCGATCGTCGAGAACGGCAAGATCGCCAACCTGGACTATTCGCGCTTCTGGGCGCAGAAGCAGGGCAAGCGCGCGGTCGGCTCGCCCGGCAACCTGCTGATGGCCGGCGGCGACAAGTCCACGGCCGAACTGGTGAAGAGCACCCAGAAGGGCATCCTGGTCACCCGCACCTGGTACATCCGCCTGGTCGACCCGCAGACCGTGCTGCTGACCGGACTGACCCGCGACGGCACCTTCTACATCGAGAACGGCGAGATCAAGTACCCGGTGAAGAATTTCCGCTTCAACGAGTCGCCGGTGATCATGCTCAACAACATCGAGGAACTCGGCAAACCGGTGCGCGTGGCCGGTGACGAATCCTCGTTCGTGATGATGATCCCGCCGATGAAGCTGCGCGACTTCACCTTCACCTCGCTGTCCGACGCGGTTTGAACCGTTCGCGTCCTCTCCCGGTGGCGGGAGGGGGCCGCGCGGGCGGGGAGGCGTCTTCCCGCGACAGGCCGGCGTCCGCAATTCCGTATCGTTCCGAGATGCCCGTGCCGTTGATGGATTCCGCCTTGTCCCCGCCGCGCCTTCCGCTTGTGCGTGAAGGCACGGCGGCATGGGCGACGGGGGCGCGGGCATGACCCGCGCCGAGTTCCTGCGCTTGATGGCCGGCGGCCTCGCCGGTGCACTGCTCGGCGCTTCGCCCCGCGCGGCACGGGCGGCACCCGTCTACGATTTCTGGTTCACCCGCCTGCGCTATGACTCCGGCGACTGGGACGTGGATCAGCGCATGCCGGCCAACCTGATCACGTCGCTGATCGACTACACCCAGTTGCGGGTGGATCCGAAGGAACACGTGCTGGCGCTGTCCGATCCGCGGGTGCTGTCGGCACCGTTCTGCTACCTGGCCGGGCACAAGCTGGTCGAATTCAATCCCGCCGAGCGGCGCAACTTCGAGCGCTACGTGCGCAACGGCGGCTTTGTATTCGTGGACGACTGCAACCATGACATCGATGGCCTGTTCGCCAAGTCGTTCGAGGCGCAGATGGCCTCGATCTTCGGGGCCAAGGCGATGAAGAAGCTGCCGAACCAACATCCCCTGTACCGCAGCTTCTTCACCTTCGATGGTCCCCCGGCCACCGGCTTCGAACTCAATGGCTGGGGCGATGATCTGGTCCACGAGTACCTGCAGGGCATCGAAATCAATGGCCGCCTGGGCGTGCTCTACAGCAACAAGGACTATGGTTGCGAATGGGACTACGACTGGCGCAACAAGCGGTTCCTGGCCGAGGACAACACCAGATTCGCGGTCAATATCGTCATGTACGCGCTGAACTCATGAACCGGACCTTCGCCACTGCGCGGTCGTGGTCCTGCCGCCTCTCTTCTCCACGGGATTTCCGATGAGCGAACTTTCCGAAACCGACATCCGGGCGCAACTGGATCGGCTGGCCTCTCTGCGCGACGCCATCGGCCGCGCCATCGTCGGCCAGGAAGCCGTGGTCGAGCAGCTGTTGATCGGCCTGCTGGCCGGCGGCCACTGCCTGCTGGAAGGCGTGCCGGGATTGGGCAAGACCTTGCTGGTGAGGACCCTGGGGCAGGCGCTGGAACTGCAGTTCCGGCGCGTGCAGTTCACTCCCGATCTGATGCCCAGCGACATCCTCGGCACCGAACTGCTGGAGGAGGAACACGGCACCGGCCATCGTCGCTTCCGTTTCCAGCCCGGTCCGGTGTTCACGAACCTGCTGCTGGCCGACGAACTCAACCGCACCCCGCCCAAGACCCAGGCCGCGCTGCTGGAAGCGATGCAGGAACGCACCGTCAGCTATGCCGGCGTCACCCACGCGCTGCCGACGCCGTTCTTCGTGCTCGCGACCCAGAATCCGCTGGAGCAGGCCGGCACCTATCCGCTGCCCGAAGCGCAGTTGGACCGCTTCCTGCTGCACATCCGGGTGGACTATCCCAGCGAGCAGGAGGAGCACGACATCCTGCTGCAGACCACCGGCAGCCAGTTGGGCGAAGTGCCGCGGGTGATGCAGGGCACGGACGTGCTGATGCTGCAGCGGTACGTGCGCCAGGTCCACCTGGGCGAGGACCTGCTGCGCTGGATCACCCGGCTGGTGCGCGCGAGCCGCCCCGCCGATGGCGCGCCGGAGGAAGTGCGCAAGTACGTCAAATGGGGCGCCGGTCCGCGCGCCGGGCAGTCGCTGGTGCTGGCTGCCAAGGCGCGGGCGCTGCTGCACGGGCGCCTGGCCGCGACCCGTGAGGACGTCGCCGCGCTGGCCGCGCCGGTGATGCGCCATCGCCTGCTGTTGTCGTTCGCCGCCGAAGCCGAGCAGAAGAGCGCCGACGACGTGATTGCCGCGCTGCTGCGTGACGTGCCGCTGGCACGGTCCTGACCGTCCACCTCCGATGTCGTACGACCCGATCCCGCCCGAGGTACGGAGCCGCCTGAAGGATCTGCGGCTGACCTCGCGTCGCGCGATCGGCGGGCAGGGCATCGGCCTGCATCGCAGCCGCAGCCGCGGGGCGGGGCTGGAGTTCGCCCAGTACCGCGCCTACGAGCCGGGCGACGAACCGCGCCAGATCGACTGGAAACTGTACGCGCGTTCGGATCGCTTCTTCGTGCGCGAGGCCGAACGCGAAAGCCCGCTGGCGCTGTGGATCCTCATCGACGCCAGTGCCTCGATGGCGCAGGCGGACGGCGCGAATCCCGGCTGGTCGCGGTTGCATGCGGCCAAGGCGCTGGCGGCCTGCCTGGGCGAACTGGCGCTGCGGCAGGGCGATCGGTTCGGGCTGGTGGCCTTGCGTGCGGACGGGCTGCGGCTGGTCGCGCCGGCCACCGGCATCCGCCAGCGCGATCGCCTGCTGCTGGAACTGCACGGCCTGGCCGCGCAGGGGGCGTTTCCCGAGCCGGAACAGCTCACCCCGCTGTGGGAGCGCGTCGGCGCCGGTGATTTGGTGGTGCTGCTGGGCGATTGCTTCGACGAGGCCAGCGTGGCCATCGCCGAGCGCCTGGCGGCGGCGCGGCGCGAGGTGCTGGTGATCACCCTGCTCACCGTGGAGGAGCGCGATTTTCCGTTCACCGACGGCTACCGTTTCCGGGATCCGGAAACCGGCGAGGAACTGCTGGGCGATGGCGCGGCGATGCGCGCCGACTATCTTTCACGTTTTACCGGAGCCCAGCGCGCGCTCAAGGCGCGCCTGGATGCCAGCGGCATCCGCCATGCCGAGCACTTCCTGGATCAGCCACTGGATCTGCCGCTGCGACGGCTGTTCGGCGCGCGTGACGCGGCGGAATACGCATGAGCCTGGCGTTGCTGCTGCCCGCCGCGCTGGCTGCCCTCGGCGCGCTGCTGCTGCCGCTGCTGGTTCATCTGGCGCGGCGCAGCGAACAGCGTCCGACCGATTTCGCCGCGCTGCGCTGGCTGCGCCAGAAGCCGCGCCCACGCCATCGCATCCGCTTCGACGAACGCGGGTTGCTGCTCCTGCGCCTGCTGCTGCTGGCCCTGCTCGCGCTGTGGCTGGCGCGGCCGGTCCTGCAAGGCATCCATGGCGGAACACCGTGGGTCGTGGTGTCGCCGGAGGTGGACGCGAGCGTCGCGCGCCAGTGGGGCGGAACGGATTCGGAATCGCGTTGGCTGGCGCCGGGATTTCCACCCCTGGATTCGCCCGCGCCGGCTTCGCCGGCACCCACCGCCAGCCTGCTGCGCGAACTGGATGCGGATCTGCCGCCGGAGGTCGCGCTGACGGTGGTGATGCCCGCCTGGTTCGATGGCGCGGACGGTGAGCGCCCGCGGCTGTCGCGCGCCGTCGACTGGCGCGAGCTGCCGCGTTTGCCGCCATCGGCGTTCCAGCGCGGCGCGACCGAGCCGCCCGTTCTGTCCGTGCGTCATGCGCCAGCTCGGCAGGACGCGCTGCGCTACCTGCGCGCGGCTGCCGAAAGCTGGAGTGGCGAAACCGCGATCGCGAAGCGACTCTCGGTGGCGGATACCAGGCAGCCATTGGCCGGCGATGCACGTGCATTGATCTGGCTGGCGCCGGGCGAGGTTCCCCCGGCGATTCGCCGATGGATCGCTGCGGGCGGCACGGCATTGCTGGATGCACAGGCACGGATCGGCGATGTCGGCGCGATGACGCCCTACTGGACCGACGAAACCGGCGCGACGATCGTCGAGGGTGGCGCGCTGGGGCAGGGACGCGTACTGCGCTTCACCCGTCCGTTGCAGCCTTCGGTCATGCCGCAACTGCTGGAACCGGTGTTTCCGGCGCGGCTGCGCGAACTGTTCGCCGAGCCGATGCCGGCGCCTGCGCGGGTGGCCGCGCGTGACTACGCACCGCTGTCCGGCGCGGCGGCCTATCCGCAAGCGCCCCGCGATCTGCAGCCCTGGCTGACGATGTTGATAGCGCTGTTGCTGGTACTGGAACGTGGCTGGGCGACCTCGCGCAGGCGGAGCGCCGCGCCATGAGTTCAGCCGTGCTGCCAGGTCTGCTGGCCACCGCGCGACGGCGCGCGGTCCTCGATACCGCACTGGCCGGGTTGCCGTGGCTGGCGGTGGCGATGCTGTCGGGCTGGCGATGCGGTGGCGCCAGCGTGGTGCTGATCGCCGGCGTGGCTGGCGCGGTGTTGCTGGCGACGATGGCCGCCTGGCGCGCGCGCCGGTTCGATGCGCATTGGCTGGTGGAAAGGCTGGACGCGCGCGGCGAGATGGAGGACAGCAGCGATCTGCTGTTCGCCGAACCGGCGCGGCTGAATCCGTTGCAGCGCTTGCAGCGCGCGCGCTTGCAACCGCGCCTGGCCTCGGTGCCCGCGTCCGCACTGCGGCCTGCCTGGTCGCGGCGCTGGCTGATCGCGGGCTGGGCCGGTGGCCTGCTGGCGGCCACGCTGCTGCTGGCGTGGCCGACGCCGAAGCCGACGCAGGCCAGGCTCGCGCCCAGTGACGAACAAGTGCCGGTGGTCGCCGGCGTCCCGCGCCTGGTCGGACAGCAGCTGCGCATCGTCCCGCCCGCCTATACACGGCAAACCGCACGCGACGAAGCCCGCCTGGACACCCGCGCGCCGGCCGGTTCCCGCCTGACCTGGACGCTGCGCTTCGCCCCGCAGCCGGCCGCGGCCGAACTGGTTTTCCATCAGGGCCGGCGCATCGCGCTGACCCGCGACGGCGATCTCTGGACCGCTAGCATGACCCTGGACCAGTCGGTGCTGTACCGGGTGTTGCCGCAGGGCGTGCCCGCGCAGCCCGCACCTCGCCTGCATCGCATCGACGCCATTGCCGATCGCCCGCCGCAGATCACGGTGCTGGCGCCGGATCGCGGCCTCAGCCTGCTGGCGCCGGGACAGCGTCGCTGGCCGCTGTCCTTCGAGGTGAAGGACGACCATGGCGTCGCCGCGCAGGCGCAGTTGCGGGTGACCCTGGCGCAGGGCAGCGGCGAGAACATCCAGTTCCGCGAACGCACGCGGGTCGTGGCCGGCAAGGGCGCCGCGACCGCGCGGCGCTTCGACATCGCGCTGGATCTGGCGGAGGCGGGTTTCGCGGTCGGTGACGATCTGATCGTCCAGCTGACGGTGGCGGACAACCGCCAGCCACGGCCGCAGTCCGCGCGCAGTCCCGGCCTGATCCTGCGCTGGCCCGCCGATGCGGGCAACGAGAGCGGCGCGCTGGAAGGGATGGTCAAGAAGGTGCTGCCGGCCTACTTCCGCAGCCAGCGCCAGATCATCCTCGACGCCGAGGCCCTGCAGAAGGACAAGCGCCGGCTCGCCGCGGATCGCTTCCTGCGGCGTTCGGACGAAATCGGCGTGGACCAGCGCATCCTGCGACTGCGTTACGGCCAGTTCCTGGGCGAGGAGGCCGAAGGCGAGCCCGAGCCGCCGCCGACCAACGACGCCGAAGAAACGCATCACGACGACGACGGCCACGATCATGGCGACACCGCATCCGCACCCGTTTCCGCGGAGGCACCGCAAGGCATGGGCCGGGAACAGGACGTGCTGGCCGAATACGGCCATACCCACGATCACGCCGAAGCGGCGACCCTGCTGGATCCCGAAACCCGCGCGACGCTGAAGCAGGCGCTGGACCAGATGTGGCAATCGGAGCTGCACCTGCGCCAGGGACGTCCGGATCAGGCGCTGCCGTTCGCCTACAAGGCGCTGGGCTACATCAAGGAAGTGCAGCAGGCCAGTCGCATCTACCTGGCGCGGGTGGGACCGGAACTGCCGCCCATCGACGAAAGCCGCCGGCTCACCGGCAAGCGCGACGGACTGGCGCGCCGCGAACTCGCCATCGCGCCGGCGGCGACGGGCGACGCGGTGCCCGCCGCTGCATGGAAGGCGCTGGAAGAGGCCGCGGAGGGAACAAAAGGCGCCGCGCCGGATCTCGACGCGCTGCAACGTTGGCTGCGCGACAACGAAACCCGCGTGGCCGATCCGCTGTCGCTGTTCGCCGCCATCGACGCGGTGCGCGGCGATCCGGCCTGCCTGGCCTGCCGCCAGCGCCTGCGCGAACGGTTGTGGCCGGTGCTGGCGCGTCCGCCGGCACAGGTGCAACGCCGTGCCACCGATGCCGCCGGCGAACGCTACCTGGATGGGTTGCGACGGGAGCGGGCGCCATGACCCCGGCCATGCTGCTGGCGGGTTTGCTCGCGCTCGCCGCCGTGCTCGCCATCGCGCGCCTGTTCTGGTGGCAGCGGCGTGCGTCCGAACCCGCGCGCCGCTGGCGTCTGCTGGTGCTGTTGCTGGCGCAGCCGGTTTACGCGCTGCTGCTGTACTTCGCGCTGATGCCGCCAACGGTTCCAGGCCAGCGCGGCACCCTGACCGTGCTCACCGCCGGTGCGCAGGCACCGCGCACCGCGCGCGTTCCGGGCGATGGGGTGATCGCACTCCCTGAAGCGCCCGCCACGCCGGATGCGGAAAGGGTACCGGATCTGGCCACCGCGCTGCGGCGGTATCCGGGCATGCGACAACTCCATGTCGTCGGCGCCGGCCTGGAACCGCGAGATCTCGAAGCCGCACGCGACTACAGCCTGCGCTTCGCCGCCACGCCGTTGCCGCGCGGGCTGGTCCGCCTGGACGCGCTGGCGCAGGTTGCGCCCGGCGCCGCATTCGTCGTCACCGGCCGCGTGCACGCGCTGGAGGGCGGGGTGGTGGAACTGCTGGATCCGGCCGGCCGCCGGGTGGATGCGGCGACGCCGTCGGCGACAGGTGACTTCAGCGTCGGCGGCACCGCGCGCGCGCCGGGACAAGTGGGGTTCCGCCTGCGGTTGTCCGATCGATCGCGCCGTGCGGTGGAGACCGTGGAGGTGCCGATCCGGGTGGCGGGCGAACCGCCGCCACGCGTGCTGGTGCTGGCCGCCGCGCCCAATCCCGAACTGAAATACCTGCGTCGCTGGATGGTCGATGCGGGGATGACGCCGCACGTCCAGATCCAGGTCGGCGCGGGCATGCAACTGGGCGATGCGCCGCTCGCGTTGAACGCCGCCACCTTCGAACGCTTCGACCTGCTGGTGCTCGACGATCGCAGCTGGGCCACGCTGGGTGATGGGTCGCGCACGGCGCTGGTGACCGCCGTGCGCGCAGGATTGGGCGTGCTGCTGCGGGTGGAAGGACCGTTGTCGGACGGCTCCCGCCGGCAACTGCGGGCACTGGGCCTGGCGGTGTCCGGAGGCGGTGACGGCAACGAAGTCCGGCTGGTGGTTCCCGAACGCGATGACGACGGCCTGCGCGCACGCCAGGGCGCCGGCAGCCGGGACACGCCGGTCGATACCGACGCCATCGGCGCGCCGGCATTGAGCCGGCGCAATCTGCGCGATGACAGCGCCGACGCGGTCTCCCTGGTGCGCGACGCCGCGGGAAAATCGCTGGCGAGCTGGCGGGCGGAGGGACGCGGCCGGATCGGCGTGTGGCCCCTGACCGACACCTACCGGTTGACGCTCGCCGGCCGCGACGATCTGCACGCGGAACTGTGGAGCGGAACCTTCGCCACCCTGGCGCGCGCGCGCGGTGGCGCCGCACCAGTGTTCGAACAGGATGCACGCGCCGGTCAGCGCGTGCGCGTATGCGGCATCACCGGCCAGGCGCGGGTGATCGCGCCCGATGGTGCCGTCGCGACCCTGTTGCCGGATCCCGCCGGTGGTGCGGCGGGCTGTGCCGGCTATTGGCCCACGCGCGGGGGATGGCATCGGCTCCGCATGGGCGAGGCGGAGTGGCCGTTCGCGGTCCGCGCGCCCGGCGAGGCGCCTGGTTTGCGGGCGATGGCATTGCGCGAGGCCACCCTGCGGCTGGTCGGTGACCGGCCCGCGCGTGTGGCGGCCACCGGCGGCGTGCCGGAGCGGCGCGGCAGCGCCTGGCCGTGGTGGCTGGGGTGGCTGTGTTTCGCCGGCGTGCTGTGGTGGTTCGAACGTTCGCGCCTGGGGCGTCCGGTGCCGGCCGGGACGTCGCGAGCGGACGGCGCGGAGGCGCCCTGACGCAGGAAACGCGGTCCCCGTGAAAGCGGCCTTTCCCGCGCGCCCGCAGACTGAACAGCGGGCGCGCCGCCGGCGGACGGCGTGTGGATCGGTCAAAAAACTGTAGCGCGGGCGGGGGCTCGCCCGTATAATTCCCGCTCGCCTGTTACCTACCGCCCCGGACCGGAAAAACGCCGAGTCCGCGGTTTCTTGCAGCCGCAAGTCGGAGGGGCAGGGTTCCTCCACCCCAAGGCGAACCCCGTGACTCAACCCGCAATCCTCGTACTCGAAGACGGCACCGTATTCGAGGGCGAATCCGTAGGCGCAGACGGCCTTTCCGTTGGCGAAGTGGTGTTCAACACCGCGATGACCGGTTACCAGGAAATCCTGACCGACCCGTCCTACGCCCGCCAGCTGGTCACCCTGACCTATCCCCACATCGGCAACACCGGCTGCACCGACCAGGACGACGAAGCGCGCCAGGTCTGGGGCGCCGGCCTGATCGTGCGCGACGTACCGCGCCGGCCCAGCAGCTGGCGCAGCCAGGTGGCGCTGCCGGAGTGGCTGATCGCCCGCGGCATCGTCGCCATCGCCGGCATCGACACCCGCAAGCTCACCCGCATCCTGCGCGATCGTGGCGCCCAGAACGGCGCGCTGATGGCCGGCGCGGACGTGGACGTGGACAAGGCGCTGGAAGCGGCGCGCAAGTTCCCCGGCCTGAAGGGCATGGATCTGGCCAAAGTGGTGTCCACCACCGAACGCTACGCCTGGAAGGACGGCCAGCTGGATCTGGATCGTGGCGAGTTCGTCCACGCCGAACCGAAGTTCAAGGTCGTGGCCTATGACTTCGGCGTCAAGCACAACATCCTGCGCATGCTGGCCGAACGCGGCTGCGAGGTGACGGTGGTGCCGGCGCAGACGTCGGCCACCGACGCGCTGGCGCTGAATCCGGATGGCATTTTCCTGTCCAACGGCCCTGGCGACCCGGAACCCTGCGATTACGCGATTGCCGCCATCCGCGAGTTCGTGGCGAAGAAAATCCCGACTTTCGGCATCTGCCTGGGCCATCAGCTGCTGGCGCTGGCCGCCGGCGCCAAGACCCTCAAGATGGGCCACGGCCACCACGGCGCCAACCATCCGGTGCAGGACCTGGATTCCGGCCGGGTGATGATCACCTCGCAGAACCACGGCTTCGCGGTCGACGAGTCCAGCCTGCCGGCCAACGTGCGGGTCATCCACCGCTCGCTGTTCGACGGCACCAACCAGGGCATCGAACTGACCGACGCGCCGGCGTTTTCCTTCCAGGGCCACCCGGAAGCCTCGCCCGGCCCGCATGACGTCTCGCCGCTGTTCGATCGCTTCGTCGCCAGCATGGAACGCGCGGCGTGAGCCGTGTGCGGCTGCGTCTCCTGCTGGCCGCGGGATTGCTGGCCAGCGCCGGCACCGCCGCGGCCGCGCCGGCCACGGTCGATGCCGTGGCCCGCGAGCGGATGACCGAGTATCTGGTCGACATGTTCCCGATCCATCGCATCTTTGCCCAGTTGATGGAAAAGGATCCGAAGGCGCTGGAGGCGGAACTGGATGGCAAGCAGCGCGCCTGCTTCAGCCAGCAGGTCGCCCGGCCGGCGTTCGTGGCCCGCAAGCGGCGCGCCGTCGATGCCTACGCCGACCAGGCGCCGGACGAGTTCCAGGCCGCGCTGAAGCTGCTGGACGAAGGCGCCGGCGACACGATGAAGGAACTGGGTGGATTTTCCATCGACAACGCCCTGGCCGGGGAAGGGCAGGGATTCGACCCGAGCAGCATGCCGCCGGATCGGCTCGTGTCCTTCATGACCTTCGCCTACGGCTCGCAGTACCGCCGCCTGCGCGAGTTGTCCGGCTACGGTGAATTCACCGATCAGGATGAGGACCAGCCCTCGGCCAGCGATGCCCAACTGGCGGCGATGGCCACCGAAATCTCCGATGCCTGCGGCATCCCCCCGAAATTCTTCGAGTAAGCCCATGCCCAAGCGCACCGACATAAAGACCATCCTCATCATCGGCGCCGGCCCGATCGTCATCGGCCAGGCGTGCGAGTTCGACTATTCCGGCGCCCAGGCCTGCAAGGCGCTGCGCGAGGAGGGTTACCGGGTGGTGCTGGTCAACAGCAACCCCGCCACCATCATGACCGACCCGGAAATGGCCGATGCGGTCTACATCGAGCCGATCAACTGGCAGACGGTCGAGAAGATCATCGCCAAGGAAAAGCCCGACGCGCTGCTGCCGACCATGGGCGGGCAGACCGCGCTGAACTGCGCGCTGGACCTGGCCGACCACGGCGTGCTGGAAAAGTACGGCGTCGAACTGATTGGCGCGTCGCGCGAAGCCATCCGCATGGCCGAGGACCGCGAGCTGTTCCGCGTGGCGATGGGTGAAATCGGCCTGGAGTGCCCGCGCGCCGCGGTTGCCCACACCCTGGAAGAAGCGATCGAGATCCAGGCCCGCGTCGGCTACCCGACCATCATTCGCCCCAGCTTCACCCTGGGCGGCAGCGGTGGCGGCATCGCCTACAACCGCGAGGAACTGATCGACATCGTCACCCGCGGCCTGGAACTGTCGCCGACCACCGAAGTGCTGGTCGAGGAATCGGTGCTGGGCTGGAAGGAGTTCGAGATGGAGGTGGTCCGCGACACCGCGGACAACTGCATCATCGTCTGTTCCATCGAGAACCTGGATCCGATGGGCGTGCACACGGGTGATTCGATCACCGTGGCGCCGGCGCAGACCCTGACCGACAAGGAATACCAGCGCCTGCGCGATGCCTCCGTCGCGGTGCTGCGCAAGATCGGCGTGGACACCGGCGGTTCCAACGTGCAGTTCGGCGTCAATGCGCAGACCGGCCGCGTGGTGGTCATCGAGATGAACCCGCGCGTGTCGCGTTCCTCGGCGCTGGCCTCCAAGGCCACCGGCTTCCCGATCGCCAAGGTCGCGGCCAAGCTGGCGGTCGGCTACACCCTGGACGAACTGAAGAACGAGATCACCGGCGGCAAGACCCCGGCCTCGTTCGAGCCGACGATCGACTACGTCGTCACCAAGATTCCGCGCTTCGCGTTCGAGAAATTCCCGCAGGCCGATGCCCGCCTGACCACCCAGATGAAGTCGGTGGGCGAGGTGATGGCGATGGGCCGCACCTTCCAGGAATCGCTGCAGAAGGCGCTGCGCGGACTGGAGACCGGCAAGGTCGGCCTCGACCCGACCGGCCTGGATCTGTCCAGCGAGGACGATCTGGCCCAACTGCGCCGCGAACTGAAGTCGCCGGGCCCGGAACGCCTGTTCCATGTGGCCGACGCGTTCCGCGCCAGCATGAGCGTCGAGCAGGTCCACGCGCTGTCGTTCATCGATCCGTGGTTCCTCGACCAGATCGAGGAAATCATCGCCGACGAGAAGCAGATCGCCGCCGATGGCCTGGGCTCGCTGGATGCGCGCCGCATGCGCCGGCTGAAGCGGATGGGCTTCTCCGACGCGCGCCTGGCCCAGCTGGCCGGCACCGACGAGGCCGCCGTGCGCGTGCTGCGCAAAGCGCTGGGCGTGAAGCCGGTGTACAAGCGGGTCGACTCGTGCGCGGCCGAATTCGCCACCGGTACCGCCTACCTGTACTCGACCTACGAGGACGAGTGCGAAGCCGAGCCGACCTCGCGCGACAAGATCATGATCCTCGGCGGCGGCCCCAACCGCATCGGCCAGGGCATCGAGTTCGACTATTGCTGCGTGCACGCGGCGCTGGCGCTGCGTGAGGACGGGTACGAGACCATCATGGTCAACTGCAACCCGGAAACCGTCTCGACCGACTACGACACCTCCGACCGCCTGTACTTCGAGCCGCTGACGCTGGAAGACGTGCTGGCCATCGTCGAGCTGGAACAGCCCAAGGGCGTGATCGTCCAGTACGGCGGCCAGACCCCGCTGAAGCTGGCGCGCGCGCTGGAAGCCAACGGCGTGCCGGTCATCGGCACCTCGCCCGATTCGATCGACCTGGCCGAGGATCGCGAGCGCTTCCAGCAACTGGTCGAAAAGCTCGGCCTGAAGCAGCCGCCGAACCGCACCGCCCGCACCGACGAGCAGGCGCTGGCGCTGGCCCGAGAGATCGGCTATCCGCTGGTGGTGCGTCCGTCCTACGTGTTGGGCGGACGGGCGATGGAAATCGTCTACGGCGAGTCCGACCTGGCGCGCTACGTGCGCGACGCGGTCAAGGTGTCCAATGACTCGCCGGTGCTGCTGGATCGCTTCCTCGACAACGCGGTCGAAGTGGACGTGGACATCATCGCCGACCGCACTGGCAAAGTGCTGATCGGTGGCGTGATGGAGCACATCGAGGAAGCCGGCGTGCACTCCGGCGACTCGTCCTGCTCGCTGCCGCCGTACTCGCTGTCCGCGAAGACCCAGGACGAGCTGCGCCGGCAGGTGGTGGAACTGGCCAAGGCGCTGAACGTGGTCGGCCTGATGAACACCCAGTTCGCCATCCAGTCCAACGACGACGGCGACGACACCGTCTATCTGCTGGAAGTGAACCCGCGCGCCTCGCGCACGGTGCCGTTCGTGTCCAAGGCCACCGGCATGGCGCTGGCCAAGATCGCCGCGCGCTGCATGGCCGGCCGCACCCTGGAAGAGCAGGGCGCCACCGTCGAGATCGTGCCCGACTACTACTCGGTGAAGGAGGCGATCTTCCCGTTCGCCAAGTTCCAGGGCGTGGATCCGATCCTTGGCCCGGAAATGCGCTCCACCGGCGAGGTGATGGGCGTGGGCCGCAGCTTCGGCGCGGCGATGGCGCGCGCGCAGGAAGCCGGCGGCATCAAGGCGCCGCAGCCGGGCAAGGCGTTCGTGTCGGTGCGTGATCCGGACAAGAAGCGCGTGCTGCCGGTCGCCCAGGCGCTGGTCGAGCGCGGTTTCAGCCTGGTCGCCACCCAGGGCACCGCGGCGTGGCTGCGCGAGCATGGCCTGGACTGCGAGCAGATCAACAAGGTGGTCGAGGGCCGTCCGCACATCGTCGACCTGATCAAGAACGGCGAGATCGTGTATATCGTCAACACCACCGAAGGGCGGCAGGCCATCGCCGACTCCTTCTCCATCCGGCGCGAGGCCCTCCAGCATCGCGTCACCTACTCGACCACGATCGCCGGCGCCCGCGCGCTGGTGCATTCGCTGGAATTCCGCGGTACGGGCCCGGTCTGGGCCCTGCAGGAACTGCACAAGGAGCTGCAAGGGTGAGAGCACCATTGACCATGAAGGGCGCGCAGCGGCTGCGCCAGGAACTGGATCTGCTGAAGACGGTGAAGCGGCCGGAAGTCATCACCGCGATCGCCGAGGCGCGTGCGCACGGCGATCTGAAGGAAAACGCCGAGTACCACGCCGCGCGCGAGCAGCAGGGATTCATCGAAGGCCGCATCAAGCAGCTGGAGAGCGAGCTTTCGCATTCGGAGATCATCGACGTCACCAAGCTCAACGCCGGTTCGCGCATCGTGTTCGGCGCCACGGTGACGCTGGCCGACGTGGAGACCGACGAGGAGAAGCGCTACCAGGTCGTGGGCGACCTGGAGGCGGACATCAAGCAGGGCCTGATCGCGATCTCCTCGCCGCTGGCCCGCGCGTTGATCGGCAAGCACGAAGGTGACGCGGTCACCATCGACGCGCCGGCCGGCCAGCGCGAGTACGAAATCGTCGGCGTCAGCTACATCGACTGACCCGGGCGATGGCGACCGCCACCCTGTTGCTGCCCACCCGCGCCCGCCTGGCAGGCCAACGCCTGCCCGACGAGGTGGCGAGGGCACTGGGGCGGGCGGATCGCCAGACGCTGGACGCGGGCGAGCGGGAACAACTGCGCCGGCACTTCCGGCTGGTGCCCGACCACTGGCCGGTGGCCGCGCTGACCCGGCAACTGGATGCCGGCGATGCCGAAGGCGCCACCTGGTTGCGCGCGGATCCCGCGCGCGTGTCGCCGGACATGAATGGCGCGCGCATGCTCGCCTACGGCGAGGCGCTGGCGCTGGACGCCGAGGACACCGCGCAGTTGCTGCCGGCATTGAAGCCGCTGTTCGGCGATGCCGGCGTGCTGCTGGATGCGCCACAACCTTCGCGCTGGTACCTGCGCCTGCCGCCGGATGCGCGGCTGCCGGCGTTCGCGCCGATCGGCGACGTGCTCGGCGATGACCTGTTCGCGCATCTGCCCGAGGGCGACGACGGCCGCCGCTGGCGCGCGTTGCTGACCGAAGCGCAGATCGTGCTGCACAACCATCCGTGGAACGCGCGCCGCGTGGCTGCGGGCAAGGCCCCGGTGAATTCCCTGTGGTTCTGGGGCGGCGGACGCCTGCCGCAGTCGGTGGGCACCCGGTTCCGCCAGGTCAAGGGACAGGACACGCTATTGCGCGCGCTCGCGCTCGCAGCCGGCGTGACCGCCGAAGGCGAGGGCGGCGCGGTCGACGCGCTCATCGATCTGCGCCATCTGCGCCAGCCGGAGGTGTTCGCGCGCGACGCCCTGCAACCCCTGCTGGCCGCGCTGGCGCGCGGCGAACTGCTTGCGCTGGAACTGGACTTCGAGGACGGCGAGCGCTTCACCCTGCGCCGCGATCAACGCTGGCGCTTCTGGCGTCGTCCGTTGGCGCGTCTGGACGGCGCGGCCGCCGGGCTGACGGCGTGACCCCTTCGCCCCGGATCCGCCGGCGGGAAGCGGTGGTCGCCGGCGAATGGCCGGCGCAGATCCTGCCCTTGCTGCGACGCGTGTACGCCGGCCGTGGTGTCAGTGCCGCCGCCGGGGCGCAGCCGCGCCTGGCGCAACTGCTGCCCCCCGATGCGCTCGGCGGCCTTGATGCCGCCGGCCGCCTGCTGCAGGCGGCCATCGACGAAGGCCGGCACATCGTGGTGGTCGGCGATTTCGATTGCGACGGCGCGACCGCGTGCGCCTTGATGGTGCGAGGCTTGCGCGCGTTGGGCGCGGCGCGGGTCACCGCGACGGTGCCCAACCGGATGGCGCATGGCTACGGCCTGTCGCCCTCGCTGGTGGACGAACTGGCGACGCTGCAACCCGAACTGCTGGTCACTGTCGACCACGGCATCGCCTGCCATGCGGGCATNCAGGGCTGGCAGGTGCTGGTGACGGATCACCATCTGCCCGGCGAGACGCTGCCGCCGGCCGATGCCATCGTCAATCCCAATCTGCGCGAGGACGGCTTCCCCAGCAAGGCGCTGGCCGGGGTGGGCGTGGCCTTCTACGTGCTGCTCGCGCTGCGTCGCCGTTTGCGCGAAAGCGGCCGATGGCCGCAGGGCGAACCGGACCTGACCCCGCTGCTGGATCTGGTCGCGGTCGGCACGGTGGCGGATCTGGTGCCGCTGGACAGCAACAACCGGGCCCTGGTCGGCGCCGGCCTGCGGCGCCTGCGCGGCGGGCAGGGCAGCGCGGGCCTGCACGCCCTGATCGAGGTCGCCGGCCGCGATGCCCGCCATCTGACCGCGTCCGACATCGGTTTCGCGATCGCGCCACGGCTCAATGCCGCCGGACGCCTGGAGGACATGTCGCTGGGCATCGAATGCCTGCTCTGCGACGACCTGGAGCAGGCGCGCGGGATGGCCGCCACCCTCAACGAAATTAACGCCGAGCGGCGCGGCGTCCAGCAGCAGATGGTCGACGAGGCGCAGATCGCGCTGGCGAAGCTCGCGGCAGTGGAAGCCGAACCGCCGCTGGCGCTGTGCCTGTTCGATCCCGAGTGGCATCCCGGCGTGGTCGGGCTGGTCGCTTCGCGGATCAAGGATGGCCTGCATCGCCCGGTCATCGCCTTCGCGCCCGCCGAGCCCGGCGCGACTTCGTTGCGCGGTTCGGCGCGTTCGATTCCCGGCTTCCATATGCGCGACGCGCTGGCGGCGGTCGATGCGACGCATCCGGGCCTGATCGAGAAATTCGGCGGCCACGCGATGGCCGCCGGCCTGAGCCTGGCGCAGGCGAACCTGGCGGCCTTCGAAGTCGCGTTCCGCGACGTCGCCACGCGCTGGCTGGACGACAGCCTGCTGCAGGCCGAATGGCTGAGCGACGGCGAACTGCTGCCGGAAGAGTTCGACCGCGCCCACGCCGAGGCGCTGCGCGACGGCGGGCCCTGGGGACAGGGCTTTCCCGAGCCGTTGTTCGACGGCGAGTTCGAGGTGATCGACTGGCGCGTGGTCGGCGCGAAACACCTGAAGTTCTCGCTGCGCCTGCCCGGGCGCGCGCAGCCGCTGGGCGCCATCCAGTTCGGCGGTTGGCGTGAACAGGCAAGACCGAGACGCGTCCACGCCGTCTTTCAGCTCGACACCGACGACTACCAGGATCGCCGGGGAATCCAGTTGCTGGTCCGCCACTGGGTGGCGCTGCCGTAGCGGGGCGCACGGGGGCGCACGCACCTACAATGCGCCAATGGCATCTTCCTCCGACACGCTCTACCGCCGTTTCCAGCCCTGGCGCCGCAGCCTTGAAGTCGGCTTCTGGGTAATCGGCATCCTGGTCAACGTGGTCGGCAACAGCATCACCACGGTGATGGATGTCCATCGGGCCGGCCTGCGGATCGCGGACTGGGAACCAGTGGTCTGGGAAAGTTCCAGCGGCATCGTGCTGCTGGCGCTGGTGCCGGCGGTGGTCGCGTTCACCCGCCGTTTCCCGCTGCACTGGGATACCCTGCGGCGGCAGTTGCCCTGGTACCTGCTGGCCAGCGTGGTCTACTCGCTGCTGCACGTGGCGGGCATGGTCGCGCTGCGGATGCTGGCCTATCGCTGGCAGGGCTCGGAGTACGACTTCGGTCCCTGGGCGCGCGAATTCTTCTACGAGTACCTCAAGGACATACGCACGTTCATCTGGGCGGTCGCGACCATCGAGGTCTACCGTTTCCTGCTGCGCCGCTGGCAGGGCGAGGCCAGCCTGCTCGACGTGCCCGACGAAGGCCCGCCGCTGGAGCCGGTGGAACGGCCGGAACGGTTCCTGGTCCGCAAGCTGGGCCGCGAGTTCCTGGTCGCGGCCAGCGACATCGAATGGGCGCAGGCGGCGGGCAACTACGTCAACCTGCGCGTGCGCGGTCACGACTATCCGCTGCGCAGCACCATCGCCGGCATCGAAGCCAAGCTGGACCCGGCGCGTTTCGTTCGTGTCCACCGCAGCTATCTGGTCAATCTCGATCAGGTGGTTTCGATCGAACCGCTGGATACCGGCGATGCGCGCATCCATCTCAAGGACGGCACCGTGTTGCCATGCAGTCGCCGCCATCGGACGGCGTTGCGTTCGCGCACCGGCGTGGAACAGGAGGGGAGCGCAGGTGCCTGACGCCATCACGCGTGCCGG
The DNA here is from genome assembly GCF_052044485.1 of Pseudoxanthomonas sp. 22568. NCBI lineage: Bacteria > Pseudomonadati > Pseudomonadota > Gammaproteobacteria > Lysobacterales > Lysobacteraceae > Pseudoxanthomonas > Pseudoxanthomonas sp. 22568. Next base: position 301,629 of record NZ_JBQENC010000004.1, read on the forward strand.
CGCATCGGGCCGGCTGCGCGCGCGCTTCAGAACATCTTGATCGAAAGGACGCGGCCGCGCTTGCGCGCGTAGGGCTGATAGCCCTGGAGGATGTCATAGCGTATCGGCGAGCCGTTTCCTTCCGTCTCCACGTAATGGCAATCCGCGCTGAGCTCGCCGTCGAACTCCATCGCCTGGGTAACGCCGTGACCGGCGCTGCCGTCAATCCAGGTGAATTCCAGAGCCTGCGGCTTCGTATACAGCCTCAGATCGCATACCGCCGGGGCCATGTGCCGAAGCGCATAGGCGGCGTGGGTCAGTTCTCCGCGATAGTGGTACAGGTGGCGGCGCCGGGGTCGGGACAGGTCACCCGCGGGAATGAATTGACCATAGCCGCGGATGGTGATGACACGGCCGCTGACTTCGGTGAACTGGAACGGCGGGGTGCCCTCGTCGGGAACCTGCTGCCGCGCCAGGATGGCGCGGGCCCGCTCTGGCGACAGCAGGGTATTGTCCTCGCGGCCCCCGTGTCCGGTGACGTGGAAACCGTTGATGTCCGACAGCATCTGGCGGAGCAGGGCTTCGTCGGGGGCAGGGTGCCTCCAGCGCACGTTTCCGTCGCAGCCGGCGGCCAGCAGCGCCAACAACGCTGGCGCGAGGATGGGGCGGAACTTCGATTTCATGACGGATCGGGACTCGGAAAAGCGGAGATTCTGGGTCGGGCGGCGGCCCGGCCCCATAGGAATGCTCCCAGAAGCCGCCGCTCCACGCTTCGGGCGGGCGGGGTCGGCGGCGGCTTGTTACAATCCCCGGTTCCTCTGTGTGCCCCCACCTCCCGCCATGATCGAACTGAATCCCATCCGCCAGCGCATCGCCGACCTGCAGGGCCGGCTGGTTTCGCTACGGGGGTATCTTTGACTACGATTCCAAGCGCGAACGCCTGGAAGAAGTGAACCGGGAGCTGGAAAGCCCCGATATCTGGAACAACCCCGAATACGCCCAGCAACTGGGCCGCGAGCGCTCGCTGCTGGACAAGACCGTCAACGGCATCCGCGAGATCGACGAGGGGCTGATCGGCTCGAGCGAACTGCTGGAACTGGCCGAGAGCGAGAACGACGAGGAAACCGCGCAGGCGGTGGTCGAGGACGTGGAGCGCTTCGCCGGCCGGGTCGACAAGCTGGAATTCCAGCGCATGTTCTCCGGCGAGATGGACAGCGCCAACGCCTTCGTCGACATCCAGGCCGGCGCCGGTGGCACCGAGGCCCAGGACTGGGCCGAAATCCTGCTGCGCATGTACCTGCGCTGGGCCGAGTCGCGCGGCTGGAAGGTTGAACTGATGGAAGCCAGCGACGGTGAAGTGGCCGGTATCAAGTCGGCGACCTTCCGGGTCGAGGGCGACTATGCCTACGGCTGGCTGAAGACCGAAATCGGCGTGCACCGGCTGGTGCGCAAGTCGCCGTTCGACTCGGACAACCGCCGCCACACCAGCTTCACCTCGGTGTTCGTGGCGCCGGAAGTCGACGACAACATCGACATCGAGATCAATCCGGCGGACCTGAAGACCGACGTCTACCGCTCTTCCGGCGCCGGCGGCCAGCACGTCAACAAGACCGAATCGGCCGTGCGCATCACCCACGTGCCCAGCGGCGTGGTGGTGGCCTGCCAGACCGAGCGCAGCCAGCACGCCAACCGCGATCGCGCGATGAAGATGTTGAAGGCCAAGCTGTACGAGATCGAGATCCAGAAGCGCAACGCCGAGAAGAACGCGCTGGAAGCGACCAAGGCCGACATCGGTTGGGGCAGCCAGATCCGCAACTACGTGCTCGACCAGAGCCGGATCAAGGATCTGCGCACCGGCATCGAGCGCACCGATACCCAGAAGGTGCTGGACGGCGACCTGGACGAGTTCCTCGAAGCCAGCCTGAAGACCGGCCTGGAAGCCGGCGCCAAACGCATCGACGCATAATCACCGGGCGGGGCCGCGCGCTCCGCCCGAGCCCGCGGTCCCGGCCGCACCCACCCACGTTTCCCCATCCATATTCCCGCCATGACCGAACAGCCCCCCGTGCCGACGCCCCACGCCGACGAGAACAGCCTCATCGCCGAGCGCCGCGCGAAACTGACGGCGCTGCGCGGGCAGGGCATCGCCTATCCGAACGACTTCCGCCGCGCCGACTACGCCGGTGACCTGCAGGCCCAGTACGCCGATGGCGAGCTGTGGACCGCCGAGAGCCTGGAAGCGGCCAACCGCCGGGTCAGCGTCGCCGGGCGGCTGATGGCCAAGCGGGTGATGGGCAAGGCCAGCTTCGTGCAGATCCAGGACGAATCCGGCCGCCTGCAGCTGTTCCTGCAGGCCAACGCGCTGGGCGACACTTATGACGCCTTCAAGGGCTGGGACATCGGTGACATCGTCGCCGCCGAGGGCGCGCTGACCCGCACCAAGACCGGCGAACTGTCGGTCAAGGCCGACCGGCTGCGCCTGCTGACCAAGGCGCTGCGCCCGCTGCCGGACAAGTGGCACGGGCTTTCCGACGTCGAGCAGCGCTATCGCCAGCGCTACGTGGATCTGATCGTCACTCCGGAGGCGCGCGATGTCTTCATCAAGCGCTCGCGCATCATCCGCGCGATCCGCGAATGGCTGGACGCGCGCCGCTTCCTGGAAGTGGAAACGCCGATGATGCACTACATCCCCGGCGGCGCCGCGGCCAAGCCGTTCGTGACCCACCACAACGCGCTGGACATGGATCTCTATCTGCGGGTGGCGCCGGAGCTGTACCTCAAGCGGCTGGTGGTCGGCGGCCTGGAGCGTGTCTACGAGATCAACCGCAACTTCCGCAACGAAGGCGTCAGCACCCGCCACAATCCCGAATTCACCATGCTCGAGCTGTACGAGGCCTACGCCACGTACAACGAGATCATGGACCTGACCGAGTCGGTCATCCGCGACGTCGCCCACGAAGTGCTGGGCACCGGCGCGGTGAACTGGGAAGGCCAGGCCATCGACCTGGAGCCGGCGTTCCGCCGCTGGCGGATGGACGAGGCGGTGCGCCACCATAATCCCGAGATCAGCCTGGCCGACTGCACCGACCGCGAGGCCCTGGCGGGTCATTGCCAGCGCCTGAAGATCGCCATCAAGCCGTCCTACGGCTGGGGCAAGCTGCTGCTGGAGATCTTCGAGAAGACCGTCGAGCACACCCTGATCCAGCCGACCTTCATCACCGATCATCCGGTCGAGGTGTCGCCGCTGGCGCGCGCCAACGACAACGACCCGGGCTACACCGATCGTTTCGAGCTGTTCATCAACGGCAAGGAGCTGGCCAACGGTTTCTCCGAGCTCAACGATCCGGAAGACCAGGCCGCGCGCTTCCAGGCCCAGGTGGCGGCCAAGGAGGGCGGCGACGACGAGGCGATGCATTACGATGCCGACTACATCCGCGCCCTGGAAGTGGGCCTGCCGCCGACCGGCGGGCTGGGCATCGGCATCGACCGGCTGGTGATGCTGCTGACCGGTTCGGATTCGATCCGCGACGTGCTGCTGTTCCCGTACATGCGTCCGGAACACCACGGCTGACGCGAACGGTCGTGCCGCGACAGGCCAGGTGACGCGGTGGGTCGATTTGCAGGCCCGGAACCCGTCATCCACCGCGTCCGGACCTTGTGAGTGGCGCCCCTTCCGCGGCCGGAACCGTCCGTCCGTTTTCGCCAAAACGCCCGCCCTGCGGGCGTTTTGTGTGACTGCTATCCCGATTTCGTCTTCCCGGCGGCGACCTGAACCGCACTGGCACGCTTTCTGCGTCAAAAATCCCACGCTCCGTGGTTCGGCGTCGGGTTCCTGACCTGCCAACGACCGCGAATCCCCCGCAGCAGTGGTCAGCGACACACGCAGGAAACGGTTCCCATGCTAGATGCCAGCGCAGCCATCGCCGGAGTATCCTTGCCCGACAGTCACTTCATGTGGCCACAAGGGGCGGGAAGCGCTTTGAATATCGTCATCGTCGATGACCAGACTTCGGCGCGCACGATGCTGCGCCATGTAATCGAGGACATTGCCTCGGAACTGAGCGTGCACGACTTCGGGGATCCCCAGGTCGCGCTGGAATGGTGCGAGAAGAACCGCACCGATCTGCTGCTGCTGGACTACCGCATGCCGGGCATGGACGGGCTGGAATTCGCCCGCCGCTTCCGCCGGCTGCCGCTGCACCGCGACATTCCCATCATCCTGATCACCGTGGTCGGCGACGAGCCGATCCGGCAGGCGGCGCTGGAAGCCGGGGTCATCGATTTCCTGGTCAAGCCGGTCCGTCCGCGCGAACTGCGTGCCCGCTGCCGCAACCTGCTGCAACTGCGCCAGCAGTCCGAGAACGTCAAGCAGCGGGCCCTGTCGCTGGAACAGCGGCTGCTGTCGAGCATGCACGAGGTCGAGGAGCGCGAGCGCGAGACCTTGTCGCGGCTGGCCCGCGCCATCGAGTACCGCGACAGCGGCACCAGCGCCTACCTGGAGCGCATGGCCCACGTGGCCGCGCTGATCGCCGACGAACTGGGCCTGCCGGAGGACGAGGTCCGCGCCATCGAGCTGGCCGCCCCGCTGCACGACATGGGCAAGATCGCCATTCCCGATTCGGTGCTGATGAAGCCCGGTCCGTTGACCGATGACGAGACCGACGTGATGCGCCGGCACCCGAAGATCGGCCACCAGTTGCTGTCGGGCAGCCAGAACCGTTTCATCCAGACCGGTGCGATCATCGCGCTGCGCCACCACGAGCGCTACGACGGCAGCGGCTATCCCGATGGCCTGGTCGGCGACGAGATTCCGTTGGAAGCCAGGATAGTGGCGGTTGCGGACGTGTTCGACGCGCTGATTTCGCCCCGGCCCTACAAGAAGGCCTGGGAGAAGGACGCGGCGCTGGCGTACCTGTACGCCCAGCGTGGCCGCCTGTTCGACCCCTCCTGCGTGGATGCGCTCATCCGCGGGCGGGAACGTCTGGACGACATCTGCGAGCGCTACTCGACGGTGCAGAGCCGTCCAGGGATGGAATGAGTCATGGAACGCAATCTGGTCTCATGGATCAAGCATCGTCTGGCCAACCGGCCGGACAGTGAGCACGGCCAGACGGCGATCCGCGTGATCATCTTCACCGGCGTGATCGCCTACATGGGCATTGCCGCCCTGTACGGCACGCTGCCGCCGGACGTGTACCGCTGGTCCGCGACCATGAGCGGGGTCGGTGCCGCGGTCGGCCTCATGCTGTTCATCGCGATCCTGCTGGAGCCCGGCAAGTCGCACGTCCGCCGGGTCATCGGCATGCTCACCGACTACGGCCTGATGACCGTGGCGATGGTGCTCAAGGGCGAGCCGCTGGCCTGGCTGTACGTGATCCTGATGTGGGTGACGGTCGGCAACGGCCTGCGCTACGGCAACCGCTATCTGCTCGGCGCGGTCGCCTCGGCCTGCATCAGCTTCGGCATCGTGCTGACGGTCAGCCCGTACTGGCAGCAGAACCTCAATCTCGGCCTGGGCCTGTGGGTCGGCTTGATCGCGGTCCCGATGTACCTGTCCGGCCTGCTGCGCGACCTGACCCGCGCCACCGAGGAGGCGCGCCGGGCCAACGAGGCCAAGAGCCGCTTCCTGGCCAACATGAGCCACGAATTCCGCACGCCGCTCAATGGCCTGGCCGGCATGTCCGAACTGCTGGCGACCACCCGCCTGGACAGCGAACAGCGCGAATGCCTGTCGACCATCCAGGCTTCCACCCGCAGCCTGCTGGCGCTGGTGGAGGACGTGCTCGACATCTCGGCCATCGAGGCCGGAAAACTCAAGCTCAACGTGGTCGATTTCTCGCCGCGCGAGCTGGTCGAGAGCATCGGCCTGATCCTGCTGCCGCAGGCGCGCGGCAAGCAGCTCAACTACGAAGTGCACTTCGACGACGACGTGCCCGCGGTGCTGCGCGGCGATTCCGGACACCTGCGCCAGGTCCTGCTGAACCTGGCCGGCAACGCGGTCAAGTTCACCGACAAGGGCGAGGTGCGCCTGCAGGTCGCCCTGGCCGGCAGTCCGAACCGGCTGCGCTTCACCGTCACCGATACCGGCATCGGCATTCCCGCCTCGGTCCGCGAACGCCTGTTCGAGGCCTTCGAGCAGGCCGACGTCAGCCTGGCGCGCCGCTATGGCGGTACCGGCCTGGGCACGACCATCGCCAAGGGCCTGACCGAGGCGATGGGCGGCACCATCGGTTTCGAGAGCAGCGAACAGCGTGGCAGCTCGTTCTGGGTGGAATTGCCGTTCGAAGCCGTGCAGCCGCGCGAGGTCACCCCGGCCATCCAGGTGCCGGCGAACTGGCTCGACGACGCCAACGCCAAGCCCGGCGCCGAAAACATCATCGCGTTCTCCGATCCGTTCCTGCGTCATCGCGCGCGGGTGCGCAGCATGCAGATCCTGGTCGCCGACGATCACGAGGCGAACCGGATGGTCGTGCAGCGCCTGCTGCAGAAGGCCGGTCACCGGGTGACCTGCGTCAATGGCGGCGAGGACGTGCTCAACGCCCTGGATTCCTTCGACTACGATGCGGTCATCTGCGATCTGCACATGCCCGATGTCAGCGGCCTGGATCTGTTGAAGCAACTGCGGGTGATGGAAGCCGGCTCCGGCCAGCGCACGCCGGTGGTGATCCTGAGCGCCGACGTCACCCCGGACGCCATCCGCAACTGCGAACGCGCGGGTGCCCGCGCGTTCCTGGCCAAGCCGGTGGTGGCGACCCGCCTGCTGGATACGCTGGCGGAAATCGCCACCAATGGTTCGATCACTTCGCAGGCACAGGCGCAGGCGCCGGTGCCGACCACCGCGATGCGGGCGGGCGACGAGATCCTCGACATGACCGTGCTGGACGAACTCGGCGCGCTGGGCATGGGCGAAGCCTTCGAGCGCGAATTCATCGCGCAGTGCCTCAACGATGCCGACGGTTGCATCGGCGCGATGGCGCACGCGATGGAACATGGCCAGGGCGAACACCTGCGCGATCACGCGCATGCGCTGAAGGGCGTGGCCAGCAACCTGGGCCTGATCAAGCTGGCGGCGGCGGCGAGTGAACTGATGCGCCTGGCCGACTGGCAGATCGCGCGCGAGTGGCGGCAACGTCTGGCGGCGGTGAATTCCTATCTGGCCCAGGGCAGGGCGGCGCTGGAAGCACGCGAACGGTCACGCCATTCGCCCGATCACGGCAGCCACGAGCGCAACTGATCGGCGGTTGCGTGATGGCGGAAAGGGGATGGCTCAGGCGGGCGGCCACGGCCGTCCCGCCATCCGGGGAAGCGTCGCGCCGTCCCCGCCCCCTGTAGTTGGCTGCGATTCGATCGTCGATCAGGCGGCCTGCATGGCACGCTTTTCCTGCGCGCGCACGATGCGCTCCATCATCCGCAGTGACTTGTCGCCCAGCGCCAGCGCGGTATCGACCCACACTTCGGTGATGTTCATCAGTTCGTCGTAGCTGACCCGCTGGGCCAGGCCGCGCACCGTGTTCATCGCCAGGTGGGAGTAGGGCGCACGCTGCTGCTGGCGGATCAGATCCTGCACGGCGGCTTCGCCCTGGCCCTTCGGCACCAGGATGTCGACGATGCCCATCTTGTGGAACTCCTCGCTGGAATACATGTTGCCTTCCAGGATGATGCGTTCGGCCAGTTGCGGCGAGACGCGCTTGCACAGGAACGAATAGGCGCCCATGCCCGGGAACAGTCCGAACAGGACTTCCGGCAGGCCCATTTCGACGCCTTCCTCGGCGACGATGGTGTGGCAGGCCAGCGCCATCTCAAGGCCACCGCCCAGCGCGTCGCCCTGCAGCAGCGCGATCGTGCGCACGTCGCCGCCCAGTCCGGTGTGCAGGGTGTACACGCCATCGATGCAACGGCGGGCGTACGACAGCAGGTGTTCGCGGTCGTTGCTGCGGATCAGCTTGGCGAACAGATCCAGGTCGCCGCCGAGGTTGAACGCCGGCGCGGACGAGGCCAGCACGAAATGGCGCAGGCGACCGGACTGGCGCTCGCTCTCGCGCAGGGTGATCGAAGAGGTGAAGCTCCACATTTCATCCAGCAGCTCGCTGCGGAAGCACGGCCGGGAACCCTTGCCAGCGTCGTTGTGCATGTACATCCAATGGCTGTTGCCATCGGGCGCGGACTCCACGCGGATGGTGGAGAAATTGCGGGTGCGCTGCAGTTTTTCGACGTTGTTCATGACGACTCCTGGTGGCCTGTGGCCGATGGTGTGGGGATTGGTATTGGGGACGTGCTGGGCACGGCGCGATGCTACACCTGAACGGATAGTGAAAAGACGACGCACACTGACTGACCGGTCGGGGACAGCATTTATCCCTTCCCATCGTTCATAAATGTGATGAAAATCTCAAATTTAACCCTAAAGTTTTGACGGACAAAAAGAAAGGCCGGCTTGCGCCGGCCTTCCGATTTCAGTGGGTGGCCCCGGTCTGGGGCGGCTCCCGGAGCTCCTTGCGGAGGATTTTCCCGACGTTGGTCTTCGGGAGTTCGGTCCGGAATTCGATGTAGCGGGGCTGCTTGTACCCGGTCAAGTTGTCCCGGCAGTACGCCTTGATCTTCTCCTCGGTCAGGGCAGGGTCCTTCTTGACCACGAACACCTTGACCGCCTCGCCCGAGCGTTCGTCCGGCACGCCGATGGCGGCCACTTCCAGCACGCCTTCCAGGCCGGCGATGACGTCCTCCACCTCGTTGGGGTACACGTTGAAGCCGGACACCAGGATCATGTCCTTCTTGCGATCGACGATATAGAAGAAGCCCTCGGCATCCATCTTGGCCATGTCGCCGGTATGCAGCCAGCCCTCGGCGTCGATGACCTTGGCGGTCTCCTCCGGACGCTGCCAGTAGCCGCGCATCACCTGCGGCCCCTTGATGCACAGTTCGCCGACCTCGCCGAGCGCGACCAGGTTGCCGTCGTCGTCCTTGAGGCAGGCGTCGGTGGAGGGGATGGGCAGGCCGATGGCGCCGTTGTAGTCCTTCAGATCCATCGGGTTGATGCAGGCTGCCGGTGCGGTTTCGGTCAGGCCATAGGCTTCCACCAGGGTGATCCCGGTGACCTTCTTCCAGCGATCGGCCACGGCGCGCTGCACCGCCATGCCGCCGCCGAGGGTCAGGTGCAGGCGCGAGAAATCGACCTGGTCGAAGCCGGGCGTGTTCAACAGGCCGTTGAACAGCGTGTTGACGCCGGTGATCGCGGTGAACTGGATCTTGCTGATCTCCTTGACGAAGTTCGGCATGTCGCGCGGGTTGGTGATCAGGTGGTTGGCCGCGCCGAATTTCATGAACACCAGGCAGTTCGCGGTGAGCGCGAAGATGTGGTACAGCGGCAGCGCGGTGACGATCAGCTCGCCGTCGGCCTTGACGTCGCGGCCGATCCAGGCCGAAGCCTGCTGCATGTTGGCGACCATGTTGCGATGGGTCAGCATCGCGCCCTTGGCCACGCCGGTGGTGCCGCCGGTGTATTGCAGGAAGGCGATGTCTTCCGGTGCGATGTCGATATCGGGCAGGGCATGCAGGCGGCCCAGGGTCAGCGTGTCCTTGAAGCGGACCGTGCCGGCGATGTCGTAATCGGGCACCATCTTCTTGACGTACTTGAGCACGAAGTTGATCAGCGGTCCCTTCGGGAAGCCGAGCAGATCGCCCAGGCCGGTGGTGATTACCTGCTTGAGCGAGGCCAGTCCGGGAATGGCTTCCTGCACGGTCTTGCCGAAATTGTCCACGACCAGCAGCACGCTGGCGCCGGAATCGGACAACTGGTGGCGCAGTTCGCGCGGGGTGTACATCGGATTGACGTTGACCACCGTCAGACCGGCACGCAGCACGCCGAAAATGGCGACCGGGTACTGCAGGCAGTTGGGCATCATGATCGCGACCCGATCACCCTTCTTCAGTTTCAGCTCGCCGAGCAGGTACGCGGCGAACTGCTTGCTGAGGGTGTCGATCTCGCCATAGGTCAGGCTCTTGCCGAAGTTCGAGAACGCCGGACGGTTGCGGTAGCGGTCGATGGCCGTCTCCAGCACCGAGACGATGGAGCGGTATTCATCCAGATCAATCTCGTGCGGAACGCCTTCCGGATAGCTCTTGAACCACGGACGGTCTTGACTCATCTTCTACTCCCTCCCCAGGGCCATGCTTCGGGTATGTTTGCAGTGTCGGCGCCTGCGCGCCGCGTGGGGTCCACGACAGGGAGCATACCGTTCCGGATGGAAAAGGCGAAGGGTGCGAAGGGCGTAATCCCGATGCTGCGGCGGCACGCTGCGTTGCCCGGATGGATCGGCGCGATGCTGGCGGTGATGCTGGTACTGGCCGGATGCAGCCGGAGCTCGCCGGAACAGCAACTGCGTGATCAGTTCGCGGCCTTGCAGCAGGCGGTCGAAGAGCGCCAGCCGGCCGAGGCGATGGACGGGGTCGCCGAAGATTTCTCCGGCCCGGCGGGCATGGATCGTGCTGCGTTGCACAACCTGCTGCGCGCGCAATTGCTGGCCCGAGACAGTATCGGGGTGACCACGGGGCCGCTGGAGGTCAGCCTGCAGGGCGACACCGCGACGATTCGTTTCGACGCACTGCTGACCGGTTCCGGCCGTGGGCGTTGGCTCCCCGATAGCGCCCAATCGTATCGGGTCACCACCGGTTGGCGCCGGGATGGCGACGACTGGCGGCTTTACTACGCGGAGTGGCAGGCGGGCCCGTGAACCTGCCGGGTCAGCGGCAGCGCAGGTAGGGGGAACCGGCCACCAGCGCACGATTGCGCGGCGACAGCGGCGGGCCACCGGCGTATCCCTCGTCGTGCGGCGTCAAGCTCAGCACCCCCGGCTTTTCGTCCGCGTTGAAGGTCATGAGCACCGGATAGACGCCCTCGCGGCCGAACGGAAAGAACCACTGGCTGCTGCCTTCGTAGAAGTTGCCGCCGTAGCTGGCCGCGTACTCCAGTCGCGCCACCCGTTCGCTGCGTCCTTCGAGCTCGAAGACCATACCGCTGGCATCGACGGCGATCCGCGGTTGCCGTTGGCAATCGCCGCCCGGCGCGTAACGGCCATGCAGGTTCGGGAAATCCTTCATGCCGGTGATCTCGACAGCGTGCACGGCCGGGATGCAGGCGAGCGCCAGCGGCAGGAACCAGCCGGCCAACGATGGGGTACGCATGATGTTTCCCGGCGGACCGGCGAATCCGGTCCTGTCAACGGATGCCACGCCGAAGCCGCCCGGAACCGGCAACCGCCGGGCGGAACTTCCGTAAGTTGATCCTCACGCAGTATTGGCGGTCACCCGTCTTGCGGGAAAAGATCCTGTCGCTGCAGGAGCGACGTCAGTCGCGACCGGGATGCCCATCCACCCGTACCCGTCGCGACTCACGTCGCTCCTACAGGGAAGACAGCGGCGTCCGCCCCAGTCACGCTTGCTTGAAACCAGAAACCGCTGTGCGGATGTGTCGGGACACGATTAGAAACCCAGGCAGATCTGGCTGCATCCCACCTTGTAGGAGCGACGTAAGTCGCGATAGCCGGCACGCAAAGCATCGCGACTCACGTCGCTCCCACAGAGTAGAGACACCACCGCCGTAGGAGCGACGTAAGTCGCGACCGTAACCTGCCAACCTTTACCCGTCGCGACTCACGTCGCTCCTACAGGGAAGATGGGGCGCCCGACGCTGGCAGGAGCATCGGGCGCCGTTTCGTTCAAGCCGCCTTGCGCGCCGCCAGCTGGCGGAGCACGTAGTGCAGCAGGCCACCGTGGCGGGCGAAACCGGCGCGTTTGCGAGCCACGGCTCGCGCGCCGGGAGAGCGCCCCGCGTGCTTCGCGGGGCGGGGCTTCCGTTGTTTCAGCGTCTGATCACGCCGCTCACGCCGCCTTGCGCGCCGCCAGCTGGCGGAGCACGTAGTGCAGCAGGCCACCATGGCGGAAGTATTCGACTTCCTTCGGCGTCAGCAGCAGCACCTTGACCTGGAAACGGATCTCCTGTCCGTCGGCGCGGCGCGCGGTGACGGTGGCGACCTTCGACGCGCCGTCCTGCAAGCCGGCGATATCGAACACCTCCGAACCGTCCAGTCCCAGGGTCTGCGCGTTCTGCCCGTCGATGAACTGCAGCGGCAGCACGCCCATGCCGACCAGGTTGGAGCGGTGGATGCGCTCGAAACTCTCGGCGAACACCGCCTTCACGCCCAGCAGGTTGGTGCCCTTGGCCGCCCAATCGCGCGAGGAGCCGGTGCCGTACTCCTTGCCGGCCAGCACCACCAGCGGTACGCCATCGGCCTTGTACTTCATCGCCGCGTCGTAGATCGACAGCTTTTCCGGCGTCCCGCCACCCGGCGGGTGGTACAGGGTGTTGCCGCCTTCCTCGCCGCCGAACATCAGGTTCTTGATGCGGATGTTGGCGAAGGTGCCGCGCACCATCACGTCGTCGTTGCCGCGGCGGCTGCCGTAGCTGTTGAAATCCACCGGCTGCACGCCGCGCGAGATCAGGAAGCGGCCCGCCGGCGAATCCTTCTTGATGTTGCCGGCCGGCGAGATGTGGTCGGTGGTGATCGAGTCGCCGAACAGGCCGAGCACGCGCGCGCCATGCACGTCGTCGATGCCGCCGGTCGCCATCGTCATGCCTTCGAAGTACGGCGGATTCTTGATGTAGGTCGAATCCGAATCCCAGGCGTACAGATCGCCATCGGGCGAAGCGATGGTGTTCCAGCGGGTATCGCCCTTGAACACGTCGGCGTAGTTCTTGGCGAACATCTCCGGCCCAATGGTGCGGGCAATGAAATCGCCGATCTCGCCGTTGCTGGGCCAGATGTCCTTCAGGTAGACCGGCTGGCCATCGCTGCCGGTGCCCAGCGGCTGGGTGGTCAGGTCGATGTCGGTGGTGCCGGCGATGGCGTAGGCGACCACCAGCGGCGGCGAGGCCAGGTAGTTCATCTTCACTTCCGGATGCACGCGGCCTTCGAAGTTGCGGTTGCCCGACAGCACCGACGTCACCACCAGGTCGCCGGTGGCGATGCCCGCGCTGACTTCCACCGGCAACGGGCCGGAGTTGCCGATGCAGGTGGTGCAGCCGTAGCCGACCACGTAGAAGCCCAGCTTCTCCAGGTCATCCAGCACACCGGCCTTTTCCAGGTAGTCGGTGACCACGCGCGAGCCCGGTCCCAACGAGGTCTTGACCCACGGCTTGCGGTTCAGACCCTTGGCCGCGGCGTTGCGGGCCAGCAGGCCGGCGCCGATCATCACCGCCGGATTGGACGTGTTGGTGCAGGACGTGATCGCGGCGATCACGACGGCGCCGTCCTTCAGCCGGACCTTCTGGCCTTCGGTCTCGATGTCGGCGTAACCGCGGCTCAGCGCCTCGTTGCCCACCGCCGAGCCGCCGCCCTCGGCGACGAAATCGGAGATCGCCTCGCTGCGCTTGTCGCGCGCCTCGGCGAACGGCTGCAGGTTGTCGCGGAAGTTCTGCTTCACGTCTTCCAGCAGCACGCGATCCTGCGGACGCTTGGGACCGGCCAGCGACGGCTTCACGTCGCCCATGTCCAGGTGCAGGGTCGCGCTGTACTGCGCATGCGGGCTGTCGGCGTCGTGCCACAGGCCCTGCGCCTTCGCATAGGCCTCGACCAGCGCGATCTGCGCCTCGCTGCGGCCGGACAGGCGCAGGTAGTTCAGCGACTCGGCGTCGATCGGGAAGATGCCGCAGGTGGCGCCGTACTCGGGCGCCATGTTGCCGATGGTGGCGCGGTCGGCCAGCGGCAGGTGCTGCAGGCCGTCGCCGTAGAACTCGACGAACTTGCCGACCACGCCCAGCTTGCGCAGCATCTGGGTGACGGTCAGCACCAGGTCGGTGGCGGTGGCGCCTTCGGGCAGCTTGCCGGTCAGCTTGAAGCCGACCACCTGCGGGATCAGCATCGAGGAGGGCTGGCCGAGCATGGCCGCCTCGGCCTCGATGCCGCCGACGCCCCAGCCCAGCACGCCGATGCCGTTGATCATCGTGGTGTGCGAGTCGGTGCCGAACACGGTGTCCGGATAGGCGAGGGTCTCGCCGTCCTTCTGCGCGGTCATCACCACCCGGGCGAGGTTCTCCAGGTTCACCTGGTGGACGATGCCGGTGTTGGGTGGCACCACCTTGAAGTTGTCGAACGCCTTCTGGCCCCAGCGCAGGAAGCTGTAGCGTTCCTTGTTGCGATCGAATTCGATCTTGCCGTTCAGATCCAGCGCGTCGGGCTTGCCGAACACGTCCACCTGCACCGAGTGGTCGATGACCAGTTCGGAGGGGATCAGCGGGTTGATCTGGTCGGGATTGCCGCCCAGCTTCACCACCGCGTCACGCATCGCGGCCAGATCGACCACGCAGGGCACGCCGGTGAAGTCCTGCAGGACCACGCGCGCCGGCATGAACGCGATTTCGGTGTCCGGCTCGCGGGTGGCATCCCATTTCGCGACCGCCTCGATGTGCTCGGGAGTCACGCTGACCCCGTCCTCGCAGCGCAGCAGGTTCTCCAGCAGGATCTTCATGGAGTAGGGCAGGCGGGCGATGTCGAAGCGCCGGCCCAGCGTGGGAAGGCTGAAGTAGGTATAGGACTGGCCGTTGACGTCGAGACGGCTGCGGGTGGAGAAAGAGTCGCTCATGCGGGGTGCTCCTTTGCGAATGCTGGCGATGGCAACGGCCATGGACCGAATGCTTGCGGGACGCAGGCGCCGGCGTGGGGAACCGCGGGCGGCACATGGCATTGTCCCCCAAATGGTGTTGCAGATGGAATCAGGCAAGGGCCGGCGGTGGATCGCAGTGTTGCCGGAAAGGGCTTGCCACGAGATCCGGGGCCGGAACGGGGCCCCGGATGTTCATCCTCCCTTCCAGAGGCGCTTGAGGGTATGCAGGAACTCCTCGGCCACCGGTGACAGCTGCGCGCCGCGGCGACGCACCACGCCGATCGTCCGCGAAACCACCGGATTGGCGAGCGGGCGCGTCACCAGGGTGGCATGTTCGCCGCGCGGCGTGGCCATCTTCGGCAATACCGAGATGCCGACGCCGGCTTCGACCAGCCCGAGCGAGGTGGACAGGTGGGTGACCTCGTAGAACCAGTTCAGCCGCAGGTTCTCGCGCGCCAGCGCGCCATCGAGCAGGGTGCGGTTGCCGCTGGTGCGGTGCACGGTGATGAGCCGGTGCGGCGCCAGGTCGCTCCAGCTCACCTTGCGCTTGCGGGCGAGCGGATGATCGCGCCGGCAGGCCAGCACGAACGGATCCTCCACCAGTGTGTCGAAAATCAGATCCGGATCCGAAGCCCCCATGAAGTTGATGCCGAACTCGACTTCACCGCGTTCCACCGATTGCAGACCCTCGGTGGCGGGAAGATCCAGGATGCGGAAGCGCACCTGCGGATGGTCCTGCTGGAAGCGCGCGATCACGCTGGGCAGGAAGTAGAACGCCGCGGTCGGCAGGCAGGCGATGGTGACCTGCCCGCCACGATGCTGGTCGCTGCCACGCAATGAAAACAGCGAGCCGTCGAACTCTTCGATGAGTCGCCTCACCAGCGGCAGCAGGTCCTGCCCGAGCGCTGTCGGCACGACATGGCGGGTGGTCCGCTCCAGCAAGGGGGCGCCGACGTTCTGTTCGAGCTTCTGGATGCGCCGGCTGAGCGCGGGCTGGGAAAGATGCAGGGTTTCCGCGGCGCGATGGAAGCTGCGGGTTTCGCTCACCAACAGGAATGCACGCAGGTCGAGGATTTCGCAATTGATGCTCATGGCCTATCAATAATCGAAAAATTTGCAATTCTCAAATCGGCCATGCCCATGCCAGTATCGAATCATGTTCTTGAATTAATGTGATTTTTGCATGGATCCGGCCGTCGATTCGAATGACCTGCTCAGCCTGCCTTGCGTGCTCATGCGCGGCGGCACCTCGAAGGGGCCGTTCTTCCTCGCATCGGATCTGCCCACGGAACCGGCGCTGCGCGACCGCATCCTGCTGGCGGTGATGGGGGCCGGGCATCCACTGCAGATTGACGGCATCGGCGGCGGCAACGCGCTCTCCAGCAAGGTCGCCATCGTCGATCGCGCCAGTCGCCGGGATGCCGACGTCGATTACCTGTTCGCCCAGGTGGTGAATGACCGCCAGATCGTGGATACCAGTCCCAATTGCGGAAACATGCTCGCGGCGGTCGCGCCGTTCGCGATTGAAGCCGGTCTTGTGGCCGCCCGCCATCCCCAGACCCAGGTGTGCATCCACAACGTCAACACCGGCAAGCTGATCCGCGCCACCGTGCAGACCCCGCAGGGCAGGGTGTCCTATCGCGGCGACACCCGCATCGCCGGTGTGCCGGGGCAGGCCGCGCCGATCACGTTGTCGTTCCTGGACGCGGCGGGAACCCGCACCGGCGCGCTGTTGCCCACCGGCACGCCACGCGAACGGATCGACGGCGTGGATGTCAGTTGCGTGGACTGCGCGATTCCGATGGTGCTGATGCAGGCCTCGGACCTTGGCCTGTCGGGCGATGAATCGCCGGCGCGGTTGAATGCCGACGCAGCGCTGTTGCGCCGCCTGGAAGCCATCCGGATCGAGGCGGGTCGGCGGATGGGCATCGCCGACGCCGGCGAACGGGTGATTCCCAAGCCGGTGCTGCTGTCGCGTTCGGACTCCGGCGCCGCGCTGCGGGTGCGCTATTTCATGCCGCATCAATGCCACAGCGCATTGGCCATCACCGGTGGTGTCGGCATCGCGACCGCTACCGTGACCGACGGTACCGTCGCGCATGCGCTGGCGGGACGGAGGGAAACCGTCGGCCCGCTGCTGCTGGAACATCCGGGCGGATGCCTGGAAGTGACGCTGGAGCGCGACGCTCCGGACGCGCCCGTCGTGGCCAGCGTCGTGCGTACGGCGCGACGCCTGTTCGAGGGCCGCGTGTTCGCCAACGAGTCGCGCCGGGACGCGCGGCGCAGCCAGGCGGCCTGAGCCGGCCCGCGACGCGGCCACATTCCGATTCACCAACGCTCCGGGAGGGGAACATGTACAAGACAATGCTGGGTATCGGCGCGACGGCGCTGTTGCTGTTGGGTGGTTGCGGTGGCGCATCCGCGCCGGGAGGCGGGGCGGAAGGCGGCAGGCCGGCGCAGGGTGAGCAGGAAGTGCGCATCAGCGTCGGTTCCTACAACCTCAACAACCTGCCGTTCTTCATCGCCGACGCCCAGGGCTACTTCAAGGACGAGGGCCTGAAGGTGCGCACCGAGAACTTCGCCCAGGGCGGCTCCAAGGTGCTGCAGGCGCTAGTGGCCGGTTCCACCGACGTGGCGGTGGGTTTCTACGATCACACCATCCAGATGCAGGCCAAGGGCAAGTCGGTCACCGCCTTCGTGCTGCTGTCGCGCAATTCCGGACTGGTGCTGGCCGGTGGCAACGACAGCCGCTTCGATCCGGCCAGGCCGGACACCATCCGTGGCGCGCGCGTGGGCATCACCGCGCCGGGGTCGTCCTCGGATTTCTTCGTCCGCTATTACCTGGAACGGCACGGCATCCCGGTGTCGGAAGTGTCGCTGATCGGCGTGGGTTCCGGCGCGGCGGCGGTGGCCGCGCTGCAGCAGGGCAAGGTCGACCTGCTGGTCAATTACGACCCGGCGGCGACCCTGATCCAGGAGCGCGGCATCGGCCGGATCCTCATCGACGCGCGCAGCGATGCGGGCGCGCGCGAGGTCTACGGCGGCCTCTATCCGACTTCGGTGCTGTACGCGCAGCAATCCTTCATCGATGCGAATCCCGAGGCCATCGGGAAGATCGTCCGCGCCGAACAGCGGGCCCTGAAGTTCATCGCCGAAAGCAGCGCCGACGCCATCGTCGCCGCGCTTCCCGACAGCTACGTCTCCGGCGATCGCGCCACCTATGCCAAGGCGGTGGAAGCGGCCCGCAGCATCTTCTCCGTCGACGGCCGCTTCACGGAAGCCGACATGGCCACGCCACTGGCCGTACTCAGCGAATTCAATCCCGATGTCGCCGCGGCCAAGGTCGATCTGGCGCGTACGTATACCAACCGATTCGTCGAGCAGGACTCGGCGAAACACTGACGATCTTGTCTGGGAGGGCAATGTCATGACAGCAATTGCACCGGCGCGTCCGCACCAGGACGCGCCAGCGGCGGCCATCGCGGTCGCCGAACCACCCCGCACGATGGTCGCGATCGAACGGATGACGATGGCGTTCGGCGACTTCGTCGCCGTGCGCGATGTCGACATCCGGGTCGGCGACGGCGAATTCCTGGCCATCGTCGGCCCCACGGGCTGCGGCAAGAGCACCATCCTCAATGCGGTGGCGGGCTTGCTGGCGCCGGCATCCGGTGGCGTGGCCATCGACGGGCGCGCGGTGGCCGGCGTGCAGGACAGCGTGGGCTACCTGTTCCAGCAGGATGCGCTGCTGCCGTGGAAGACCGCGCTGGAAAACGTTGAACTGGGCCTGCGTTTCCGCGGCGTGCCCGCGGTCGAACGGGGCCGGCGCGCGCGCGATTGGCTGGCCAAGGTCGGACTGTCCGGTTTCGAAAACCGTTACCCGCACCAACTTTCGGGCGGACAGCGCAAGCGCGTGCAGATGGCGCAGGCGCTGATCGTGAAGCCCAAGGTGATCCTGATGGACGAGCCGTTCTCGGCGCTGGACATCCATACCCGCCACCTCATGCAGAACGAACTGCTGCGCCTGTGGCAGGAGGATCGGCGCTCGGTGATCCTGATTACCCATGATCTGGAAGAAGCCATTGCCCTGGGCGATCGGGTGGTGGTGCTGGCGTCGGGGCCCGGCAGCCGGGTGGTGGAGAGTTTCCATGTGCCGCTGGAACGGCCGCGCAACGTGGCCGAGATCAAGCTGGATCCGCGCTTCACCGATCTGTATCGCGACATCTGGGCCTGCCTGCGGGGCGAAGTGGAGAAAAGCTATGCGTACGGGGACTGAGCGGCTGATCCAGGCCGCCCTGGTGGTGGTGGTGTTCGGGGGCTGGCAGGCCGGCGTGGCCACACGGGTCATCGACCCGTTCTTCTTCCCGGCGCCCTGGGACATCGTTGGACAGATGTACGAATGGTTGAGCGACACCGGCTTCTACAAGCACGTGTCGGTGACCCTGACCGAGACCGCGCTGGGCTATGTCATCGGCACCGTGCTGGGCGTGGTCGGCGGCGTCTGGCTGGGATTGAACCGAACCGCGGCGCGGATCCTCGATCCCTTCATCAAGAGCTTCAACGCGATTCCGCGCGTGGTGCTGGCGCCGATCTTCGTGCTGTGGCTGGGCCTGGGCCTGTGGTCGAAGGTGGCGCTGGCGGTGACGCTGGTGTTCTTCATCACCTTCTTCAATGCGATGCAGGGCGTGCGCGAGGTCAATCCCACCGTGCTGGCGAACGCGCGCATCCTCGGGGCCAGCCGGCGTGATCTGTTGCACCATGTGTACTTTCCGGCCGCCGCGAGCTGGATCCTGTCCTCGCTGCGCACTTCCGTGGGTTTCGCGGTGGTGGGCGCGATCATCGGCGAGTATCTCGGTGCCTCGGCCGGACTGGGTTATCTGATCGCGCAGGCCGAGGGCAACTTCCACGCGGTCGGCGTGTTCGCCGGCATCGTGATCCTGGCGATGTTCGTCCTGGTGATCGATCGCATCCTCGATGTCGCCGAGAACCGGCTCATCACCTGGCGTCCCGACGCGCAGAGCGCGAACCGCTGACGTTTCCCGGCCCGTGCCGGTCCCGGCGCGGGTCTCTCATTCCCACCGTTGCCGGCGGCAGCCATGCCGAGGGTGGCGGCTTGCCTGGAGAAACCGACCATGACGAACCTTGTGGGCAATACCCGCCGGCTGGCGGCCGCGATCACGTTGACCCTGAGTGGAGCGCCATTGCTGGCGTGCGCGCAGGAAGCAGCCCGGCACCCGGGTTCCGCCGATGCATCGACCGCCGGACTGGTCCGCTTGATCGAGCAGCAATCGCAGCGCATCGCGACGCTGGAAGCGCGACTGGCCGCGCTTGAAGACGCGACGGGCGAGGGTACGCCAGCCGTACCCGCACAGGATGACGGTTCCGTGGAGACGCGGTTGGCCAAGCTCGAAACCGATCAGGCGAAGCTGCCGAAAGTGAGCTGGTCCAAGGGCGCTCCCGAATTCGCGAGCGCGGATGGCAAGGCGCGGTTTCGCCCGCGTGGCCGGTTCTTCGTCGATGCCTCCTCCACCGGCGGCTCCGATCACGCAGGGCAGAATCTGTCCGGTGCCGAAATCCGCTCCGCGCGTCTGGGCGTCGAAGGTCGCCATGGCTCGCTGGGCTACGTGGTGGAAGGGGAGTTCGCCGGCAACACGGTGGCGTGGAAGTCGGCGTATGCGGCCTTCGACCATCGCCTGTTCGGGCATGACGCCGAGTTTTCCGTCGGCCATCGCTTGAACGAGCGCGGCCTGGATGGCAGCAGCAGTACGGCCAACACCCCGTTCCAGAGCCGCAATCTGGTCGGTGCGGTGATCATGCCGCAGCGCGGTTCGTTCGGATTGGGAGTGATGCAGAAGATCCACGGCGCGAACTGGCATGCCGCGCTGCAAGTCAGCGGCAACAGCCTGGATAACCCGGGCGACGGCAACGACGGACTGACCTACGCGCTGCGGGCGCACTGGAACCCGGTGCGCACGGACGCCGCCACCCTCCACCTGGGCGGCTGGGCCTTCCACGAGGAGATCCGCGGCACCGCGCGGGTGTTGCGCAGCGCGGCGATCGCCGGCCCCTTCAACGATCAGGTGCGGATCGGCAGCGGGCGCGTGCAGGGGGCCGAGCGCGGCGACGGCCATGGACTGGAACTGGCTGGCTTTTCCGGGCCGTTCTGGGCCTATGCCGAATGGGGCCGGCGCAGCTTGAAGGGACGCGAGGCCAGTGGCGACTACCACCGGCATCACGACGCCCACGCGTTGTCGATGGGCTGGTTCCTGCGGGGCGCCGGTCCGGCGTACTCGGCCAAGGCGGGCACCTGGGGGCGGGTGAAGGTCGCCGATCCGGTTACCGCCGGAGGCGGGGGTGCCTGGGAGCTGAAGGCCCGCTACGAGGCGGCCGACTACCGGGATCTGCCCGGCGGCGGGCAGGGCAGTGGCTGGACCGTCGGCACCAACTGGTATCTGAACGACTGGAGCCGGGTGATGCTGGACGCGGTGCGCTGGCGCAGCGACAACCGTTCCGGTGTCTGGCCGGGCCTGGATCGGGGCTATACGGTCAATCTGAGGTTCCAACTGGCGTTCTGAGCTCGCGGCGAGGGCCTTGTGACGGACTTCACAGCCCGTTTCCGTTGCCTGGGTCAGCTTGGGTATGCATCCGGAAGTATGTATAATTCGTGCATACTTTCCCGGAGCCGCCCATGGAAGCGACCGTCGCCGAACGTGGCCAGATCACCCTGCCCAAGGCCGTGCGTGACGCCCTGGGCCTGACCAAGGGCAGCGTGCTCAAGGTAGAACTGGAGGGCAGCCGGATCATCCTGCGCAAGAGCGTGGACGATGCCATCTCGCGCGCCCGCGGCCGGTTCAAGCTGGACGGTTTCGACAGCACCGACGCGGCCATGCGCGCCCTGCGCGGCCACTCGCCCGGCGAGACGCCGGAACAGTGAGGCCGACGCGATGATCGCCCTGGATTCCTCCGTCCTCATCGACCTGCTGGCCGACGGTCCGCAGGCCGACGCCGCCGAGGCCTGCCTGCGGCAATGCCTGAGCGCCGGACCGGTGGTGATCTGCGAGGTCGCGCTGGCCGAAGTGTGCAGCGCGTTGCGCGATGGTTCCGAGGCGCTGGCGGTGCTGGAGGAGATGAGCATCCGTTTCAGCGCGCTGGAAGCCAAGTCGGCGCTGCGCGCTGGCGAGATGCAGCGCCGCCACCGCCAGCGCGACGGTGCCAGCCACCGTGCCGCGCCCGATTTCCTGATCGGCGCCCACGCGCTGCTCCAGTGCAATGGCCTGATCACCCGCGACGATCGGTTCTACCGCGAATACTTCAAGGGACTGAAGTTGATCGTTCCCGCCGCGGAATAAGTCCCACCCGTTGTTTCCCGTCACCTCACCGCATTCCGGAGTCACCATGTTGGAAGCCTATCGCCACCACGTAGCCGAGCGCGCCGCGCTGGGCATTCCGCCGCTGCCGCTGTCGGCCCAGCAGACCGCCGAGGTCATCGAACTGCTGAAGGCGCCGCCGGCCGGCGAGGGCGACTTCCTGCTGGACCTGATCACCCATCGCGTGCCCGCCGGCGTCGACGACGCCGCCAAGGTCAAGGCTTCCTACCTGGCCGCGGTCGCCTTCGGCAGCGAGCAGTGCCCGCTGATCAGCCGCGAGCGCGCCACCGAACTGCTGGGCACCATGCTCGGCGGCTACAACATCCATCCGCTGGTGGAACTGCTGGACGACGCCTTGGTCGGCACCATCGCCGCCAACGCGCTCAAGCACACCCTGCTGATGTTCGACGCGTTCCACGACGTTCAGGAGAAGGCGCAGAAGGGCAACGCCAATGCCCAGTCGGTGCTGCAGAGCTGGGCCGACGCCGAATGGTTCACCAGCCGTCCGGAAGTGCCGCACTCGCTGACCGTCACCGTGTTCAAGGTGCCGGGCGAGACCAACACCGACGACCTGTCGCCGGCGCCGGACGCGACCACCCGCCCGGACATCCCGATGCACGCGCTGGCGATGCTGAAGAACAAGCGCGACGGCGCGCCCTTCACCCCGGAAGAAGACGGCAAGCGCGGCCCGATCGCGTTCATCCAGTCGCTGACCGAAAAGGGCCATCCGGTCGCCTACGTCGGCGACGTGGTCGGCACCGGCTCCAGCCGCAAGTCGGCGACCAACTCGGTGCTGTGGTGGACCGGCGAGGACATTCCGTTCATTCCGAACAAGCGTTTCGGCGGCGTCTGCCTGGGCAGCAAGATCGCCCCGATCTTCTACAACACGATGGAAGATGCCGGCGCGCTGCCGATCGAACTGGACGTGTCGAAGATGGACATGGGCGACGTGGTCGAGCTGCGTCCGTATGAAGGCAAGGCTTTGAAGAACGGCGAGGTGATCGCCGAGTTCCAGGTCAAGAGCGACGTGCTGTTCGACGAGGTACGCGCCGGTGGCCGCATCCCGCTGATCATCGGCCGCGGCCTGACCGCCAAGGCGCGCGAGGCGCTGGGCCTGCCGGCGTCGACCCTGTTCCGTCTGCCGCAGAACCCCGCCGACACCGGCAAGGGCTACACCCTGGCGCAGAAGATGGTCGGCCGCGCCTGCGGCCTGCCCGAAGTCAACGGCGTGCAGCCGGGCATCCGCCCGGGCACCTATTGCGAGCCGAAGATGACCTCGGTGGGTTCGCAGGACACCACCGGCCCGATGACCCGCGACGAACTGAAGGATCTGGCCTGCCTGGGCTTCTCCGCGGATCTGGTGATGCAGTCGTTCTGCCACACCGCCGCCTATCCGAAGCCGGTCGACGTCAAGACCCACCACGAACTGCCGGCCTTCATCAGCAACCGCGGCGGCATCTCGCTGCGTCCGGGCGACGGCGTGATCCATAGCTGGCTCAACCGCATGCTGCTGCCCGACACCGTCGGCACCGGCGGCGACTCGCACACCCGCTTCCCGGTGGGCATCTCGTTCCCGGCTGGCTCCGGCCTGGTCGCCTTCGCCGCCGCCACCGGGGTGATGCCGCTGGACATGCCCGAGTCGGTGCTGGTTCGCTTCAAGGGCCAGATGCAGCCGGGCGTGACCCTGCGCGATCTGGTCAACGCGATTCCGCTGTACGCCATCAAGCAGGGCCTGCTGACGGTCGCCAAGCAGGGCAAGAAGAACATCTTCTCCGGCCGCATCCTGGAAATCGAAGGCCTGCCGGATCTGAAGGTCGAACAGGCGTTCGAACTGTCCGACGCCTCGGCCGAGCGCTCGGCCGCCGGCTGCACGGTGCACCTCAACAAGGAACCGATCATCGAGTACATCAACAGCAACATCACGTTGCTGAAGTGGATGATCGCCGAGGGTTACCAGGATCCGCGCAGCCTGCAGCGCCGCATCAAGGCGATGGAAGCCTGGCTGGCCGACCCGCAACTGCTCAAGGGCGATGCCGACGCCGAGTACGCGGCGGTCATCGAAATCGACCTGGCCGACGTGCACGAGCCGATCGTGGCCTGCCCGAACGATCCGGACGACGTGAAGACCCTGTCGGAAGTGTCCGGCGCGGTCATCGACGAAGTGTTCATCGGTTCGTGCATGACCAACATCGGCCACTTCCGCGCCGCGTCCAAGCTGCTGGAAGGCAAGCGCGACATCCCGACCAAGCTGTGGGTCGCGCCGCCGACCAAGATGGATGCCGCCGAGCTGACCAAGGAAGGCCACTACAGCACTTTCGGCACCGCCGGCGCGCGCATGGAAATGCCGGGCTGCTCGCTGTGCATGGGCAACCAGGCGCAGGTGAAGGAGGGCGCCACCGTGTTCTCCACCAGCACCCGCAACTTCCCCAACCGCCTGGGCAAGAACTCGAACGTCTACCTGGGTTCGGCGGAACTGGCGGCGATCTGCTCGCGCCTGGGCCGCATCCCGACCAAGGCCGAGTACATGGCCGACATCGGCGTCATCAACGCCAACGGCGATCAGATCTACCGCTACATGAACTTCGATCAGATCGCCGACTACAAGGACGTGGCGGACACCGTCGCCGCGTAAGCGGCCAGGTGGTGGTTGCCATACGAAAACCCCGGCGAAAGCCGGGGTTTTTCGTTGCCGGGAAGGCGTCTTCCGCCACTGCGCATCGACGCGCGATCACGAATGGTCGCGCAGCAGCCGCACGAACTCCTCGTCCGCCGCGGTCTGCTCGCCGGGGCGGCGCACCAGCACGTACTCGGCCTTCGGCAATGCCGGCAGGCCCAGTTCGTCGTTGACGATCTTCAGACCCGGCACCAGTTCGGTTTTCGTCATCACCGCCACGCCCAGCCCGGCCAGCGTCGCCGCGCGCAGGCCCTCGTTGCTGGCCGAGGTGAAGGTGAAATGCCAGGGCTGGGCGGCGCGCTCCAGCGCCGCCAGGCCGATCTGACGGCGCAGGCAGGGCGAGGGCGCGAACGCGAGCGGCAACGAATCGCTGGCGGGCGGCGCGAAGTTGTCCGCGGCGCTCCAGACGAACTGGGTGCTGCGCAACAGCAAATCCTCTTCCTGACCCGGTTCGGCCAGCACCACCGCCATGTCGAGTTCGCCGGCGGCGACCATCGCGCGGAAATCCGGGCTGGAGGAGACGTTCACTTCCAGCCGTACGCACGGATGGCTGCGCGCGAACTGGCCCAGCAGGGTCGGCAGGCGCGAACCCAGGTAGGTATCGGCCACGCCGAAGCGGATCACGCCGGACACCGGCGAGAGATGGAAGCGCCGGGTCAGCGCGTCGGACGCATCGAGGATGCGCTGGGCGTGGCTGAGGAATTCCTCGCCGTCCTCGGTCAGGGTCAAGCGACGGGTGGTGCGGTGGAGCAGGGGACGCCCGACCTGTTCCTCTAGCCGGCGGATCTGGTGGCTGATCGCCGACTGGGTCAGGTGCAGGCGCTCGGCGGCGCGGGTGAACCCGCCGGTCTCGGTGACCGCGATGAAGGCGCGCAGCAGGGAGGGGTCGAAGTCCATGACTAACCAATGACGAAAATTACTGGATTGGAATAAATTAAATCATTTCCCTCATTTAATGGGGTTTCCGACAATGGCTCCACGTCCCGAGTGGCCGCTCCGCCTCCCTTTGTGGAGGCTGCCCGCGGCCCTGTCCACTGGAGCCCCCATGTCCGCTTCCCTGTCTTCCCGGAACAGGACGGCGCTGTTCGCCGTCTGCCTCGCCTCGCTGATGTTCGGCCTGGAAATCTCCAGCGTGCCGGTCATCCTGCCGACCCTGGAGCGGGTGCTGGGAGGCGATTTCCGCCAGATGCAGTGGGTAATGAACGCCTACACCATCGCCAGCACCACGGTACTGATGGCGGCCGGCGCGCTGGCCGACCGGTTCGGTCGCCGGCGGGTGTTCCTGATCAGCGGCCTGTTGTTCGGTGCCAGCTCGGTGATGTGCGGACTGGCGGGCGACGTGACGACGTTGATCGTCGCGCGCGCCCTGCAGGGCATGAGCGGCGGCGTGCTGCTGATCTGCATGCTGGCGATCCTCTCGCACCAGTTCCGTGATGGCCGCGAACGCGGCAAGGCGTTCGCGGCATGGGGCGTGGTATTCGGTTTCGGGCTGGGCTTCGGACCGCTGATCGGCGGCGTGATCGTGGCCGTGTCCGACTGGACCTGGGTGTTCCTGGTGCACGGGCCGATCGCCGCGCTGACCCTGCTGCTTGTGCTGACGAGCGTGGAGGAATCGCGGGATCCGCAGGCACGCCGGCTCGACTGGGCCGGGATGGTTTCGCTGTCGCTGGCAGTGCTGGGCCTGGCGTTCTACCTGACCCAGGGCGGCGAGATGGGATTCGCGCGACCGGCATCGCTGGGCGTGCTGGCGGCGACCGTGTTCTTCCTGGCGATGTTCATCGTGGTGGAGCGGCGGGTGCCGCATCCGATGTTCGACTTCTCGGTGCTGCGCAACCGCGAGTTTTCGGGCGCTCTGCTGGGATCGATGGGCATGAACTTCAGTTTCTGGCCGCTGATGGTGTACCTGCCGCTGTACTTCCATGGCGTGCTTGGCCTGGGCGAATTGGCCTCGGGCGTGGCGCTGCTGGCGTATACCTTGCCCGCGCTGGTGTTCCCGCCGGTGGGCGAGCGCTTGTCGCTGCGTTACCGGCCCGGCCTGGTGATACCGGGCGGATTGTTCACCATCGGTGCCGGCTTCCTGCTGATGCACTGGGGCGTGGGCGCGAGCGAGCCGGGACTGTGGAGCGTGTTGCCGGGCGCACTGGTCGCCGGCATCGGCCTGGGCATCACCAACACGCCGGTCACCAACACCACCACCGGTTCGGTATCGCCGGATCGCGCCGGCATGGCATCGGGCCTGGACATGAGCGCGCGCCTGATCTCGCTGGCGGTCAACATCGCCCTGATGGGCCTGCTGCTGGTGCGCGGCGTGCAGTCGGGCCTGGGAGGGATGCCCACTGACGCGGGCGAGGCGGCGAACCTGCGCGTGCTGGCCGAGCGGATCGCCGCGGGTGACGTGGCCGGGATTGCGGCGGCGCCGGCCGCGCTGGCGCACGGATTCGGCTGGATCACCCTGTATGGCGGGCTGAGCGTGTGCCTGCTCGCGTTCGCCAGCCTGGTGCTGTTCGGCGTGCCGGCCGCGGGACGGAACCGGCGGGCCACCTGCGCCGGTTGAGCCGGCGGCCTGCCCCGTTCAACCAGCCCTCAGTTCAACCAGCCGTCGACGGCCGCGGCCATCGCGCGGCGCGAGAACAGGAAGTCCCAGTAGCTGCCGCCCAGTTGCCGCCACAGCACCGCCGCGCGCACCGCCGCCAGCAGGATCGCGCGGATTTCGGCGACCACGCCGGGCTGGCCGAGGTAATGCGGATTGCCCTGGACCATCACCCGCGGGCGCAACTGGCTGAGGGTTTCGGCGTAGAGGTTGCCGAGCGCGGCGATCACTTCCGGGTGGGTGCTGCCGAGCTGGCCGGATTGCGGGGACAGCTTCTCCACGCCCTGTCCGATCGCATCGATCAGATCGTTGCGGCGGATGAAGCGACGCTCCAGCTGCAGCACCGCCATGCCCAGGCGGGGCAGGGTGTCTTCCTTGTTCTCGCCGGTCAGGTAACCGCGCAGCAGGCGCAGGCCGGGATTCAGTTCGGAGGCGCGGCCAAACACGCCCGCCGTGTCGACGGCGTCCAGGCGGAACACGCTGTCCAGTGCGGTCTGCACCACGGCGGCTTCGGAATGGCCGGTCTCGGCGATGCGGCGGACCTGGTGCAGCGCCTGCGCCAGTCCGGCCAGGGCCAGGACACGTTCGGAAAACTGGTTGCTCAAGCCGCTTGCTCCGCGATTCTTCGTTCCAGGGGGGCGTCGGTGGCGGCGATGACCGCGCCGCCGAGGCAGACGTCGCCGTCATACAGCACCACCGACTGGCCGGGCGTGACCGCACGCTGCGGCCGCGCGAACGCGACCTCCAGCCGGCCATCGTCGGCGACCGTCACCGAGCAGGGCTCGTCGGCCTGGCGGTAGCGTGTCTGCGCGGTGCACTCGAAGCGCGTGGACGGCGCACTGCCGGTGGTCCAGTGGGCCGGCTCGGACCACAGCCGGTTCGATTGCAGGTAGGGACTCAGGGTGTCCTGGTCCACGTACAGGATGTTGTTGGCCACGTCCTTGCCGACCACGTACCAGGGCGCGGCGGGACGCCCGCGCACGCCGCCGATCTGCAGGCCCTCGCGCTGGCCGAGGGTGAAATAGAACACCCCCGGATGCTCGCCGATGCGCTGCCCCTGCGGATCCCGCATCTCGCCGCGGCGGGCGGGCAGGTAGCGGCCGAGGAACTCGCGGAAATCGCGCTCGCCGATGAAGCAGATGCCGGTGGAATCCTTCTTGTCGTGGGTCGGCAGGCCGGCCTCGCGTGCGACCGCGCGCAGATCCTGCTTCTGCATTTCCCCGATCGGGAACAGGGTCGCCGACAACTGTTCCTGGCCCAACTGGTGCAGGAAGTAGCTCTGATCCTTGCCGCGGTCGATGCCGCGCAGCAACTGCCAACGTCCGCCATGGAAACCGATGCGCGCGTAGTGGCCGGTGGCGATCTTCTCGGCGCCCAGTTCGCGCGCGGCATCGAGGAAATGCTTGAACTTGACCTCGCGGTTGCACAGCACATCCGGATTGGGCGTGCGGCCGGCGGCGTATTCGGCGAGGAAATGTTCGAACACGCCCTGCCAGTACTCGGCGGAGAAATCGCGGAAATGAAACGGAATCCCGAGCCGGCCGCACACGGCCACCGCGTCGCGGCGATCATCCTCGGCCCGGCATTCGCCGCTGCCGTCGTCGGCCCAGTTCTGCATGAACAGTCCGGCCACGGATTCACCGGTCTGGACCAGGCGCAGCGCCGCCACCGACGAGTCGACCCCGCCCGAGACCCCGACGATGACGCGCGGCGTGCTCATGCCAGGTGGTGGAGCATGTCCAGCGGGTAGCGGCGGCCGCCCAGGTAATCCTCGACCGCCTGCCACACCAGCGGACTGCGATGGCGCGCCTGCGCCTGTTGCAGCTCGGCCGGGGTCAGCCAGTGGGTCTGGACGATGCCTTCGTCCAGCGCGCGCTCCGGATCGTGGCGCACCGGCTCGGCGGCGAAGGCGAAGCGCAGGTAGTGGCGGTCGGTTTCGGTGGCCTTCCACTGATAGGCGCCGACGAACGCGGTCAGGTGCACGTCCCAGCCGGTTTCCTCGCGGGTCTCTCGCAGGGCGGCGTCGAGCAGGGTCTCGTCCGGTTCCAGGTGGCCGGCGGGCTGGTTGAACACCAGCCGGCCCTGGGCGCGTTCCTCGACCATGAGCAGGCGGCCGTCACGCACCACGATGGTGGCGACGGTCACGTCGGGTTGCCAGAATCGGCCTTCGCGATAGCTCATGGGCGCATCCTGGAATCAATAGTCGTCGGAAGCCGGATCTTCGGCCAGTTCGACTTCCATCGCGTCGGCCGAAACGGCGGCGGCGGAAATGGCGTCTTCCAGCAGTTCGGTGCTGGCGTCGGCCGGCAGCTTGACCACGTAGACGGCGCTGCGATCCTGCTTGACCCAGGAACCGAGGATCAGCGCGTTGGAAGCGTCCAGCAGGCGGTTGGCGACCACCGCCGGCAGCGATTCGCTCGGCGACTGGTAGGCATACGACCACAGCTCGCGGACCCGGTGCTTGCCGTAGGTCTCCACGGTCGAGCGGATATAGACGATCTGGCTGCGCTCGTCGTTGTCGCCGGTGGCCATCAGCAGCTTGTAGTCGCCATCCTCGTCCACCTCGTACTCGTAGCCGAGCCCCTTGAGTTGCTTGGCGATGGCCGGATCGGCATCGGCGGCGTGCGCGGCGGGCAGGCCCGCGACGGCGGCGAGGACGAGGGCAAGGGCGGCGTATTTCATCAGCGGGCAGTCCATTGGGGGAAAGGGGTTAATTGTGCGTGCAAGCTCGTTGGGCGTCCAATCCGTATAATTGCCACATGTCCCGCAAGCATGAAAACGAACGCGACCACGCCGTCCTGGTGGAAACCGGAAAACCGGAGGTGGCGCCGCCGCCGCTCTACCAGGTGGTGTTGCTCAATGATGATTACACCCCGATGGATTTCGTCGTGGTGGTCCTGCAACAGTTCTTCGGCATGGACCTGGAAAAGGCCACCCAGATCATGCTGCACGTCCACACCCGGGGCCGCGCCGTCTGCGGGGTCTACACCCGCGAGGTGGCAGAATCCAAGGTGGCCCAGGTCAACGAATTTTCGCGGGTGAACCAGCACCCGCTGCTGTGCACGATGGAGAAGTCCTGAGGTTTTGATGTTTGGGCGCCGCCGGCCCTTGCAAGGCAACGATTCCTGAACACTGAAATCCGGATGGGTGATGGAAATCCACCCCTCAGGCCGCATATTGTCGGCATCGGCCCCGGAGGCGACCATGTTCAGCAAAGATCTCGAGCAAACCATCGGCCAGTGCTACAAGCGCGCCCGCGAAGCACGGCACGAGTTCATGACGGTGGAGCACCTGCTGCTCTCGCTGTTGGAGAACCCGTCCGCGCAGGCGGTGCTGAAGGCGTGTGGCGCCGATTCCGGCCGCCTGCAGCAGGAACTGGAACAGGCCATCGAGGCCTCGGTGTCCCGCCTGGCCGAGGATGACGGCCGCGACACCCAGCCCACCCTAGGCTTCCAGCGGGTGCTCCAGCGCGCGGTCTACCACGTGCAGTCCTCGGGCAAGAAGGAGGTCACCGGCGCCAACGTGCTGGTGGCGATCTTCGGCGAGAAGGACTCGCACGCGGTCTATTTCCTCAACCAGCAGGACGTCACCCGCCTGGATGTGGTGAATTACCTGTCCCACGGCATCGCCAAGCAGGGCGAGGACGGCGAGGCCCAGGGCGCCCACGAGGGCGAGGGCGGCAAGACCGAGGCCGGCGAGGGCGACGGCAAGGGCGATGCCCTGACCGAGTTCGCCAGCAACCTCAACGACCTGGCCCGGCAGGGCAAGATCGATCCGCTGGTCGGGCGCGCCGACGAGATCGAGCGGACCATCCAGGTGCTGTGCCGCCGCCGCAAGAACAATCCGCTCTACGTGGGCGAGGCCGGCGTGGGCAAGACCGCCCTGGCCGAGGGCCTGGCCAAGCGCATCGTGGACGGCGAGGTGCCGGAGGTCCTGCTGGACGCCACCATCTACTCGCTGGACCTGGGCGCACTGGTCGCCGGGACCAAGTACCGCGGTGATTTCGAGAAGCGCCTGAAGGGTGTGTTGGCGGCGATCCGCAAGATTCCCGGCGCAATCCTGTTCATCGACGAGATCCACACGATCATCGGCGCCGGTTCGGCCAGCGGCGGCACCATGGATGCCAGCAACCTGATCAAGCCGGCGCTGGCGTCGGGCGAACTGCGCTGCATCGGTTCGACCACGTTCCAGGAATACCGCGGCATCTTCGAGAAGGATCGCGCATTGGCGCGGCGCTTCCAGAAGATCGACATCGTCGAGCCGACCGTGGGCGAGGCGTTCCAGATCCTGCAGGGCCTGAAGCCCCGCTACGAGGCCCATCATGGCGTCACCTACGCCGACGAGGCGCTGCAGGCCGCGGTGGATCTGTCGGTCAAGCACATCGGCGACCGCCTGCTGCCGGACAAGGCCATCGACGTGATCGACGAGGCCGGCGCCCGCCAGCGGCTGCTGCCGGAAGGCCAGCGCAAGGATCTGATCGACATCGAGGAAATCGAGACCATCGTGGCGAAGATGGCGCGCATCCCGGCCAAGCAGGTCACCTCGTCCGACAAGGACGTGCTGCAGCACCTGGAGCGCAACCTGAAGATGGTGATCTTCGGTCAGGATCCGGCCATCGAGACCCTGGCGTCGGCGATCAAGCTGGCCCGTTCGGGGCTGGGCAATCCGGACAAGCCGATCGGCAATTTCTTGTTCTCCGGTCCCACCGGCGTGGGCAAGACCGAGGTGACCAAGCAACTGGCGCTGCAACTGGGCATCGAGCTGGTCCGCTTCGACATGTCCGAGTACATGGAACCGCATTCGGTGAGCCGCCTGATCGGCGCGCCCCCGGGTTATGTCGGTTTCGACCAGGGCGGCCTGCTGACCGAGAAGATCGTCAAGACCCCGCACTGCGTGCTGCTGCTGGACGAGGTCGAGAAGGCGCATCCGGACATCTTCAACATCCTGTTGCAGGTGATGGATCGCGGCGTGCTCACCGACACCAACGGCCGCGAGGCCAACTTCAAGAACGTGATCCTGGTGATGACCACCAACGCCGGCGCGACCCAGGCCTCGCGGCGTTCGATCGGCTTCACCCAGCAGGATCATTCGACCGACGCGATGGAGGTCATCCGCCGCAGCTTCACCCCGGAATTCCGCAACCGCCTCGACGCGGTGGTGCAGTTCCAGGCGCTGGGCTTCGACCACATCCTGCGGGTGGTGGACAAGTTCCTGATCGAACTGGAGATGTTGCTGCAGGAGAAGCACGTCAGCCTGTCGGCGACGCCGGCGGCGCGCGACTGGCTGGCCCAGCACGGTTTCGATCCGCTGATGGGCGCGCGCCCGATGGCGCGCCTGATCCAGGACAAGGTCAAGCGCCCGCTGGCGGACGAACTGTTGTTCGGCAAGCTGATCAACGGCGGCCGGGTCAGCATCGACGTGCGCGACGGCGAACTGGTGGTGGAAACCCAGGCCGAACCGGAGAAGCTGTTGCCGGTGACGGTCTGAGGCCGGAGTCCGTCCCGGTGACGGGATGGCTCGTTCGAAGCCGGAGCGGCCACGCTCCGGCTTTTTTGTTGCCGGGTGCGGGGCGGGGGACCGGGCCGCCGCCGATGCGCCAGACGTCAAAAACAAAAAGGGCGCCAAAGGCGCCCTTTTTAATCAAAAGCTTATCGTAATTACTTCATGCGATACGTGATGCGACCCTTGGTCAGGTCATAGGGGGTCATTTCGACCTTGACCTTGTCGCCGGTCAGGATGCGGATGTAGTTCTTGCGCATGCGACCGGAAATGTGGGCGATGATTTCATGCCCGTTTTCCAGCTTGACCCGGAACATGGTGTTGGGCAGCGTTTCGGTAACGGTGCCTTCAAATTCGATGGAGTCGTCTTTCGACATGCAGACCTGTGCTGTGCGGCCGGAGACGGCCAGGGCGATAAAGTCCGCCATTGTACGCCGCTGAGGCGCCGCGCGCAAAAATACCGTTAATGCCCGGTGGCGTCCGCCATTCGGGCGGCGGGAAACTCGCCAAAGCGAGTGGTCCAGGCCGCCGTCGGCTCGGGCTGGTCCACCAGGCCGCGGATCTGGTGCAGGAACCCGGCGCGCGGGAGACGCTCGGCGCCCAGGCTCAACAGGTGGGGGTTCTCCACCTGTGCATCGATCAGCGGCCAGCCCCAACCGTGCAGGGTATGGGCAAGTGCGGCGATGGCGACCTTGGAGCCGCCGCTGTCCGCGCTGAACATGCTCTCGCCGAAGAACATCCGGCCGATGGCCACCCCGTACAGGCCACCGACCAGGCGGGCGCCGTCGAACACCTCGATGGAATGCGCATGGCCCGCCCGGTGCAGGGCCACGTAGGCGTCCTGCATGGATGGAGTGATCCAGGTGCCGTCCTGGCCCGGACGCGGACGGGTGGCGCACTCGGCGATCACCGACTCGAAGGCGGTATCGGCGCGGACCCGCCAGGTCGAGCGGCGCAGACCGCGCCGGAACCGCGAGGCGAGATGCAGCCGGTCGGTGCGGAAAACCATGCGCGGGTCCGGCGACCACCACAGCAGCGGCTGGCCCTCCGAGAACCAGGGAAAGATGCCGCCGCGGTAGGCGTTGAGCAGCCGCGGCAAAGTCAGGTCGCCGCCGACCGCCAGCAGGCCGTCGGGTTGGCGCAGGGCGAGCTCCGCGGGCGGAAACGGCGCATCGGGTTCGGGCGCGAGCAGGAAGGGACGCTGGCTCATCGCGACATTATCGGCATCGGGCGCGGCATGTCGCCACGTGGTCGGGTTCAGCGCGCGCTGGCCTTGAATGGCGAATGCGCGCCCAGGGTGGCGGCGTAACGGCGCACCGCCAGGGTTTCCTCCTCGCACCAGCGGCCCAGCGCCTCGGCGAACGCGGGATCGGCGATGCGGTGGCGGCTGCGCACGAACACCGGCAGGAAGCCGCGCGCGATCTTGTGCTCGCCCTGCGCGCCGGGTTCGAACACCCGCAGGCCCTCGCGCAGGCAGTATTCGATGCCCTGGTAGTAGCAGGTCTCGAAATGCAGGCCCGGCAGGTTCTGGCGGCAGCCCCAGTAGCGCCCGTACAGGGTGTCGCCGCCGCGCAGGCACAGCGCACCGGCGATGGCTTCGCCGTCGCGTTCGGCCAGGAACAGCACCAGTTGGCGTGGCAGGGCCCGGGCCAGATGGTGGAAGAACTCGCCGGTCAGCGCGGGCGAATTGCCGTAGTCGTGGAAGGTCTGCAGGTAGAAGCCGAACATGGCGTCCAGCTCGGCGTCATTGGCATCGCCGCCATGGACGGTCCGGAAGGTCACGCCGGCACGCGCGACCCGCGCGCGCTCCTGGCGGATGTTCTTGCGGTGCTTGTGGTCGAAGGCGGCCAGGAAGGCGTCGAAATCCGTCCAGCCGGCGTCGTTGCGCCAGTGGTACTGCACGTCGGTGCGGGACAGCCAGGTCGGGTCGAACGCGGCGTCTTCCGCCTGCGGATGGAAATTGACATGCACCGAGGACAGCCCGTCCTCGTCCGCGCGTTCGGCCAGTGCGTCGATCAATTGCCGGCGCGAGGCGGCGGTGGGCGCCAGCAGGCGCGGGCCGGTCACGGGCGAATAGGGCACCGCGCACAGCCACTTTGGGAAGTAATCGCGTCCATAGCGCGCGTACGCCTGTGCCCAGGCATGATCGAACACGAATTCGCCGTGCGAATTGTCCTTCAGGTACGCCGGTGCCGCCGCGACCAGCGTGTCGCCTTCCCACAGCGTCGCGTGGCGTGGCGTCCAGCCCCAGTCCGCGCGCACGCAGCCGTGCCGTTCCAGCCCGGCCAGAAATGCGTGCGAGACGAACGGATTGCGGCCATCGTGCAGCGCGTCCCACGCGGCGGCGGGAATCGCCGACAGATCCTCGAGCAGGCGGAGACGGGGAGGGGCGGACACGGTTTCAGCCGCCGCGGTAGACGTCCGGATCGTGCTTCTGCATGTGCCGCTCCGGCTGGCTCAGCGCCTCGAATCCGAATCCGGCGTACAGCGGCTGCATGTCGCGGGTGACCAGATGCAGCCGGCGCAGCCCTTGCAGGCGCGGATCATCCAGCAGCGCGCGCACGATGGCGCGGCCATGACCCTGGCCGCGATGGGCCTCGTCGACGAACACGTCGGCGAGGTACGCGAAGGTAGCCTGATCGGTCACCGCGCGCGCGAAGGCGATCTGCGAGCCGTCGAGGAAACCGCAATAGCAGATCGAGTGATCCAGCGCACGGCGCAGGGTGGCGGCGGGAATGCCCGCCGCCCAGTAGGAATCGCGCAGGAACGCGTGGACCCGTTCGAAATCCAGCTCCGCCGGGTCCGCGCTGATGCGCAGCATCAGGCGTCCTTGTCGAGGAACCGCTCGGCGTCCAGCGCGGCCATGCAGCCGAAGCCGGCCGAGGTGATCGCCTGGCGGTAGTGCTGGTCGGCCACGTCGCCGGCGGCGAACACGCCCGGCACGGTGGTGGCGGTGGCGCCGCCGTCCAGCCCCGACTTGATGGTCAGGTAGCCGTTGTTCATCCCCAACTGGCCCTCGAACAGGCTGGTGTTGGGGGTGTGGCCGATCGCCACGAAGAAGCCGTGCACGTCCAGGTCGCGGGTGCTGCCGTCCTGCACCGACTTGACCCGCAGGCCGGTCACGCCGGCCTCGTTGCCCAGCACCTCGTCCACGGTGTGGTGCCAGACCGGCTCAATCTTGCCGGCCTGGATTTTGGCGAACAGCTTGTCCTGCATGATTTTCTCCGCGCGCAGGGTGTCGCGGCGATGCACCAGGTAGACCTTGCGGGCGATGTTGGCCAGGTACAGGGCTTCCTCGACGGCGGTGTTGCCGCCGCCGACCACGGCCACGTCCTGGTCGCGGTAGAAGAAGCCGTCGCAGGTGGCGCAGGCGGACACGCCGCGGCCCTTGAAGGCCTCTTCCGAAGGCAGGCCCAGGTACTTGGCGGTGGCGCCGGTGGCCAGGATGAGCGCGTCGGCGGTGTATTCGCCGTTGTCGCCGATGAGCTTGAACGGACGCTGGCCCAGGTCGGCGGTGTGGATGTGGTCGAAGATGACTTCGGTGTCGAAGCGCTCGGCGTGGGCCTGC
Organism: Pseudoxanthomonas sp. 22568; assembly: GCF_052044485.1. Lineage (NCBI taxonomy): Bacteria > Pseudomonadati > Pseudomonadota > Gammaproteobacteria > Lysobacterales > Lysobacteraceae > Pseudoxanthomonas > Pseudoxanthomonas sp. 22568. Next base: position 337,964 of record NZ_JBQENC010000004.1, read on the forward strand.
ATGCGCGCCATCAGGTCCGGACCCATCAGGCCGTGGGCGTCGCCGGGCCAGTTGTCCACCTCGGTGGTGGTCATCAGCTGGCCGCCCTGCTGCAGACCGGTGATGACGACGGGCTTGAGGTTGGCGCGGGCCGCGTAGACGGCGGCGGTCCAGCCGGCCGGGCCGGAGCCCAGGATCAACAGGCGGCAGTGCTTCGAAGTGCTCATGTATACTCGCGGAGAAGGTGGATTGGCCTTGCGATTGCAACGGCTGGCACGCCGTCGCAGGCGACATAGAGTGCGGGTGTGATCAGGTTCGATCAAGGCGCGCGGATGGAATGCGGTGATGCGCAACAACACGCGAGCGGCACGCGGGCCACGGCCCGGCGACAGGCTGGCGATCAGCGACAGGGCGCCACGGTAGCGCCTTTTTTTCTGCGGGCTTTCCCGGGCCGGACGCCGAGACGGCGTGATTCCGAGGGCTGAAATCTGCCAATGTTTCGTTTATTATCAAAGACTAATGGCATATTCCTAAGGTCTCATCGAAAGGTGGCGAAACCAGCATCCGAAAACGGCAAGGGCAAGGGCGCCAACGCGGCCGCGCGCAAGCAGGCAACCGCGACGGCGAATCCGCGCCGGCAACGCCTGTGGCGCGATCTCGCGTTGATCGTGATCGCGCCGCTGCTGCTCTATCTCTTCGCCAGCCTGTTCTCGTATTCGCCGGACGATCCCAGCTGGTCGCAGGCGGGCAGCGTCACCGCGCCGATCCAGAACTGGGGCGGCAAGGTCGGCGCATGGCTGTCGGCGCTGCTACTGTCGTTGTGCGGTTATGTCGCGTTCCTGCTGCCGGTGATCCTCGGCGCGGTCGCCTGGATCGCGTTGTTCGGCATGGACACCGATGGTGACGGCGAAGCGGATCTGGGGCCGGCGCTGCGGCTGGTCGGCATGGTCGGCTTCCTGATTTCCTCCACCGGCCTGCTGTTCCTGCGCGGGGTGCCGGCCCAGCATTTCTCCGACGGGCCGGGCGGCATCCTCGGCACCCTGGTCGGCAAGTCGCTGCTCAGCGGCTTCGGTGGATTGGGCGGCAACCTGTTTCTGCTGGCGCTGTTCCTGGTCTCGGTGACCCTGGCCACCGGCCTGTCCTGGTTCGCGGTGATGGAGCGCATCGGCAAGGGCGTGCTGGCGCTGCCGGGCATGTTCCGCAAGGGCAGCCAGCAGGCCGCCGAATGGCAGCAGACCCGGGTGATGCGCGAAGAGCGCGAGGAAGTGCGCCGCGCCGACGCGGTGCTGCGCGCCAAGCGCGAGCCGGTGAAGATCGAACCGCCGCCGGCACCGGTGATCGAGAAGAGCGAGCGGGCCAAGCGCGAGCAGCAGATCCCGCTGTTCCATGGTACGGGCGGGGACGCCTCCGGCTTGCCGCCGTTGTCGCTGCTGGACGATCCCAAGCCGCAGACCAAGGGCTATTCCGAGGAAACCCTGGAAACCCTGTCGCGCCAGATCGAATTCAAGCTCAAGGACTTCCGCATCGACGCGCAGGTGGTCGGCGCCTATCCGGGCCCGGTGATCACCCGCTTCGAGATGGAACCGGCGCCGGGCGTGAAGGTCAGTCAGATCAGTTCGCTGGACAAGGACATCGCTCGCGGCCTGAGCGTGAAGTCGGTACGCGTGGTCGACGTGATTCCGGGCAAGTCGGTGATCGGCCTGGAAATCCCCAACACCAGCCGCGAGATGATCTTCCTCAGCGAGCTGCTGCGTTCGAAGGAATACGACAAGTCCGGCAGCGCGCTGACCCTGGCGCTGGGCAAGGACATCGCCGGCCGCCCGACCGTGGCCGACCTGGCGCGCATGCCGCACCTGCTGGTCGCCGGCACCACCGGCTCGGGCAAGTCGGTGGCGGTCAACGCGATGGTGCTGAGCCTGCTGTACAAGGCCTCGCCGAAAGAACTGCGGATGCTGATGATCGACCCGAAGATGCTGGAACTCAGCGTCTACCAGGGCATCCCGCACCTGCTGGCGCCGGTGGTCACCGACATGAAGGAGGCCGCCAACGGCCTGCGCTGGTGCGTGGCGGAGATGGAGCGCCGCTACAAGCTGATGAGCGCGGTGGGCGTGCGCAACCTGGCCGGCTTCAACAAGAAGGTCAAGGACGCGCAGGACGCCGGCCAGCCGTTGATGGATCCGCTGTTCAAGCCCAATCCGGATCTGGAGGAGGCGCCGCGCCCGCTGGAACCGCTGCCGTTCATCGTCATCTTCATCGACGAATTCGCCGACATGATGATGATCGTCGGCAAGAAGGTCGAGGAACTGATCGCCCGCCTGGCGCAGAAGGCGCGCGCCGCCGGCATCCACTTGATCCTGGCCACCCAGCGTCCGTCGGTGGACGTGATCACCGGCCTGATCAAGGCCAACATCCCGACCCGCATCGCGTTCCAGGTCAGCTCGAAAATCGACTCGCGCACCATCCTGGACCAGTCCGGCGCGGAGACCCTGCTGGGCCACGGCGACATGCTGTACCTGCCGCCGGGCACCGCGATGCCCGAGCGCATCCACGGCGCCTTCGTCAGCGACGACGAGGTGCACCGCGTCGTCGAGCACCTCAAGGCCACCGGCACCGCCGACTACATCGAGGGCGTGCTGGAGGAGATCCAGACGATGGGCGATGGCGTGGTGGTCGGACCGACCGGCCTGCCGGAAACCAGCAGCGGTGGCGGCGACGAGAGCGACCCGCTCTACGACGAGGCGGTGCGCATCGTCACCGAGAGCCGGCGCGCGTCCATCTCCGGCGTGCAGCGCCGGCTGAAGATCGGTTACAACCGCGCCGCCCGCCTGATCGAGGCGATGGAGGCGGCCGGGGTGGTGTCGCCACCGGAACACAACGGCGATCGCCAGGTGCTGGCGCCGCCGCCGCCCCGTTGATGCGCCGGGAAACCTTCGCGCGCCGGCAGCCTGAACGCCGGTTCATGGCGTGCGGAATCCGGGCCAACGCGATGCGCCTCATTCAGACTCGCCGGGGCACACTCGGCGCCGAATCCGAACCCCAGACCTTGCAGACGCCATGATTCGAATCGCCCGTCCCGCCGTCCTCATCGCCGCCGCGCTGTTCGCCGGCAACGCCTTCGCCGGCGCCCGCGACCAGCTCAAGGCCTTCACCACCGGACTCAAGGGCCTGGACGGCCAGTTCGTCCAGCAGGTCCATGACGGCGGCGGCAAGCTCAAGGAAACCTCCAATGGCCGCGTCGCGCTGTCCGCGCCGCGCCTGTTCCGCTGGGAATACAACAAGCCCTACGAGCAGTTGATCGTCGCCGACGGCAAGCAGGTGTGGGTCTACGATCCGGATCTGAAGCAGGCCACCGTGCGCGAGCAGGGCATCGAGGAGCAGAACAGCCCGCTGTCGGCGCTGATCGATCCCGGCAAGCTGGACCAGCAGTTCAACGTCAAGGAAACCGGCAACCAGGGCGGCCTGGAATGGCTGACCCTGACCCCCAAGCGCGAAGGCGACGCCAACTTCCAGTCCGCGCGGCTGGGTTTTGATGGGAAGGGCCTGGCGCAGATGGAAGTGATCGACGCGGTCGGCCAGCGCACCACCATCAAGTTCAGTGGCTGGAAGCGCAATCCGTCGTTCCCCGGCGGCACCTTCAAGTACGCGCCGGGTCCGGGCGTGGACGTCGTTGGCGGTTCCTGAGCCGCTACCGCAAGCACGCATCCGCCGGACCATCCAGGACCGGGTTCCCATCGGGAATCCGGTCCTTTCATTTTCACCGGCCGATTCAACGGCGCGAATGCGCCGCGCGGACGGTAGAATCGGCGGGTGGCACGATCCCCGAAAACACGAAATCCGTTCCCGCAGGAAGCGGATCTGCTGAGCGTCGATCGCTCGGCGATGCGGCCGCTGGCCGAACGCATGCGGCCACGCACCCTGGACGAGATGGTCGGGCAGCGCCGGCTGCTCGCGCCCGGCAGCGCGCTGCGCCGCGCGGTCGAGTCCGGGCGCGTGCATTCGATGATCCTGTGGGGACCGCCGGGCTGCGGCAAGACCACCCTGGCGCTGCTGCTGGCGCAGTACGCCGATGCCGAGTTCCAGGCCATTTCCGCTGTGCTGTCCGGGTTGCCGGACGTGCGTGCGGTGCTGGCCGAGGCGGCGCAGCGTTTCGCCGAAGGACGGCGCACCGTGCTGTTCGTGGACGAGGTGCACCGCTTCAACAAGGGCCAGCAGGACGCGTTCCTGCCGCACATCGAGCGCGGCACCATCCTGTTCGTCGGCGCGACCACCGAGAACCCGTCCTTCGAACTGAACTCGGCATTGCTCTCGCGCTGCCGCGTGCACGTGATGGAGGCGGTCTCGGCCGATGACATCCGCCACGCGCTGCGCCGGGCGGTGGATGACGGGGAACGCGGCCTGGGCGGGCAGGACCTGCAGGCCAGCGATGAGGCGCTGGGTGAAATCGCCGGCGCCGCCGATGGCGACGTGCGCCGCGCGCTGACCCTGCTGGAGATCGCCGCCGAACTGGCGACGGGCGAGGACAACACCATCACCCCGCAGACCCTGCAGCAGGTGCTGGCCGATCGCACGCGCCGTTTCGACAAGGGTGGCGAGCAGTTCTACGACCAGATCTCGGCACTGCACAAATCCATCCGCAGTTCCAATCCGGATGGCGCGCTGTACTGGCTGGCGCGGATGCTGGACGGTGGTTGCGACCCGGTCTATCTGGCGCGGCGGTTGACCCGGATGGCGGTGGAGGACATCGGCCTGGCGGATCCGCGCGCGCTGCAGATGGCGGTGGATGCCTGGGACACCTACGAGCGATTGGGCAGTCCGGAAGGCGATCTGGCGCTGGCGCAGGTAGCGATCTACCTGGCCAGCACGGCCAAATCGAATGCCGGCTACAAGGCCTTCGGGATGGCCAGGCAGGACGTGCGCGAACACGGCACCCAGGAGGTGCCGCTGCACCTGCGCAACGCCCCGACCAAACTGATGAAGCAGCTTGGCTACGGCGGCGGCTACCAGTACGACCACGATGCCGAAGGCGGCATCGCGCTGGACCAGACCGCGTTTCCCGATGCGATGGGGGAGCGCGTGTACTACGAACCGGTCGAACGCGGGCTGGAAATCAAGCTCAAGGAAAAACTCGATCGCCTGCGCGAGGCCAGGCGCGAGGCGAGGGCGGGCAAACCCCGCAAGTAAGCGGGCGGGAATGCATTGTCCGGATGTGGGGAATCAACCCGTCACGCCGCGCAGCACCCGCACCGTCACCAACCCCAGGCCGGTCATCAGCAACGAACCCAGCACGTGCACGGCGATGAGGGCGAACGCCCAGCCGTACTGCAACCGCAGGATCAGCTGCATGGCTTCGGCGGAAAAACTGGAGAAGGTGGTCAGTCCACCGAGCAGGCCGGTGATCACGAACAGGCGCCATTCCGGCGCCAGCGCCGGATGGTGGGCCAGCCAGCCCATCGCCACGCCGATCGCGTAGCCGCCGATCAGGTTGGCGGCGAGCGTGCCGAGCGGCATCTGCGCATGCTGCGGATTGAGCCAGACGCTCAGGCCCCAACGCGCCCACGCGCCGAGCGCGGCGCCCACTGCAACGGCCAGGAAGGAATGCATCGCCGACTTCTCCAGAAAGGGAGCGATGGCGCATGCCCACCGCCCCGGATTGCGGGTTTCGGTAGGCATCATCAGCCGGCGCGCCGGCGGTTCGGGGAGGCATGCCATCTCCCGGGGCGCACAGCCTAGCATCGCCGCCGAGGTCCGTCGAAGACTTCGGACGATACGCAAGAACGGCGCCTATCGGCTTGATCCGGCAACCGATTGTCGGCGCGCCAGGGGGCGTATTCGGCGGCAGACGAGCGGCATGACGGTTAACGAAACCCTAACAAATGCCCCCCGGCTGACTAACGTTTCCTATGTGAGCGTGACCAACGTCGTTTTTTAGCGCCTCCCCTGGGCGCCAGAACGACTCAGGAGATAAATCATGTGCACGCGTAAGACTCTCATTGCATCTGCAGTGTTACTCGGACTTGGTCTCACGGGACAGGCTTTCGCACAGGCAACCAACACGGAAAACGGACCTGGGGCCGATACGCTCGTCGCGGTGGACTTCGACGCCACCGACAGCAGCACCCACGACGGCGACAATCGCAACAACGACGGCGTGGCGTATGCCGATGGCTACGGCACGGCCGCCGCCAACAATGGCGGGACGGCGACCGCCACTTTCTCCAACGCGTTCAACCACAGCAAGGCGGTGGCCGAAACCAAGCTCATCGGCTCCGTCAGCGGGGTGACCGTGCATGACATCGGCAACGTCGCCAAGAACTGGGGCGATGCCAACGGTGGAAGTGGCGGACGCGGTGGCGCCGGTTACGGTGGTGACGGTTATGGCGGTGAAGGCAACGGCGGACGCGGCGGCAACGGCGGTGCCGGCGGCAGCGGCGGCAGCGGTGGCGATGCCATCAACGGCAGCGCCAGCGCCGGCGATGTCAGCAACGGCGGCGCGTCGGTCGGTGACGCGGTGGCCGGCAATGGCGGCAACGGCGGACGCGCCGATCACAACCGCGGCGGCCGTGGCGGAGATGCCGGTGCGGCCGGTGGCTGGGGCGGTGGCGCCAGCGGCGGCTGGGGCGGCGATGCCGCCAGCGGCAGCGGCGACACGCTCGCGGCCGATGGCGCGGCGGGTGGCGATGCCAGCTCCAATGCCGGACGCGTGCGCGAGCGCGGCGCGGGTGCGGCCACGGGTGGCACCAGCACGGCGACCGGCGGCGACGGCACCTCCGGTGGTGCGACCGCGACGGGTGGATCCAGCAGCGCGACGGCGGGCGCGGGTACGGGTGGTTCGGCCACCGGTACCGGCGGCGACGGCACCGCGACCGGTGGCGCGGGCGGCAGCCTGACCGCGACCGCGGGTGACGGCGGTGCGGGCGGCTCGGCCACCAACGGCGACGCCACCAATGGCAGCGCTTCGTCCACGGCCAGCAATGGCGACGCCACCGCCGGCGACGGCGCGATGGGCGCGGTCGGTGCCGAAGGCGGCACGGGCGGCGATGGCAACGGCGGTGTCGGCAACGGCGGCGTCGGCAACGGTGCGACCGGCGGTGCCGGCGGCATGGGTGGCTCCGTCGCCAACGACGCGGGCACCTTCAACATGTCCAACACCATGAGCAGCGTCGGCCAATCGGCCGCCGGTGTGATGGTGGCTGCGCAGAACAGCGGCGTCGCGTCGCTGATCCAGCAGGGCATCACCGTGCAGGCCAACCTGACCGTAGGTCCGTAAGCGCTCCCCGGGCGCGCCGGGGCCGCTTCGGCGGCTCCGCGTGCCATGCGCAGGACGATCCCGCCGCCCCCGCGGCGGGATCGACAGGGGGCGCGTGGCAAGGGCGTGCCTGGATGGAACGCATGGCAAGGGAGCATGACCATGCAGACCCGATATCGCTTCGTGCGGCGCCAGCGCGCCGCACCCGCCTTGCTGTTCGTGTTGTTCGCGCTTTTCGCCGGAGGAAGCGGCAGGGCCGCGGCGGATGAACCCGTCGCCCCTGCAACCGGAACCGCCCCGGCGATGCCGGAAATTCCGGTCTCGGCCATCGATCCGCCGGCGAGTTGGCTGGTGGTGAAACCGCGTCCGGTCAGTGACATCGGCGCACCGGTGGACGTGGCGCGACTGGCCGGGATGCGCGGTGGCGAGGATGACCACGGCAGCGTGGTCGTCATCGATGTCGACGGCACCGTCGACGGCAACACCGCGCATCACATCGACAGCGGTGGAAACACCATCACCCAGGGCGCCTTCGACAATGCCAACGGCATCAACACGGTCATCCAGAACACCGGCACCAACGTGCTCATCCAGAACGCGATGGTGGTGACCGTGAATTTCGCGGATCCCGCGCGGTGAACGCCGCCCGGGCCGCCGTGGCGCTGGCCATCGCCGCATTGGCTTGTGGCGGCGTGCCGGCGGCCGCGGCGGACATGGACGTGCGCGCGCCAGGTGGTGCGTACCAGGTGCGGGTGACCAGCCTGAAGGAAGCCCGCTTCCGCACCACCATCCCCCAGCAGTTCGATTTCAGTTGCGGTTCGGCGGCGACCGCGACCCTGCTGACGTTCCAGTATGGCCATGCGGTCAGCGAACAGGATGTGTTCGTGCGCATGTACACCTACGGCGACCAGGCGCGCATCCGCAAGGAGGGCTTCTCGCTGCTGGACATGCGCCGCTATCTGCAGTCGCAGGGATTCGAGGCGGACGGCTTCGAACTGCCGCTGGAGAAACTGCAGGAGGAAGGCGTGCCGGCAATCGTGCTGTTGAACGATCGCGGCTATCGCCATTTCGTGGTGGTCAAGGGATTGAAGAACGGACGCGTGCTGCTGGGTGATCCGGCACGCGGCACGCGGGCGATGCCCAAGTCGCGGTTCGAGGCGCTGTGGGACAACCGCGTGCTGTTCGTCATCCACAACCGGCGCGCGCAGGCGCGCTTCAACCAGGAACGCGACTGGCGCACGGCCCCGCCGGCCCCGCTGGATATCGGTATCCAGCGCGATGGCCTGCGCGGCATCGCGGTGCCACGACGCGGTCCGGGAGACATCTGACATGGACAGAGCATTGTTTTCGAGCCTGCTCGCGCTGGCCCTGCTGCTGCCCGCGGCGGCCGCGCCGCTGGGCGCGCGCGGCGACGACGGGAACGGCTTGGGCGCCGAGTGGACACCGATCGATCCGGCGCGGCTGGACGGCATGCGCGGCGGCTTCCAGTTGCCGTCCGGCGCGACCCTGTCGTTCGGTATCGAGCGGGTGGTGTACGTCAACGGTGAACTGGCGGCCAGCACCGCGGTGCGGGTGGCCGATCTGTCGCGGCTCAGTGCGGAGGAGGCGCGCGCGTTGGGCGAGTTCAGCCAGGGCATCGTGATCCAGCGCGGCGACGGCAACCGTTTCGAGCCGATGCGCCTGCCCGGCGGCGTGGTGATCCAGAACACCCTGGATGACCAGCGCATCACCACCATCACCCGCCTTGAGATCGACAGCCCGGTGCTGGGTGCCTTCCAGGGCATCAACGCCGGGGGAGCACTGCAGGACGCCCTCAACGGCACGGCCGGTACGCGCTGAAACCACCATCGCCAAGGAGACACCCGATGAAGCGGACGTCGAATGCTCGCCGCAAACCGCTGGTTCTCGCCCTGGTCCTCGCGTTGACGGGCGGTACGGCCTGGGCGCAGGAAGCTCCCGTCGCGGGCGCGCAACCACCCGGCGATGGCGAGGAGCGGCTGGATGGCCTGCAACGCCAGATCAACGAACAGACGCGCCAGCTGGAGCAGACCCGGCGGGCGCTGGAGCAACAGCAGCAGGCGCTGGCTCAATTGCAGTCGGCGCTCAACGAGGAAGTCCTTGCGAACGCGCGTGCGCGCGGCGCCCCCGCGCCGGCGGTGATGCCGGTGCTCGGACAGGCACCGTTGCTCGCCGCGCAGAGCGCGCCGGCGCAGGCCACCCCGGCCGCGCGGCCCGCCCCGCAGCCGGTGGGGCAGGCCCCCGAATCCGATTCGCGTCCGCCGGAGGTGGCGCAGATCTTCGACCAGCCCGGCGTGCTGACGCCGCCCGGAAAGTTCGTGCTGGAACCCTCCCTGCAGTACGGCTATTCGGCGAACGATCGCGTCGCGCTGGTCGGTTACACCGTGATTCCCGCGATCCTGATCGGGCTGATCGACGTGCGCCAGGTCAAGACCACCACCGCGGTGGCGACCCTGACCGGACGCTACGGCCTCAACCGGCGCTTCGAGCTGGAAGCCAAGCTGCCGTATGTCTACCTCGACGGCGACACCGTCAGTCGCGAAATCTTCACCGGATCGGCGCAGGACCGCGTGTTCAACGCCAGCGGCAATGGCATCGGCGATGCCGAACTGACCGCGCGCTACCAGATCAACCGCGGTGGCCCGGACAAGGCGTTCTACATCGGCTGGCTGCGCTACAAAAGTCGCACCGGCAAGGACCTGTTCGACGTGGTCACCGATTGCGTGACCCGTTGCGTGGGCAACACCACCGGCACCGGCCTGCCGCTGGAGCTTCCCACCGGCAGCGGTTTCGAAGCGCTGCAGCCGGGCGTGACCTGGCTGTATCCCTCGGACCCGGTGGTGTTCTTCGGCAGCTTGAGCTACCTGCACAATTTCAAGCGGCGCAATGTCTCGCGCCTGCTCGTCGACGGACAGCGCGAGCCGCTGGGCGACATCGAAGCCGGCGACATCATCGGTTTCAACCTGGGCATGGGCCTGGCGCTCAACGAGAAAGCCGCCATCAGTATCGGTTACGACATGAACGTGGTCGGCAAGACCCAGCAGAACGGACGCGACGTGGCCGGCGCGGTGCGGGTGACCCTGGCCACGTTGCTGCTCGGCGGCACCTATCGCTTCAGCGACAGGGTTTCGCTCAATGTCGCGCTGGGCGCTGGACTGACCCGGGACACGCCGGATGTGAGCTTCACCGCGCGCGTGCCGATCACCTTCTGAGTACGGGTCGGACGGCTACAGCAGGAACAGGCAGTCGCGCAGGTGTTCGGCCAGGCGCATGCTGAGCGCGACCAGGGTGAAGGTGGGAAAGGCCCAGCCACCGGTCGGAAACACCGAACTGCCGGCGACGTGCAGATTGTCCACGCCATGCACGCGCAGGTTCCGATCGACCACGCCATCGGCGGGGTCGTCGGCCATGCGGGTGGTGCCCATGTGGTGGGCGGTGCCCTGCAACTGCGGCGCGCGTTCGTCGTGCAGCCAGGCGTCGGCCTGGAAACGTCCGCCGCAGGCCCGCGCCAGTTCCTCGCCGAACAGGTGCGTGGCGGTCCGGTAGGTGTGCCAGTCGAGCGGCGTCAGCCGCCAGTCCACGCGCACGCGGCGTTGACCGAGCGGGTCCAGATCGTCGCCCAGGCGCACCCGGCTGTCGGGATTGGGCGCCTGTTCGAAATAGCCGACGACATCGACATGGTCGGGCGGAACGATCGGGCGATCGGTCAGCCGGTTGAACATGCCGCGCGCCAGATCGCCCATGCCTGGCGCCAGTTGCAGGGCGAGGCGGGCGAGGTTCTCCTGAGGAGGCGGCGGTGCCTCGTTGCCGCTGCCGAAGCGCAGCGCCTGCGACATCTGGCCTTCCAGCGAACCTCCCTCGTCGGGACGTGGTTTGCGCAGCGCCGAACGCAATCGCCGCGCCGCGTGGATGCCGCGCGGCACCTGGCCTTCCACCGCCACCGGCCGCACGCGTCCGCTGAGCATGCGATGGGCACGCATCGCGTCCTCGGACAGGCACAGTTCGGGGAATACCGGCGTGGGCCCCTTGCCCCCGGAACGATCGTAGGGACGGGTAAGCGGGGTGACCGCGCGCGCATGCAGCGTGCCCAGCCGGCCACGCGGGTGATCCATGAAGTAGCGTCCGACCAGGTCCTGTTCGTTGCCCAGCCCATGCGGCACGGACGAGTTCGACAACAGCAGCAGGCGCGCGTTCTCGATGCCGCCGCAGGCCAACACGTAGCGATGCGCGCGCACCTGGCCGCGCTTGCCTTGCAGTGAGCCGATGCGGGCGGCATGCACGTGCTCGCCACCTGCATCGGACAGCAGTTCCAGCACGTTGGCGTGCAGTACCACCTGGATGTTGGGCGCGCGCTCCAGTTCGGCGCGATAGGCTTGCCCGAAAAATACCGGACTGAGCACGAAATTGCGGTTGACCAGGCGATCGCCCTTGAAACTGGGCGGGCGCCGCGCCGGTGCGCTCAGGAAACCGCCCGCCTCGAAGTCGTGCCCGTCGATGGCAAGCAGATCGCGCGCGCGGGCGTAATGGGGTTCCAGTTCGGCATAGGAGATCGGCCAGCCGCTGTGCGGCACCCAATCACGCGCGGCGAGATCCATCCGGCTCAACGGGATGCAACCGCCGCCCCAGGCATTGGTACTGCCACCGAATGCGCGCAGGCGGCTGGCGGCGGGATCCAGTTGCGGATTACCGATCGAATCGCCCGCGTAGAGGTCCTGGGTCTCGGCATCGCCGGCCATGCCGCCGCCCACCAGCAGGCAGACACGGACCGCCGTGTCGAGGTAGTGGCGCGCGATGGCGATGCCGGCGGGTCCGGCACCCACGATGCACAGGTGGGCATCGAAGTCGTCCGGCGTCGCGGCGTGGCGATAGTCGATCAACACGCCCGGGCCTTCCGCTTGCGACGGTTGCGTGGCTTCCTCATCGGAATCGCCTCGACCAGCCGGGAAGGGCCGGCACACTAGGACTGTTACGCGAAGTGCGGCAAAGGCAGGCCACCGCGTCGATTCCTGGCCGCCATCTCCCTGTCATGCAAGGCAGGCAGAGTCATCGGGTTTGGAACGGGAATCCGCCGATGAACGGCCTGCAAGACGAAAGGAAAGACCGGCCGACGCCGCAACCGCAGGCGGGTGCCGACACGACGCGAAACGGAACGGGCGGCTGGCTGCGGCGCCTGCTGGGTGCGGCCATAGCCTGGACCACGCTTGGCGCCACGGTCGGGGCCACCGCACAGGATCCGGTTCCCCAGCACTGGCTGGCGTATGCGCAGCAAGCCGGCACCGAACTGCAACGCAGGCTGGGCGAGGACAGCGTTCCCGCCAATCAATTGCACGACTGGATGGAACGTTCCGCCAGCCTGCCGCAGCGGCAGGATCCGGTGGTGGTGAAGCTGTGGATCGCGGCCAATGGCCGAATCATCCGCAGCGAGTTCACCTCGCTGGGCGACGCGGAAGCGGACGCCGCGCTCGAATCGTTGTTGCAGCCGCCGCTGGCGCAACCGCCCGCCGACATGCGCCAGCCGTTGGTGCTGGGCCTGTCGCTGCGCGAATCGGCGGAACCGATGGAGCCGGCGGGTCCGGGTGCCCACGCGGGCACCAGCGGCACTTCACTCTGAGGCATCCGTCGCGTCGCTTGCCTGGCGCAATCGCTCAGCGTCCGGGAATCACCGGCTTGGGCGACGGCGGCGGTGGTCGCTGCGGCTGGGTCGACGTGCCGAAAGTGTTGCCCATCCGCTGCTGGGTGGCGGCGCGATTGGCCAGGCCTAGCTTGGTGGGCGGCTGGCGCACGATGCGCTCGGAACCGGTGAGGTTCGCATCGGGGGAGGCGGGCGGCGTGGGCGAGGTCATCAGTTGTCCCAGGCACGCGTAGTCGGGCACGCGCTCGCCATTCACTTCCACGTCGACGCAGCGGGTGTCGGCGGGCTTGGTGGATTTGGCGGGCGCTGGTGTCGATGCGGAGTCGGTCGCCGGTGGCGTGGCGGGTATCTGCGTCGCCTGCGGTTCGGCGGCCAGCGCGGAGGAAACGAGCAGCGCCGCCGCGAATGGCAACAGGCGATGTGGGGAAAGATGGGGCCGGAGCGGATTCATGGCGTGTCACCGGACTGCAACGAAGGCGGAATAGTGTGCCGTGCTCGGCGTTTCGATACTGGCGCGTTCTGCCTGCAGTTTGATGACAGCTACTTGCGGAACGACCGCTGAACCCATCGCCGCCTGCGTGCGCGCGCCGACCGCGCGGCGAATGCCGATGCTTGCCATGCTGCTGGCCGCCGCGCTGGCACCGTTCGGCGTGGCGGCGAGGGAACCGGACGCATCGCATGACTTCAATCTGTCGGCGCAGCCGCTGGATCGCGCCTTGCAGACCTACGGACGGATCACCGGACTGGCGGTGCTGGTCGATGCGCGACTGCTGGCCAATCTGCATTCGGCAGAAGTGATTGGCCGCTATCGCGATGACGAGGCCCTGCGGAGGATGCTGGTGGGAACCGGATTGACCCCGCGCTTCGTCGGCGACGATGCGTTTACCCTGGTGATGTCGGGTGCCGACGCCGCGATGGACGAGCCCGCGCCGGAAACCATCGCGCCGGCGGCCACCGACAACCAGGACGCCGCCGCGCGCCGCCGTGGCGCGCGCATTCTCCAGCGCTCGCTGGAAGACGCGCTGTGCGGCGACGAATCGACCCGGCCCGGCGGCTATCGCGCCGCGATCCGGTTCCGGCTCGATGCGAGCGGCCGCATCCGGCAAGCGGAAATCAGCGAATCCAGTGGCGATGTCCTTCGCGACGCCGCGATCCTGGCGCGCCTGGCGGATCTTCCGTTGACCGGCCTGCCGCCGGATCTGCCGCAACCGATCACCCTGACCCTGTTGCCGGAAACCGGCCAGTCCACGCCGCCATGCCGGGGGCGGGAACGATGAGTGCCGGCCTGCGGGTACTGTTGCTGGATCACTACGAGGAATTCCGTCGGCGGTTGCGACGGCGGCTGGGTTCGGACGATCTGGCGCTGGATGCCCTGCAGGAAACCTGGCTGCGGGTGGAACGGATGCGCGAGGCCGCGCAGCCGGAACGCAATCCCATGGCCTACCTGTTCCGGATGGCGATCAACGCCGCCGCCGATCAGCGCGTGGCGCAGTCGCGGATCCTGACCGGGCTGGAAATCGACGCCTTGATGGACGAAGTGATCGACGAGCAGGATCCGGCGATCGTCGCGCTGGGCCAGGCCGATATCGCCGCGCTGGCGGAAGCCTTGCAGGAGTTGCCGCGCCGCCAGCGGGCGATCCTGCTGGCAGCGCGGGTGGAACAGGAACCGCTCGACGCCATCGCCGTCCGCCACGGTATTTCCCTGCGCATGGTCGGCAAGGATCTGAAGAAGGCGTTGCAGCACTGCGCGGACCGGCTGGACCGCCGGGTCGTGCAGCGGTTCGGTCCCGGCGCGGGAAAACAGTCGTGATGAATATGAAACCGGTCGAATCCGCTTCCCGGGAATGCGAACTGCGCGAACAGGCGCAGGCGTGGCTGCTGCGCCTCCAGTCCGGCCAGGCCACGGCCGCCGACGCCGATGCGTTCCGCCAATGGTGCAAGGCCGAGCCGGCGCACGTGCGTGCGTTCACCGAGGCGCGCCGGCTATGGAACGCGCTGGCGCCGGCCGCGGCATTGGCGGCCACCACCGCCATGACGGTGCCCGCGGCAGGCGAAGTGAACAGCGGAGGCGTCGCGGCATTGCCGCCCGCCGGCACGCATCGTGATGGCCGGCGTCCGCGCGCGATGCGGATGGGCCGGCGTGCGTTCCTGGGCGGCGCGGTGGCGGCCACGGCGGGCTGGTTGATCGCGCGTCCGCCGCTTGGCCTGTGGCCGGGCTGGGAGGAAGCCGCCGCCGACTATCGCACCACCGTGGGCGAATTGCGTGACGTCGACATCGCCGGAGTGAAGGTGGCGATGGGCGCGCGCACCGCGCTCAGCCGCGAAGGCGGCGCCGGCAACGAACTGCTGGAACTGGTCCAGGGCGAAGCACAATTCCGCACGCCCGAATCACCGGCCTCGCCGCTGCGCGTGCGGGTTGGCGATGGCCTGGTCACGCTGGCGCCGGGATCGCGCGTCAACCTGCGCTGTGTCGCCGAGGATCGTCGAATCACCTGCCTGTCCGGGCAGGCGCGGGTGGAGCAGGGCGGACGCGCAGTGGTGCTGGGGCCCTCGTGGCAGGCGCGGTTGGCGGAACGCCGGATCGCGTCGGTGGCGCCGGTGGACACGTCGCGGGTGGACGCATGGCGGCATGGTTTCCTGGTGTTCGACAACGAACCGCTGGCGCGGGTGGTCGACGAGATCAACCGCTACCGACCGGGCCGGATCCTCATCACCCGCGCCGAACTGGGCCGGCGCACCGTGCAGGCGCGCATTCCGATCCGGCAGGCCGACACCTTCCTCGATCTGGTCAAGGACGTCTACGGCGCGCGGGTGGTGCAGATGCCTGCTGGCGTGACCCTGTTGGGCTGATCGCATGGCCGGGCGACGGTGATGCCGCGCCTTTCGAATCTCGCGCTCGAATCCACGAATGCGCCTGCATCGAGGGCGTGGCGCGCTCGCGTGCACGCCGATTCGCTCGTCCGCACGGGCCCATTCGAAGCCATGCATCTTTCGCGGACGATCATCGTGCGCGTCTACCCAATGCAGTCGTTAGCAGGTGTAGATGACAGAAACATGAAATTCATCCGGCGAGTTGCCGCCCATTTTCGCGTGCATGAATTTTTTGTTTCAGCAGTTCAGTCGTCACCGGCCCCGTCGGTCTTACCCATCGTAACGAGCACAACCCATTCCAACGCGATGATCCGGGGACGGACGCGGGAAGGCGGGAAGTGCATCCAGCGAACGACATTCCACGGGTGGAAAACAATGGTGAATCAGCCGCAGCGAACGCGCACTCCTTCCACGGCCGATGGCTTGGGCATCAAGCCGCTGGCGCACGCGATCACCGCGTTGCTGGTCGCCGGCGGCATGATCGGAACCGCCAGTGCGCAGCAGGCGTTCAGCGCGGCCTGGTTCGCCAACAAGGGGGCCAACCAGCAGTCGGCGGCCCAGTCCGGGCGCCTGCCCAACGGGCAGCCGAGCAACCTGCCGCGGCCGGAACAACAGAACCGCGAGGCGCGCGACAAGCTCAAGACCTCGATCGAGAACCTGGCCACCGCCGCGCAGGCCATCGCCATGCAGCAGCGGCTGCAGCAGGCGGCGCGCGACGCCGCCAGCCTGCGCGCGCCCACCGTTCCCGACGGTCTGGGCGAGGGGGGGCTGAAGGTTGATCAGGACGCGCTGACCCGCGGCTGGCACAACGCCAAGGATCCGACCCAGCAGGTGGCGGACGGCAAGACCACCGTCACCATCGAGCAGACCGCCGACAAGGCCATCCTCAATTGGGAGAGCTTCAACGTCGGCCGCAACACCACTGTCGATTTCAAGCAGGATGCGGCGTGGTCGGTGCTCAACCGGATCAACGATCCAAGTGCGCGGCCGTCGCAGATCCAGGGCCAGATCAAGGCCGATGGCACGGTGTTCCTGATCAACCGCAATGGCGTGGTGTTCAACGGCACCAGCCAGGTGAACGTCAAGAACCTGGCCGCGTCCGCGGTCGGCATGACCGATGCGCAGTTCCGCAGCGGGCTGTACAGCCAGGCGCAGGGCAAGGACTTCATTCCCACCTTCGCCAACGATCTGACCTCCACCGCCAGCAGTTTCCAGCATGGTGCGGCAACCGGTGCCGTCACCGTGGAGCAAGGTGCGCGGATCACCACGCATGTGCCCACTTCGGTGACCGAAGGCGGCGGCTATGTGCTGCTGGTGGGCCAGCAGGTGCAAAACCATGGGCAGATCGCCACCGCCAACGGCCAGACCACGCTGGCCGCGGGCGACGCGTTCGTCATCCGCAAGGGCATGGACACGGATGGCAACCAGGCCTCGACCACGCGCGGCAATCTGGTCTCGACCCTGCGACTGCCGGCAACTTCCGGCACCGGCACCGAGGGCAGTGCGCCAGCGACCGGCATGGTCACCAACACCGGTCTGATCCAGGCCACCACCGGCGACATCAGCCTGGTCGGCCACGAAGTCCGCCAGCAGGGCGCGGTGATCGCGACCACTTCCGTGCACACCCGCGGCACGGTCCATTTGACCAGCGATGCCACCGACGCAGACAGCCGCATCGTCCTGGACAAGGACAGCACCACCGCGGTGGTGCTGGACGAAAGCGCGACCACCGCCCTGGACGTGCAGCGCGAAACCCTCGTGCGGGACACCGACAAGCCGGACGGCAATGCCACCCACCGACGCGACCAGTCGCTGATCCGGATTAGTTCCGGTGGCGACGTCGATTTCCAGGGCCAGTCACTGACCCTGGCCACCGGTGGGCAGGTGCTGGTGGACGCGGCGGGCCGGTCGACCGTCGCCGATGGCGCGCGCATCGACGTGTCCGGCGCGGTCGGCGTGCGCATCGCGATGGAAGCCAACAATGTCCTGATCAACGTACAGGGCAACGAGCAGCGCGACGCGTCCGGCAACCGCGACGACAAGAGCCTCAACAACAGCAACATCTGGCTGGATCGGCGCGATCTGGTGCTGGTGCCGGCCGGCACCAACGGCTACGAAACCGATCGCTGGTACACCGCCGGCGGCCTGCTGGAAGTCGGCGGCTACCTGGGCGTCACCGGCCACGGCATCGGCGAATGGTCGGCGCAGGGTGGCACCGTGCAATTCAGCGGCGGCGAGGTGGTGACCCGCCAGGGTTCGCACATCAACCTGTCCGGCGGCACCCTGGACGTGCAGACCGGCTACGTCAACCAGACCTTCCTCAAGGGCGCCGACGGCAAGCTCTACAACGCGTCGAACGCGCCGGGTGATCTTCTCTACACCGGCCTGTACAAGGGCTTCGAGGATCTGCACGAGCGCTGGGGTTCGCAGACCACGTCCTACTACTACAACCCGCTGATCGCACCGCGGACGCGCCTGGAAGGCGGCTACGTGGTGGGACGCGACGCTGGCAAGCTGGTGGTCGCGACCCGGGGCGCGGTACTCGAAGGCGATGTCGAAGGCACCACCTTCCAGGGCGACCGCCAGCAGCGGACGCGTGATGCGGCGCTGGATGGTTATCAGCAGGCGCAGACCGCCGCCGCACGCGGCGCCAGCCTGATCATCGGCAGCCACCGCCCGGTGTACGACAAGAACACCGGCGATCTGCGCTATTCGCCCGACGCGGTGGTCAGCGCGGTGACGATCGGCGACGCGGTGCCGGGCGCCGAACCGGAGGCGGGCCGGATCGCGCTGGACGCGGACTGGCTGAATCGCCAGGGATTGGGGGGCCTGGAGGTGTATGCGCGCGGTGGCGTGCGCGTGGACGAAGCCCTGACCGTATCGCCCGGCGGCGAAATCGCGCTGCACGCCAGCCAGGTGGACGTCAATGCGGACCTGACCGCACGCAGCGGCAGCATCCGCCTGGGCAACATGGTCGTCCGCCACATCAGCGCCGAGGGCGGCAGCTGGCAGGAAACCGCGATCAGCGAAGTCACGCCGCCCGGTTATGCGCGCCAGACGAACCTGGCCGACGGAGTCACCCTGGACGCACGCGGCCTGTGGAACAACCGCCAGCACGATCCTCTCGCCATCGGCGGCCTGCCGTACGTGGATGGCGGCAGCGTGTCGTTGCGCAGCGACGGCAACGTGGTGCTGGGCAAGGACAGCCTGATCGACGTTTCGTCCGGCGCCACCCTGGGCGCGGACGACCGCCTGCATGGCGGTCGCGGCGGCAACGTGAGCCTGGCGGCCGGCCTGGTGGGCGGCGCCGGCGTGCTGTCGCTCGACGGCACGCTGCGGGGCCACGGCGTCAACGGTGGCGGCAAGCTCGATATCGAGCACGGCACCCTGGTCAGCATCGGTGACGGCGTTCCGCAAATCATCGAGCAGTTGCAGGCCGGTGAAACCAGCGATCTGCCGCTGCGCCTGGCAAACGACTACGTGATCCCGGCCGGGCAGCCGATCCCGATGGACTTCTCGGTCGTCATGACCCGCGTGCTGGGCGACCAGCCGGTGCCGGTGCGCACCCGCCCGCTGATCAGCGAAGCCAATCCGGTGACGTTGCAGGCCGAGTGGCGCTTGCCGACCGCGGTGCTGCTCGCCAATGGCACCTACCAGTACGCCGGCACCGTGCTGCCCGCCGGCACCGTGCTGCACGCCATCACCGAACTGGAAGCGGGCTACGTGGTGCCGCGCGACGTGTTCCCGGATGGCTTGCCGATCACCGCGTATACGGCGACGTACCAGGGCGGCAGCATCGCCGCCACCGACATCGTGGTGCCGCGCGGCCAGCGCATTCCGCCCGGCACCGCCTGGCCCGAGACCGTCGAAGTGCAGTCCTTCCTGGCATTGGACGGGGCGCTGTTCCAGTCCGGTTTTGGTGCCTATGCGATCCATGGTCGCGACGGTGTTTTGGTGCAGCCGGGCACCGAACTGTCGGTGCTGATGCCGCTGCTTGACTACGACCGCGACACCGCGCGCCGGATCGCGAGCGGCGCGGACCCCTCGGAAGCGCTGTCGGTATGGCTGCCGCCGACGCAGGCCGACGATCCCGACCAGGGCCGGACCACGCTGCGCCGGGGCGCGAGCCTGTCGCTCACGGCCGGTTCGATCTACGCCAATGGCGTGCTGGAGATGGGCAAGGACAGCCGCATCGAGGTGGATCCGGGGCAATCGATCACCTTGACCGGCAACGACCAGATCACCATCGAGGGCGAACTGCGGGCGCATGGCGGGCGCATTTCCATCCTGCCCGGCGCGTGGGGGCAGGGCCTCGACAGGAACCGGCCGAACGGGAAGCCGAACGGACGCTCGATCTGGATCGGCGACGACGCGGTCCTGGATGTGTCCGGACGCGCCTACACCGGCGTCGACGCGAACGGGCGCCGCTTCGGCCAGGTGCTCGACGGCGGCACCATCGAAATCGGCGCGCGCCATGACCTGGAGGCGCGCGAATTCAACGCGGTGGACGCGTTCCTGGTGGTGCGTCGCGGCGCGCGACTGGAGGCGTCCGGTGCGCAGGCGACGCTGGATCTGCCCGGCCTCGGCGGCACGCTGATTCCCAGTCATGGCGGCGTGATCGCGCTGAGCGCGAGCAATGGCCTGTATATCGACGGCCAACTGCGCGCGGCCGCGGGCGGTGCCGGTGCGGCCGGCGGTACCCTCGCACTGAATCTGGAAACCCCGCTTTACCGCGAAGTGGGGCGCTGGGATTACCTGGGGGATGACGTCGACGACGCCGTGCGCGTGCCGCGCGAGCTGCTGCTGGAGCAGAACTACGGCGGCAGCGGACTGGCCGACGATGCCGAAGCCGGGCAGATGCACGAGAGTCTGGTCTATGGCCAGGCCCGCTATGGCGTGGACGCGATCCGCGCGGGCGGATTCGACACCACCGCGCTGCACGTCAACGGCCTGCTGAGCTTCGCCGGCGATATCGACCTGCGCATGCGGCAGGCGCTGTATCTCACTGCCAGCGGCATCGGACTGGGCGCGGATGCCGCCCGTGACAGCCGGGTGACCCTCGCCGCGCCGTACCTGCGGCTGTCCGGTTCCGCGCGCCGCCAGGGCGATGGCGAGATGATGCCGAATCCGGTGTTCGGATCGCGCAACGTCAGTGCCGGAAACGGCACCCTGGGCGCGCCCGGCATCGCCGAAGGCTCCGCGCTGCGTCTGGATGCGGATCTGATCGATATCGTCGGCGAAGTCGGCATGGGCGCCAATGGCGCGATCATCCACAACAGCGGCACGCCGCTGGAGGTCCGGCGCGACGCGTTCGAGGCGTTGCAACTGCATAGCCGTGGCGACCTGCGCCTGCGCGGCGCCAAGCTGTTCTCGCCCGGCGACACCTTGCTGGAAGCCCGCCAGATCTACGGCAAGGGCGACGTCATCGTCGGCCTGCGCAGCCGGGTCAACCAGTGGAACAATCTGGAGCAGTACTACGACCCGGACAGTCGTCTCGACATCACCCGGGTCGGCAGCGAACTTCCGCCGATGCCGTACAGCGTGTTCGGTGCGATGAGCTTCGCCGCCGCCACCGTCAACCAGGGCGGCGTGCTGCGGGCACCGCTGGGCACCATTACGCTCGGCAGTGCGGACAGCAACGGCAAGACCGGTCTGGTCAACCTGTTGCCGGGTAGCGTCACCTCGGTCAGCGCACGCGGCCTAGTCATTCCGTACGGTGGCACCGTCGATGGCTTGGTCTATCAGTACGAAGGCACCGACGTTGAATTCCGCGGACTTGGCAACGAGCCGAAGGTCGAGTTCCAGAGCCATGCGGTGAACGCGCAGGCCGGGGCAACGGTGGATCTGTCCGGTGGCGGCGAACTTGCCGGTGCCGCATTCCTGTCTGGCCGTGGCGGTTCCACCGATGCGCGCCTGCATCCGTTGGTGCAGATGGCCGCCGATGGCAGCGGTTTCACCTTGCCGGGCCTGTCGACCAACCCGGTCTATGCGATCGTCCCGGGCGTGCAGGCGGGACAGGCACCGGTGGGAGGAGAGCAGGGTGCCGGTGCGCCTGCACTGGGTCGCCAGATCACCATCGGTGCCGGCGTGCCCGGCCTGCCGCCGGGCACCTACACGCTGCTGCCTTCGACCTATGCGCTGCTGCCGGGCGCTTTCCGTGTCGAGATCAACGGGCTGGCCAATTCCGCGGCCTCGTTCGGCAGCACCACCGCGATGCGCAACGGCTCCTGGAGCACGGCGGCGCAACTGGGGACCGCCAATACCGGCCTGCGCGACGTGCTGCCGACCCAGGTCATCCTCACCTCGGCCGACACCCTGCGCAGTTACTCGCAATACAACGAGACCAGTTACGCGCAGTTCGCCATCGACAGCGCCGCGCGCGATGGAGTCCCGCGTGCGCTGCTGGAACGCGATGCCAAGGCCATCAGCCTGCGCCTGATCGAACGGAGCGAGGAAGGCTCGCGCGGCGAGCCCGCGTTGCGCTTTGACGCCACCGTGCTGGCAAAGCCCGAAGAGGGCGGGCACGGCAGCCTGACCAATCTCTGGTACGCGCGGAACTATGAAATCCTGGCCGACGGCGCCGCGCCCACCGAGGGCTTCACCGGCGTTTCGGTCCATGCCAGCGAACTCAACGCCATCGGCGGCGCGCGCCTGGTCGTCGGCGGACGCCTGACCAGCACGCAGCGGGATCACACCGGCAGCCAGCAGCGGGCCAACCAGATCGGCATCTTCGGCAACTCGACGGCAAACATCGTGCTGCGCGAGGGCGCGGTGCTGGAGGGCACCGATGTCTTCCTGATCAGCAGCCGGGTGGACGGCGCGATCACGCTGGAGCAGGGCGCCGGTATCAACACCCTGGGCAAGGGCGCTTCCACGTTCGGGGCCGAACAGGGCTACGTGTATACCCCGGGCCAGAACTCCGTGCTGGCGGTTTCCAACGGTGCGCTCGACCTGCTGGCACCGGACGCCCCCAATTCGGACGGCGGCGGAGCCGGCGCGATCGAGATTGGCGTATGCGCGGCGGGGGGAAGCTGTGCGGGTGAAACCCGGCTCTATTCCGAAGGCACGATTGCCACCGCGACCGACAACCGCTTCGTGCTGGGCGACGAGGTCCGCTACGGGACCCGCAACCTGGTGCTGGCGGTGGGCGGCATCAACGTGGGCAGCCAGGCCGCGCTGGCGGACGCCGCAGCGCGGGGTGCGCTGCCCGCCGGCATGACCCTCAACCAGCAGGTCCTGGACCGGTTGCTGCTCGGCGATACCCGCAACGGCGCGCCCGCGTTGCAGAACCTTGCGCTGACGGTGCGCGAATCGATCAACTTCTACGGGTCGGTCAGCCTGTCCACCTTCAATCCGGTCACCGGCAAGTCCGCGCTGGAGCAACTGGTCCTTGGCGCACCGGCGATCTATGGCTACGGCGATGCCGACGACGTGGCGCGCATCCATACCGACACCCTGGTCTGGACCGGATCGCGGCTGGCGGGTGGCAACGTGGTCGCGCAGGGCCCCGGCACCGGCAGCGGGCAGCTGACGGTCGATGCGCGCGTGATCGACTTCGGCCATGCGACCAAGAGCCAGCCGGATACGGTGCGCAGCTACGACCGGATGACGCTGGGCTTCGCGGGCGTGGACCTCAATGCGAGTGAACGGGTCACCGCCTCGCACAAGGGGACCCTGTCGGTATACCAGTCGCAGGGCGAGTGGGATCCGGCCGCCAAGGCGTTCACCTATCACGGCGGCGACCTGAATATCAGCACGCCGCTGTTGACCGGCGCGGCGGGTTCGGTCAACCGGATCACCGCCGGTGGCGATGTACGCGTGACCGGAACCGGTGGCGTGGCGCCGGCGATGGCCAGCGATGCGCTCGGCGCCGAGATCGCGCTGGACAGCCGCGGCGGCCGGCTGCTGTTCGACGGACTGGCGTGGCTGCCGAGCGGCAAGCTCACCCTGAGTGCGCAGGACGACGTGGTGCTGGGGGATGCCGCACGGCTTGATCTGGCCGGACGCAAGCTCGAATTCTTCGATGTCAGCAAGTACAGCTGGGGCGGCGACGTGGTGCTGGAAAGCCGCGCCGGTGACGTCAGCCAGTCAGCGGGCGCGCAGATCGATCTGTCGGCGCGCTTCAATCGCGCCGGCAAGCTGGGCGCGTTCGCCCAGGCCGGCACGGTGGACCTGGCCGGTCGCATCCTCGGCGCCAGCAGCGGCCACTACGACGCCGGCGGCACCGAGGTGCCGTTCATGGCCGGTCGCATCGACGTGCATGGCCTGCACATCGACGATTTCGGCGGGCTCAACGCCCGGCTGACCGCCGATGGCGTCACCGGTGCGCGCAGCTTCCGGCTGGGCGAGGGTGATCTGGTCGTGGGCAACGAGATCAAGGCCCATGAAGTCAATGTCTCGCTCGACAAAGGGCATCTCACGGTCGATGGCGTCATCGATGCCAGCGGCGAACAGGCGGGCAGCATCCGCCTGGCCGCGCGCGATGGCGTCACCCTGACCGGCGGCGCGGTGCTGGATGCCAGTGCCGACGTGCTGCGCCGGGACAGCTACGGTCAGGTCATCGAGGCGCCCAACCGCGCGGTCATCGAGGTGGATTCCGGTGCCGGCCTGTTGCGGATCGACAGCGGCGCACGCATGGATCTGCGGGTGGCAGGTGCCGATCGTGGCTATGGCACGGTGGCGCTCAACGCGCCGCGCATCGGCGGCGACGATGTCGCCATCGATGCCCGCGGCGACATCGCCATCGAAGGCGCCAAGACCATCACCGTCAACGCTTTCACCAGTGACGACAGCGCCCGGCCCGGCGTGGATGCCACCACCGACGGCGGTAGCTACCAGATCATCGACCAGGACTATCTGGACCGCCTGCACGGGCAGAACACGGCATTCATCACCGCCGCCCTCGGCAACACGGATCTGATGGAGCATCGCCTGGCCGGCCTGTGTGGCTATCGCGATCAGTTCCATCTGCGCCCGGGCGTGCAGATCGTCAGCAGCACGGATCCGGCCATCAATCCGGATGGCAACCTGCACGTGGATGGCGATCTGGATCTGTCCGGCTACCGCTACGCCAGCGTCAATCCGCATTCGCAGCAGACCGCCACGCGCGGTTCCGGCGAAGCCGGCGCGCTGGTGATCCGCGCGCGCGGCGATCTGGAAGTGTTCGGCAGCATCAGCGACGGCTTCGACGGCTCGCGCCTGAGCCCCGGCTTCGACGATCAGGGCTGGATCCTGACCAAGGGGCGGCAGCCGCACGGCGCCGACGTGGTCGTGCCGCATGGCGGCAAGGTCACGCTGGTGGCCGGTACTGTGTTCCCCTCCGGCAAAGTGCTCAATTACGACGTGCGCATCGTCGGCATGGAAGTGGCCGCGGGCACCCAACTGCCAGCGGAAGCGACGCTGGCGCAGCCGTTGACGCTGGCGCGCGGCACCGTGCTGGGCGGCCCCGTGTTCGATGCCGGCGGCACTCTGCTGTACGCGGCGGGCACGGTGCTGGCCGACACGGTCACGTTGCCGGCCAATACCCACCTCGGCGCGGGCCTGCGACTGCCGACGGCGGCGCGACTGGGCGAAATGATCTGGCCGGCCGGTATCGCACTGCCGGCGCCTTCGCGCGGTTCCGGCGTGGCGCTGGCCGCCGATCTGGCGCTGGCCAAGGGGGCTTTCATCCCCAGCGAGACCGAAGTCAAGTTGCCGGGTGACGTGCAAACCGTCGACCTGCGCGACAAGGACGCGGATGGCCATCAGGGACTCCAATGGGCACTGGCGCCGATGCTCGCGGCCGGATCGCAGTCCTGGGACATCACCCTGGTGGGTGGCGCCGATCCGGATGCGGCGGATCGCCTGGCGGTCGCGCGTGAGCGAACCGGCGGTCTGCGTCTGTCCGACAACCATTACGGCATGGGCATGCAGCAGTTGCCGGTACCGGGTACGGGTTCTCCAGCGGTGTATCGGTGGGGCGATGCGCCCCACCAGGAATTCGTCGACCTGCTGTCGATGTTTGGTTACTCGTTCCCGATCATCGCCGGCGCGGTGATTACGCCCGCGGAAGTCGAGGAACTTCAGCTGCTGGGCATCATCGGTGTCGACGCGGGCGAGCTGAACCTCTGGGGTTATGGCGATCTCTCCGCGCTGGTCACGCCTGCCACGCCGCCGGACATGGATTACTACACGTTGCCGGTGCGCGAGCAACTGGCCAGTGTGGTGCGCACCGGCACCGGTGATCTGAAGCTGGTGTCCGGCGACGACATCCTGACCACGTCGCTGTACGGCGTCTACACCGCCGGCACGCCGTCGGCGCGCATCACCGCGGCCGATGGCAGCGAGCCGTTCAACCTGCCGCGGGGCGCGGTCGTGGATGGGACCATCCTGGGGCCAAGTGGCGGCGACCTGTTCGAACATCTGGTCGACGGCGGCAGCCAGAGTCTGTACCAGGCGTGGTTCCCGGAGGCCGGTGGCAACCTGCTGCTGCGCGCACGCGGGGACATCATGGGCGACAGCGTCGGCAAAACAACGGCCGTGATTCGCCCGGATGCGCTCGGTTACCGGAATGGCCCGCTCACCGGCAGCGCATCGATCGGCAACTGGCTGTGGCGGCAGGGCAGCGGCAGCGTCGGCGATGCCGGCGGCAACGTGGCCACGGCATGGTGGATCAACTTCGGCACCTACATCGCGTCGAACCGGGATAACGGCATGTCCGGATTCGAAGGCATGCCACGAATGATGGCGTTCACCGGTTTCGGCACGCTGGGAGGCGGCAACCTGCTGCTGGAAACCGGCGGTGACGCCGGCATGCTTCAGGGACGCGGCGACAAGGGCTACGTGATCGCCCGCAGCCAGGGCGTGAACCTGGCGGTGGCCAGCACCGGTCGGGTGACCGCGTCCGGTGAACTGGTACAGACCGGCGGTGGCGATCTGGATATCCGCATCGGCGGGGGCCTGAACCCTGATCCGTACGAGCGCAGCTTCCCCGTCGGCAACCTGGTTCCGGAAGCCAATACCTTCCCGGCCAACAACGTCCACCGCCTGGACCTCAACGGCAGCTTCACCAACCTGCGCGGCGCGCTGCGCATGGAAGCCGGAGCGGTCGGCGGCGTCGAACTTCGCCATGGCGGCATGGATCCCAAGGAGTCGCGCGCCAACGACGTGTACACCGCGACGGCGGCGACCTCCGGTGGCGGTCCGTTGCTGGTGCTGGGCGACGCCACCGCGCGCATCGATACGCGCGGCGATCTGGTCCTGACCGGCGCCGCCGACGGTGGCCGGGTGCCGCAGTTCCACGGCGGATCCCCGTACCGGATCAACGACACGCTGCACGATGGTGGCGGCTGGAACTGGTTCTCGCTGTGGACACCTTCCACCGCGGTCGACCTGTTCGCCGCCGGCGGCAACCTGACCCCGACCCTGGGTGAACTGGATCGCGGCAGCTTCAGTGACTTCCAGGCCACCGACGGCAATTTCATCTATCCCTCGACCGTGCGTGCGGTCGCCGCCAGCGGCAGTCTGTTCTATGGCATCAACGGCCTCGCCAACGGCGTGGTCCTGGCGCCTTCGCCGGTGGACGGGCGTTTCGTGGTCGAAAGCGCCGGCCAGCTCGAATTGCTGGCGCGCGATTCCATCTACGCGGGCGGCAATGGCTTCTCGGTGTCGGGTGCGGATCCGACCCGCTTGCCCAGCCCCTTCAATCCCGGTTTCGTCGGCTTTGATGACAACGTCTGGTACGGGCGTCGCGTCTGGCACAACGTCAGTCCCGATGCGCTGGCACCGTCGGCATTGTTCGCCTTCGGTCACGACGGGCCGCTCGGCACTTCGCAGGCCTATCCGCTGTTCTCGTTCACGCCGCCCACCGCGTCGGGCCATGTGTACGCGGGTCGCCAGCCCGCGCGTTACTACGCGGTGGAAGGGGATCTGGTGGGGCTGCAGCTTGGCGGCATCGTCTATCGTGGCCTGCATACCGGGGAGCGCGGCAACTATCCGTCCTGGTACGACGGCGGTGGCGCGGTCGCGGTCCGCGCCGGCCGCGACATCGTCAACGCGGGCACCCAGTTGGGCCAGTTCGATACGCTTGGCCAGAACTACGGGCAGGAGACGGGCGCGCTCGGCTGGTTCGGTGTCCCGACGACCCTCGACCTTTCCGCGCCACACAAGCCGAATTACGTCGGCACCGGCACCTCGCGCGGCAATCTGATCGTGCACACCAGCGCCGACGACGTGTCGGTGGTCGAGGCGGGGCGGGACATCCGCTTCAGTTCCTTCTACATCGCCGGTCCCGGCGAATTGGAACTCACCGCCGGCCGCGACGTGTACATGGCCGACAAGGCCGAATTGCGCAGCATCGGGCCGGTCTACAACGTTACTCCGGGTGATCGGGGCAGCGGCGCCGGCATCACCGTCATGGCCGGGGTAGGCGAGCACGGTGCGGACTGGGCGGCCTTCGCGGCGCGCTACCTGGACCCGGCGAACCAGGCCGATCCGGAACGCCCGCTGGGTGATCAGCCCGGCAAGGCGGTGCGCATCTACGACGGCAGCCTGACCCTGGCGCAGTGGCTGGCGCGCGAGTTCGGCTACGCCGGAGACGAGGCCGGCGCGACGGCATTCATGCTCGAAAAGCAGGCCGAGCTGGATCGGGTCCGCAACACCGCGCTGGCGGCAGGCAAGAGTGCAAGCAACCGCAACCTGACGCGCGAGTTCCAGCGCGAGAGCGATCTGCACCTGGTCAACTGGCTCACCGCGCGTTTCGGCGGCGCCAACGGCCTGGGCCTGCACTTCGACGCCGCCGTCATGGACGCGCGCGCCTTCTTCGCCGCGTTGCCGCCGGAGCAGCAACGCGTGTTCCTGCGCAATGTCTATTACAACGAACTGAAGACGGCCGGTCGCGAGTACAACCAGGACGGCGGCCCGCGCGAAGGCAGCTACCTGCGCGGACGCGAGGCGATCGCCACGCTGCTGCCGGCGAAGGACAGTGCCGGCAACGCCATCCGTTACGAGGGTGGCCTGACGATGTTCAGCAGCGCCTTGTACTACGAGACCTTCGGCGAGACGCCCTCCGCACGCCCCCGGCCGGGCCAGAGCTACATCCGCGAGGACGAATGGTTCGCGCGTGGCCGTCCCGGCGGCGTGCCGTTCTACAAGGTCCTCGACGCCGGCATCCATACCGACTTCGGCGGCGACATCAATCTGCTGGTGCCCGGCGGCCGCACGCTGGTCGGCGTGGATGGCGGATTCACCCCGGCGGAAGGTTCCGGCGTGCTGACCCAGGGCGATGGCGACATCAACATGTACTCGCAGGGCAGCATCCTGCTGGGCCAGAGCCGCATCTTCACCACCTTCGGCGGCAACATCCTGGCCTGGTCGGCGGAGGGCGACATCAACGCCGGCCGCGGCAGCAAGACCACCATCGTGTACACCCCGCAGCGTCGTGCCTATGACGCCATCGGCAATGTTTCGCTGTCGCCGACCACGCCGAACACCGGCGCGGGCATCGCCACGCTCAATCCGATCGCGGAAGTGCCGCCCGGCGACGTGGATCTGATCGCGCCGCTGGGCACCATCGACGCGGGCGAGGCGGGCATCCGCGTTTCCGGCAACGTCAACCTGGCCGCGCTGCGGGTGGTCAACGCCGAGAACATCCAGGTGCAGGGCGAGGCCAAGGGTATCCCGGTGGTCGCGGCGGTGAACGTCAGCGCGCTGTCCAACGCCAGTTCTGCCGCCACCAGCGCGGTGCAGGCGGCGCAGGACGTGGTCAAGCGGCAGAACGCGCGGAATCGTCCGTCGGTGATCAGCGTGCAGGTGCTCGGCTTCGGCGCCGACGCCAGCGGCGCAGCGCCGCGCGGTGGCGAAGGCGAGGGCTACGACGCCAACAGCGTGGTGCAGGTGAGCATGGGCGATCCCGCGGTGGAACCGCGCAAGCGCCCGGCACCGTCAAACCCGCGTCAAGGACGGCATTGAGAATGAAACGACGCCCGATGGGGACCGGATTCGTCCGCACGCTCCGCAATCCGGCAATCCCGCTGCCGCTGGTCTCGATGACGCCACCGCCCATGCAGCGGCGTCATCGGATGAAGGTCGCTGCCGATTCGCTTTCGCCCTTCCTTACGCATTGAGAACCCGACCGATGTTCCCAGACAAGAAGGCGCCGAGGCTGGCGCCGTTGACCCTGTGCCTGCTGGCCGCGAGCACATCCACGTTCGCGCAGGACGCCCCGCCCGCAGCCGAGGCACCGGAGGCGCCGAGCGCGCCGGGCGGAGCGGTTCAGCGGGTGAGCATCCAGGAGTACCGGGTGCGCGGCAACAGCGTGCTGGCGGCGCGGGAGATTGAGCAGGCGGTGATGCCGTACCTGGGCCCGGGGCGGACGCTGGCCGACGTGGAGGCCGCGCGCGATGCGCTGCAGGCGGCCTACCAGCAGCGCGGCTACCAGTCCGTGTACGTGGACCTGCCCGAGCAGCAGGTCAGCGGCGGGGTGGTGGTGCTGCAGGTGACCCAGACCCGGGTCGGGACGGTGAACGTGGTCGGGGCCCGGCACCACGACCCGGCACGGTTGCGCGCGGCGGTGCCGGCGCTGGCCACCGGGCAGGTGCCGGACTTCACCCGCGCCCAGGACCAGCTGGCCGCGCTCAACCGCACCGCGCGCCGGCAGGTGGTGCCGCTGGTCAAGCCCGGCGCCACGGAGGGGACCATGGACGTGGACCTGAAGGTGGAAGACACCGCGCCGTGGCGGGCCAGCCTGACGGTCAACAACGACCACAGCGTGGACACCACCCCGCTGCGCAGCATCCTGAGCGTGGGCCACGACAATTTGTGGCAGCGCGAGCACAGCGCCTCGCTGACCTGGTTCGCCGCCCCGGAGGACGTGGACGAGGCCAGCGTGTGGTCCGGGTCCTACCGGCTGCCGCTGGGCGGGCCGGACTGGCAGCTGGAAGTGGCCGGCTACCGCTCCGACAGCAACGTGGTCTCCAGCGGCACCACCCAGGTCACCGGCAAGGGCCACGCGGTGGGCCTCAAGCTCAGCCACACCCTGCCGCAGGCCGGGGCCTGGTGGCACCAGTGGACGCTGGGGGTGGACTTCAAGGACATGGACGAGGCGGTGGCCCTGACCGGGATGGCCAGCGACTTCGCGCCGCTGAAGTACGCGCCGGTGACCCTGGCCTACAGCGGGTTCCGCCAGGGCGAGCGGCACCAGTTCGCGCTGGGCCTGCAGGCGGTGTTCGGCGCGCGCAGCGTGCTGGGCTACGGCAGCGGGGCGGACGCGTTCGACTGGAAGCGCGCCTATGCCGATGCCAGCTTCTTCGTGCTCAAGGCCGATGTCAGCGACACCTACAGCCTCGCCAGCGGGGCGCAGTGGTACGCGCGGGTGTCGGCGCAGCTGACCGACCAGCCGCTGGTGTCCGGCGAGCAGTTCGCCGCCGGCGGCATGTACACCACCCGCGGCTACCGCTCGGCCGAGGCCATCGGCGACTACGGGGCGATGTTCACCCTGGAGTGGCGCAGCGCGCCGCTGACCCGCTGGGGCCTGCGCGAGTGGCGCTTCCACGGCTACCTGGACGGGGCCTGGCTGGGCCTGCGCCGGCCACTGCCCGAACAGGAGGCCGAGGCCTCGCTGGCGTCGCTGGGGGTCGGCACCAGCTTCCGGGTGGGCGAGCACTTCGACGTGCGCCTGGACTACGGCCACAGCCTGCTGGACGGGCCCACCACCACCCGCGGCGCGGACCGGCTGCACGTCAGCGTCGGCGCCAGCTACTGACCCTCATTTCTTTTTCTGGAGATTTTTCCATGCAACGCGTCCTTCTCCTGTTGTTGATGCTGCTGGGCCTGTCGCTGCAGGCCAGCGCCCGGGCCCAGGAACCCGGTCCGGCCTGGTGGCAGGCCGACTGGAAGTACCGCAAGCCGCTGACGGTGGACGCCGGCCCGCAGGGCGCGGGCCTGGCCACCGGCCCGGGCCGGCTGCCGGTGCTGGTGCGCCTGCACGCGGGCAACTTCGCCTTCGACGGGGTGGGCGAGGGCGGCCAGGACCTGCGCTTCATCGCCGCCGACGGGCACACCGTGCTCAACCACCAGGTCGAGCGCTACGACGCGGCCGCGGCCATGGCCCTGGTCTGGGTCGACGTGCCGGCGGTGACCCCGGGCGCGGCGCAGACCCTGTGGATGTACTACGGCAACCCGCAGGCCCCGGCCGCGGGCAACGGCCAGCTGGTGTTCGACCCGGACTACACCGCCGTCTACCACTTCGCCGGCACCACCGCCCAGGTCCAGGACACCACCGCCTACGGCAACCACGCCAGCGGCCCGTTGACCGCGCTGGAGGCGGCCCTCATCGGCCGCGGCGCGCAACTGGGCACCGCGCCCTTCCAGCTGCCGGCCTCGGCCTCGCTGGCAGTGCCGGCCGGCGGGACGATGAGCTTCTCGGCCTGGGTCAAGCCCGAGGCGGCCGGTCCGGGCCAGAGCGTGTACCTGCGCCGGGACGGGGAGCACCTGCTGTGGCTGGGCGTGGACAACGGGGTGCCGTTCGTGCAGGTGGACCAGGCGCGCAGCGCGCCGGTGGCCGCATTGCCGAGCGGGCAGTGGAGCCATCTGGCCTTCACCGCCGACGCCGGGGCGGTGGTGCTGTACGTGGGCGGGCGGGAAGTGGCGCGGGTGGAGACCCCACTGCCGGCGCTGGCCGGTCCGGCCTGGGTCGGCGGCGAAGGCACCCCGGCCCCGGCCGGGGCGGTGGCCGCCGCGCCGTTCACCGGCGCGCTGGACGAGGTGCGCCTGTCCAAGGTGGCCCGGCCGGCGGCCGCGCTGCTGGCCGAGGTGGCCTCGCAGGGCCCGGCCGCGCGGCTGGTGCGCCTGGGCGAGGACGAACAGAACGCCGGGGTGAGCCATTTCGGGTTCATTTTGAAGTCCATGCCGGTGGACGCCTGGGTGGTGGTCATCGTGTTGGGGCTGATGCTGCTGCTGTCCTGGGCCATCATGCTGGCCAAGGGGCGGTATTTCGGGCGGGTCAGCCGGGCCAACGCGGCCTTCGCCGTGCAGTACCAGCAGGTGGCCGGCCTGCCGGCGGCCAGCCTGCAGGAACGCGCCCGCCAGGGCACCCTGGACGCGGATATCCGCGAGCACGCCAGCCTGTGGCGGCTGTACGCCATCGCCATGGACGAACTCAAGGGCCGCCAGGCCCACGCCCACGGCCTGAGCGCGGCCGCGCTGGCGGCCATCCGCGCGGCCATGGACGCCGAGGTCATCCGCGAAGGCGAGCGCATGAGCCGGCGCATGAACTGGCTGTCCACCACCATTGAAGGCGCCCCCTACGTGGGCCTGTTCGGCACCGTCATCGGCATCATGCTGGTGTTCGCGGTGGCGGCCATGGCCGGGGCGGTGGACATCAACTCGGTGGCCCCGGGCATGGCCGCGGCGCTGCTGTGCACGGCCGCCGGCCTGGGCGTGGCCATCCCGGCCCTGTTTGGCTACAACTGGCTGGCCGCCCGCGCCGAGGCCATCGGCGCGGACATGGCCGTGTTCGTGGACGAGTTCAGCGCCCGCCTGGCCGAGGAGTTCGACGCCGCCGGTCCGGTGCCGTCGGTGCTGCACTCGGTGCGGGCCTGAGGACCGCGCCATGGCCGCCAAGCGATTGGGTGTCAAAAAACGCGAGAAGGGCATCAACGTCACCCCCTTCGTGGACGTGCTGCTGGTGGTGCTGGTCATTTTCATTTTGACCAGCAACGCCACCATCCCCGGCATTGAAGTCAACCTGCCCAAGGCCAGCAGCAGCCAGGCCCTGGAGAAGCCGCAGACCAAGGCCATCACGGTCGACAACGCCGGGCAGATTTTCCTGGACGCCTACCCGGTGAGCCTGGCCGAGCTGGAACAGCGCCTGCGCACCGAACAGGCCATCACCCCGGACTTCCCGGTCATCGTGCGCGGCGATGCCCAGGTGCAGTACGCCCGGGTGGTGGAAGTGCTGGACCTGCTGCGGCGCATCGAGCTGACCCAGGTCGGCCTGGTCACCGGCAAGGCGCAGGGGTGAGGCCATGACTGCGCCCGACCCCCGTCCCGGCCGCGGCCTGCGCGCGGGCTGGCCGGCCCTGCTCGGGGCGCTGCTGCTGGCCGCGCTGCTGGTGGGCCTGGTCGGCTACCTGCTGCTCAAGGACCCGGCCAGCACCCGCCGGCCGGTGGCCGCCGTGCCGGTGCTGACCCTGCCGCCGCCGCCCCCGCCGCCGCCCGAACCCGAGCCCGAACCCGAACCGGAAGTGGAACCGGAAGAGGTCATGCCCGAGCCCGAGCCGCTGGAGGACGTGCCCAAGCCGGCCGAGGAGGCGCCCACCCCGGACACCGCCGACCCGGTGACCATGAACGCCGACGCCCAGGCCGGCACCGACAATTTCGGCATCCAGTCCGGTCGCGGCGGCGGCATGAGCGGGGTCGGCGCCGGCGGCGCCGGCAACGCCTCCTACGGCCGCTACCTGGGCTACGTCCTGCAGCAGGCCATCGCCCGCGACGAACGCCTGCGCCCGCTGGCCTTCCAGCTGACCCTGCACGTCTGGCTCGGCCCCGGCGGGGAACTGAGCCGGGTCGAACTGGCCCGCGGCAGCGGCAACCCCGACGCCGACCAGGCCGTGCTGGAGGCCGTGCGCGCCCTGGGCCGGGTGGACGAACGCCCGCCGGCCTCGCTGACCTTCCCGGCCCGGGTGCTGGTGCAGGGCCGCCGGCCCGCCGGCTGACCCGCCCCCCATCCCGACCACTGCCCCCTTTTCCCGCCCCTTTTTCCTGCCTTGTGAGTTGCCCATGACCCGTCTTCCCCTTTCCCGCCTGCGCCACCTGGCCGCCGGCATCGGCCTGGCCCTGGTCCTGTCCACCGCCGCCCAGGCCCAGGAGGCCCCGGCTGCCGAGAGCACCCTGGTCAAGCTCATCCGCGGCCTCATCGACAGCGGCGCGCTCACCCCCCAGGTGGGCCAGGCCCTGCTGGAGGAAGCCCGCCGCGAGGCCGCCGCCCGCCCGGCCGCCAGCGCCGCCGGCCCGGCCCTGGAACCGGGCGAGGTGCGCGTGCCCTACATCCCCGAGTCCGTGCGCGAAGGCATCCGCGAGGAGGTCAAGGCCGAAGTGCTGGCCCAGGCCAAGGCCGAACGCTGGGCCGCCCCGGACGCGGTGCCGGAGTGGACCCAGCGCGTGCAGGTCACCGGCGATGTGCGCGTGCGCAACGAGTCGCGCCTGTTCTCCGAACGCAACAGCACCATCGAGACCGACTGGGCCCGCATCAACGCCGGCGATGGCTACGACATCAACCCCAACACCCACCTGGACCTGCCGCCGCTGCGCAACACCCGCCAGGACCGCAACAACTCCTGGCGCATCCGCGCCCGCCTGGGCGTGCTGGCCCAACTGGGCGAACACACCCGCGCCGGCGTGCGCCTGGCCACCGGCAACGACGACGGCCCGGTCTCCACCACCCAGACCCTGGGCGGCGGCCTGGCCAAGAAGGACGCCTGGCTGGACCAGGCCTGGCTGGCCTGGTCGCCGCTGCCGGGCCTGGAGTTCACCGGCGGACGCTTCGCCAACCCCTACTGGTCCACCGACATCCTGTTCTCCAACGACCTCAACTTCGACGGCCTGGCGGTCAAGTACGAACGGGCCGTGGGCCAGGGCCTGGACCTGTTCGCCACCCTGGGCCTGAGCCCGCTGGAATACTCGGCCGACAACTTCCCGGCCACCAGTCAGGACAAGCAGGCCAGCCGCGACAAGTGGCTCAACGGCCTGCAGGTGGGCGCCAACTGGCGTTTCGGGGAGGACCAGACCCTGCGCGCGGCGCTGGCCTACTACCAGTTCCGCAACATCTCCGGCGAGTACTCGGCCCCCTGCGCGCTGTACGCCGGCGCCCAGGTCTGCAGCACCGACGGCACCCGCCCGGCGTTCATGCAGAAGGGCAACACCCTCATGCTCCTGCGCAACATCGCCCTGGACCCGCTGGACCCGGCCAACACCCCGCTGCCGCAGTACGTGGGCCTGGCGGCCAATTTCAGGTTGGTGGACGTGAACCTGAGTTGGGAGACCCCGGCCCTGGCCGGCACCCGCCTGCGCCTGGAGGCCCACGGGGTCAAGAACACCGCCTATGACCCGCAGCGGATGTGGACCCGCGCCCACGGCGGGCTGGTCACCAACCTGGCCACCCCGGCCGGGGCCACCCCCACCGTGGCCGACCTGGACAGCGGCGACACCGCCTACCTGGTCCAGGCCACCTTCGGCGACCTGGCCCTGGCCCAGGCCGGCGACTGGAACGCCTGGCTGGGCTACAAGCGCATCGACCCGGACGCGCTGCCGGACGGGTTCAACGACTCCAATTTCCATCTCGGCGGCACCAACGCCAAGGGCTACTACCTGGGCGCCTCCTACGCCTTCGACCGCAAGGTCTGG